>NZ_CP090958.1:1557124-1868549 GCF_025787225.1 Saxibacter everestensis
GCGGTCCGCAGCGGGTGGCTGACACGGACGCTGTCCGCCACCGGCCTGGAGCCCGTGGATCTCTCCGGATCCGTTGCCCTGCCGGAGATGATCGGGCCGCTTTCCGGAACCGCAGAATCGAAGGCGGCCTCACGTCGGGGCAATGACAAGAAGTCCGGAGCCCGCAAGAGCGTCCAGCAGAAGAAACACAGCCGGGCCGAAGCCGAGCGGAAGGACGCCGAGAGGCAGAAGGCAGCCCGGCGCGAGGCAGAGCACGCCGAGCGGGAGGCGGAACGGCTGTCCGCGGATGGCCTGGAAGCCGAACGAAGGATCGAAGACACTGCCGCGCGTCGAGATCGGCTGACAGGCGAGCTCGACGATCTTCGGGACCGAATTCGCGACGTCGAACGCGACATCGAGACGGTCGAGCGGGATCTGCGTTCAGCTGAGCAGGAACGGAAGCGGATTCGCCGTGATGAGACCGAGGCGCTGAGCAAGGCGGAACGGGCGCGTGAGCGGGCGGAGCAGCCTCCGGAGAACTAGGGAACCGGAGAAAGGAGAAGCGCCAGCCGCGAAACTCGCGGTAATTTTGCCGGCGTGATGCAGGAGAACTGATGCAGGCAAAACAGATGCAGACCGGAGTTTCGGGGGCTAGTTGAAGGCGAGCTTTTGCCTGTCATGCTCCATGCGGGAGGCGGCCACGTCATCCATGTTCTCCTCGGCCCATTCCTTCATTTCAAATACGATGCGGAGAAGCGAGTGTCCGCGGGGCGTGAGCTCGTAATCTGTGCGCACGGGAACTGACGCCGTGACGCGCCGGGAAACCAGGCCGTCACGTTCCAGCGAACGTAGCGTGGAAGTGAGCATCTTCTGGCTGGCACCCGGAATCTTCTTGCGGAGGTCACTGTGGCGCTGCTGCCCATCCATCAAGGCGAGCATTACCAGCGCCACCCATTTGCTGCTGATGGCCTCTAGCAGCTGGCGTGCCGGGCAAAGGTCCAATAAGGCATTGTATTGCTGCTGTGCTGCCTGACGCTTCTTTTCAGCCGTGAGGGTCATTTCCCCAATACTCTTCTCATTCAATCGGTTCGTGGAGCCCAGCATACTTTGGGGGTGATATTACAGCGGCTTGGCGTTCCACACCTGCGCCGGGTTGTTCCACAGGAAGAAATCCTACGGCCCCTTTGGCGGGTTCGAAGACCTTGCTTGGAAGGCACCTTGAAGTGCCCTGGGCAGTAAATAGTGCCTTCTTACGCAGCGTGGAAGTCTAGGTCAGGATCGAAAACGGGGCACAAAGTGCTCCGTTAGCAGATCTTTGAAAGGAAGCCCCATGCCTACGATTCTCCACGTCAATGCCTCTCCCCGTTATGCCAATAGCGACTCCTTGCGGTTGGCCCGGCATTTCATCGATTCCGTCCAGGCTGCCGGTGCTCAGAGTTTCGACCTGGAGACTCTGGACCTGTTCAGCGATGGCGCGCTGCCCGTTTTCGGCCGTACTGCAGCGGCTGCCAAGATGGCTGTTTTCTCCGGCCAGGAACAGACGCCGGAGCAGGTCGCCGCGTGGGAATCAGCCCGTGCAGTCTTCGACCAGTTCGCTGCTGCCGATGCCTACGTCTTTAACATCCCGATGTGGAATGCAGGTGTTCCCTACGTCCTGAAGCAGTGGATCGACATCATTACCCAGCCTGGTTGGAGCTTTGGTTTCGACCCGGAAAAGGGCTATCGCGGCCTGCTGGAGGGCAAACAGGCTCTCGCCATCCATACCAGCGGTGTTTACGCCCCTGGCGTTCCGGCCGCCTTCGGTTCTGATTTCAGCAGCACATTCTTCGCTGACTGGCTGAACTTCGTGGGCATCGAGGATGCGATTCATGTCCGTTTCGCCCCGACTGTCCTCAACGGCGATGTTGACGGCACGCGCAAGGTTGCCGAGGCTGAGCTCACCGACGCAGCCGTCGGGTTTGCCGGCCAGCTCAGCGCAGCTGGCGCCCTCCAGCTCGTCAACGACTGAGAGGCGGAAATAGCCGCCTGCTCACGCGTGGCGGTAGCCGGCGGGCCAGCACATCTCGGCAGCCGCCGGCAGTTGGCTCCCGACGCCGGCTACCGTCCGCGATCGGCAGCTTCGAAATCAGTGGTGGCGGTCGAAGATTCTTCGACCAGCCGTTCGATGTAGGAGACGGCTGCCTGAATGCCCATCTCCAGGCCGGAAGTAACCCGGTCGGGAGTGCGGGTCATGGCGACAGCCCGGTGAAGGTTGGGTTGCCCTTCCGCGGTTGTGTCCCATAACGGTTCTGGGGAGCCGGCATCGATCGCAGAGCCGAACACCAGAGAGTCGAGCATCGAGATGACTCCCAGGTGCTGGTCCTCGGGGATGGCAGCCTCGCTCAGGATTGAAGCCAGGGCCTCGTAGATGGCGAGGGTCGGGGCGTCGTCAACGGATTGGCCGATCAGGATGGGGATGGCGGCGGGATTTTGCGCGACGGCTTCCCGGTAGGCCCGAACCCAGGCCGCGAGCTTCGATTGCCAGCTCGGACTGCGTGTCTGCAGTGAACGCAAGTCGATATTCTTGTAGATCCTCTCGCGGAGCGCGTTGATGATCTCGTCCTTGCCGCCGCTGATGTGGTGGTACAGCGAAGAGGGATTGACGCCCAGGTGCTTGCCGATGCCGACGATGGTGAAGTCGTGCTGCGTTCTGATCAGTTCCAGGGCTGCATCCAGAATGATCTCGCGCGACAAGAGTTGGGTTCGAGGCCTGGCCATGTACCGAGTATTGCAGTCCGCGGGCAGTGGGCCGCTTGGAGGGCGTTCGTTATTCTACCGTTACCAAATATCATTTGGTTTAGAGTGATCTGCGCCATATTATCGAGAGAACAAATCTGCCGCTCTGCGAAACATTCGAGTCAGCAGCGCCTCTCGCCCGACGGGTCGCGGCGCTGGGACTCCGGTCGCTCGGTCAGATACCGCTTGCCCTCCAAATCCGTGCCTCGTCCAAAGGAAAGTTATGAGCCATATCCCGCCCGAGACAGGCAAAACAGCCGCCCCGCTGATCGAGGTTCGGTCGATCGACTGGGTTCCCGAAAACGAACGTCGCGGGAAACTGTGGCACCAGGGCCCGTTGTGGTTCCTTGGAAACTTCCAGTACTTCTCCATTCCGATCGGGTTCATCGGACCGTCCATGGGACTGTCGCTGGGATGGACAATCGTCGCCAGCGTACTTGGCATCGCCGTCGGTACTGTCTTCATGGCCTTCCATGCCTCGCAAGGGCCGACCATGGGACTGCCGCAGTTGATCCAGTCGCGGGCACAGTTCGGTTACCGCGGAGTGATCGTCCCGCTACTGGCTACGCTCTTCACCTACATGGCGTTCAATGTGGCCGACACGGTCCTACTCAGCGAGGGCCTCGGTAGTTCGTTCGGATGGGACCCGACCCTCATCGCCGTCCTCGCGACAGTCGCCGGTGCGGGATTGGCGATCTTCGGTCACGACTGGCTTCACAAGGCATTCCGCATCCTGCTCTACATCTCGCTTCCGGTGATGACGATCCTCACGATCGGCGTCATCGCAGGCGCCGCCGGCGGAACCTGGGACGCGACTCAATACGGCTTCAGCTGGCAGGGATTCATGGCCCAGTTCGCCGCATGCGCGGCGTACAACATAACCTACGCCCCTTACGTCTCCGACTATTCGCGCTACCTGCCCACCAACACTTCGGCGCGATCCGTAATCGCAGCTGTCTTCTTTGGCGCCTCGTCCTCGGCCATCTGGCTTATCGCCCTCGGTGCGTGGCTGACCATCGCGCTCGGCGCCACCGATGGGCTCGCCGGGCTGCAGACTGCCGGGAACACCATCTTTGCCCCTCTGGGTGACGCCGCGGCGCTGCTGTCGGCCCTGGCCCTGACCGCCACAATGGGCATGAACGCCTACGGCGGAGCCCTCACTGTGTTGACCACGATCGACTCCGTGCGTCCGATCAAACCGAAGACAACCGCGCGGGTCGTGACTATTCTGGTACTCGCCCTGGCGTGGTACCTCATCGCCTCGTCAATCAACTCGGGTGCGGTCGCGACCGTATTCTCGGCGCTGACCCTGATGCTCTACATCCTGGTGCCTTGGACGGCGACGAATCTCGTCGACTTCTTCATAGTCCGTAAGGGTCATTACGCCATCGCCGACCTCTTCACGCCCAATGGCATCTATGGAGCCTGGGGATGGCGCGGGTTGACTGCCTTCGGAATCGGGCTACTGGCCGAAGTTCCGTTCATGGTTCTGCCCACCATCGGCGGCTGGAGCTATGTCGGTCCCGCTGCCGCCGCTCTGGGAGACGTCGACATCGCCTGGCTGATCGGTCTTGCCGTGACCTCGGTGGCCTATCTACTTATGGGTCGCTCACTCGACCTCACCGCAGAAGAAACGGAACGACGTCGAAGCGATGAACACCTCGCTTCCAAAGATCCTGAAGGAGACCACAAATGACCGTCAAACATGCCACGACTTTCCGCCCCGGATCAGGTGTCGGCCAAGAGCCCGTCCACGTTTCAGCTCCCGGTCCCGGACAGGTCGGGGTTAGTATCCGTGCGACCGGGGTCTGCCACTCGGACCTGCACATCGTCAATGGAGACTGGCCGGCCGAGCAGCCTCTCGTCCTCGGCCACGAAGCCGCGGGGGTCGTTGACGAAATCGGACCCGGCGTGACGACTGTGCAGCCTGGCGACCACGTTGTACTTTCATGGTTCGCCCCCTGCATGCGCTGCAGCAATTGCGCTGCCGGGCGGGGCTGGCTGTGTACCGGTACCACCGCACTGGATAACACCCTGCCAGACGGGACCACACCCTTCACCGATGACCAGGGGAAGGACTTGTGGCCTTACCTCGGCCTGGGTACGTTCGCACCGCAGGTGGTGGTCCCGGAAACTGCCGCTGTCAAGGTCGACGACGACCTGCCGTTTGCAGTCGGTGCCTTGCTGGGCTGCTCGGTGACTACCGGAGTCGGCGCCGTACTCAACACCGCGCGGGTACCGGCCGGGGCGTCCGCCGTGGTCATCGGCTGCGGCGGGGTCGGCCTCTCCGTGGTGATGGGTCTCAAGCTCGCAGGGGCGCACCCCATCGTCGCCGTTGACTTCTCCCCCGAGAAACGAGCCAAGGCCGCCGAGCTCGGCGCGACCATCACGATCGATCCCCGGGACACCGACCTCACTGCCTACGTGAACGATCATCTGGGCGGCGTTGACTTCGCCTTCGAAGCCATCGGCAATGAGAAGGTGATCGAAACCCTGCCTGGTCTGCTTGCCCCCGGCGGCTCCGCCGTCCTGGTGGGAATGACCCGCATCGGTGCCCGTTCGACCATCGACCCTTACGATCTTGCCGATCAGGGCAAGAGCATATTGGGCTGTAACTACGGATCGAGCGTAGCCCGGGTGGACATACCCCGCTTGGCCAAGCTCCACCTGGCCGGACATCTGCCGCTTGAGCAGCTCATTGACAAGGTCCGTCCGTTAGCCGAGGCAGGCTTAGCCCTGGATGAGTTGGCTGCCGGAACCGGGCTGCGATCAGTCCTGACTCCGACGGGGTGAGCCGCGGGGCGACTCCTCCCCCAGGAGAGCGGTGCCCTCACTCGCTCGCGGGAGGCGTAAACCTTCGTCCTGCGCGTTATCGCCAGGCTTGTCGTGCGGGTAGACTCGCCGCCTATGACAGACGTTGACGAGCAGGGGCGTCCGGAACCTCCCCTCGCAGCAGACGAGGCCACGACCCTTCTGGGCTTCCTGGATTTCCAGCGAGCGACCCTGGCGTGGAAGTGTTCGGGGCTTGACGAGCATGGTCTGGGGGCGCGAGTCGGCAATTCTTCGCTGACCTTGGGTGGCTTGCTCAAGCATCTCGCTTACGTTGAGGACGATTGGTCATCCCGGTGGTTGCACGGGCGCGACCGGCAGCCACCGTGGAATGCGGTGAACTGGAAGTCTGATCCCGATTGGGACTGGCGCTCGGCTGCCGAGGACTCCCCTGAGGAACTTCATGCGCTCTGGCGGGACGCAGTGGCCCGCTCCAGCTCGTTGATTGCGGAAGCGCTTGCCGACGGAGGTTTGGAGTTTTCGGCCCGCCGGACCTGGCCCGACGGTCAGGCTCCCACTCTGCGATGGATCCTGGTCCACCTGATCGAGGAGTATGCGCGCCACAACGGTCACGCCGACTTGCTCCGGGAAGCCGTTGACGGCCTTACCGGCGAGTAAGCGCCGGGCGTTGTCGATCCTGCAACGCTGGGCAACGCTAGGTTGAGCTCTCTGCCAAGCGCGTGCCGCGGGCTCGGCATGCCAGAGCCACGCGTAACATCTTCTCTATGGCACTCGTATATCAGGCCGATCTGCGGCCGACAAAGCTCGAACTTCTCAATGATTGGGTGCCTAGGCAGCTCTGGTATCGCGGCGGTGAAGCACCGCAACTGCAACGATCGGCTTCCTTTCGATTCGATGATCCGGCCGGCGAGGTCGGTGTGGAAACGCTTCTGGTTCAGTCCGGAGAAGGCCCGGTTTATCAGGTCCCGTTGACGTACCGCGGCGAGGCATTGCCAGGCGGTGAAGCGTCGCTGATAGGCATCTTGGAGCACTCTGTGCTGGGCAGACGTTGGGTGTACGACGCGTGTGCTGACCCGGTGTACCTGGCGGAGCTGGCCACGACGGTGCTAAACGGGGGCACGCAGGTGCAGGAGTTCGTTGACACTGACGGGCATCCCGAGCCGCGCGAGCCATCTGCGGTTGTTTCTGGTAGCGGTCGGGCGGCAACCCGCATCGCTCCGATCGACTCGGTAACGGTCATATCGAAAGACGACTCCACGGTTATCCGGACAAACCAGTTGGAGCTTGAAATCTTCCGGATTCCAGGCGAAAGCGCAGCGGCCCTCGGCGCGGAGACGCTCACCGCTACCTGGGTCGACGGCATGGCTCCTGTCGTACTCGCCGCCGTCCGGGCAGCCTAAGGGCTACTCCGCAATTCGTCAGTGGCGCGATGAGCCAGGCTGGTCGCGCCCACCCCCGGAGCGGTCATCGGGTCCATGAGGTACGACGACGATCTGATCGCGATCCTGATAAATGACTCGGCCCGGATTGTCTGAAAGCACTTTGACACACGGCACGCCGTGTACCTGCAGAAGGTCGAGATAGCCCTCGATACGATTCAGCAGGTGGGTGGCTTCAGGCTTGAACCAGGCAGCGGCCCCTGGATTGCGCTCCGCGTCGTAGACGCCGGGGTCGATCGTACTTGGATCAACGTAGGCGACGTCGTACCAGTCGTTATTGACCCGCCGCCATCGCTCCTCTGATGCGGTGAGCAGACCCTGTCGGCTTAGGCCGTTGACCAACCCGAAGATGCCCGTGTGCACCCCGCGGGAGTTAGGGGTCGGGGATTGATAGCGCACGAAGTGTCCGGCGGTGAGCATAATTGCATCCTTGCAGCCTGGGAACCGAAGGACTACGAGCCGCGCCGCCTCGCCAGACACCCAACGCTCCTCGTTGCAGATCAGATCCACAGTCCGGCGGATCAGGCGTCGGCGGAACCTTCCCGATAGATTTTGGCCGACGAGAGCTTTCCGTTCTCAATCCGATAGAAACCGGCGATGGCGAAGGTCTTCGTCTTTCCGTCAAGCACTATCTCTTCGGTGAGCTCCGCCGCAGCCAGCGTCTCGTTGTCGCTGATGAAGCTGTTGACGGAGAGGTGAGGAGTCAACCCAGAAAATGCGTTGCTGAAAAGCTCTTCGATCTCCCTTGCCCCACTGAACGCGTCCCTGCCGGTGATCCAGAGCGCGTCTTCGGTGAAGCATTGCATCATTGCGTTCAGGTCGTGATCGTTAAAGGCCTTAATATGCGCCTCCACGACGCCCCTCGTACTCGCAGTCATTCGTCAAGTAGACCCCACCCGAGGCGATTCTGGCACTCGATTTCGCGGAAAGGCGGCGGCAGAGCCGGTTCGGGAGGACGACGCACGCCCTCCCGAACCGGCTCGTCGGCGCAGTGTCGCGGCTACTCACCAGGAAACCAGAACGTCGGTACGAATATCCGGAAGCTTCTCGATGCTTACCTTTCTTCGCAAATGAGTTGGGGCCAAGCTCGTCGAGCAGGCTATCCCGTGAGTCATCGTCAAAGTAGAAGTTGTAGCTGCCTGGTTCCGTGCCGCTACCGAACGCAATCGTCTTGCCCTCGAACTCGGGGTGCTCGTGCGCCGACTGATCGATCAGCTGATTGGTCTGTTCCGTCAGCTTCTTCGCCTCGTCTGCCAGTCCGAGCGAGCTGCTGACGATGCCGTTCTGGTCCTGCCATGACGTGAGCCATGGCTCGTCCGGATAGCCGACGATCGGCGCGATTTGTCGTCTCACCGAGAGCCGAGTCGATGGTCACCGGGAACGCCGCTTTAGCCGAAGACGATGTGGTCTCTTCGCTGGCGGGCCTTCAGGGGCTACAGGCCGTGAAGGTAACCACTAAGGCCGAGGCAACAAGGCCCGCAGTGGCGGCAGGGATCCAGCGCATTTATAAGCTCCAAGTAGTTCGAGTGGTCGATGAAGTTAGGTTAGCCACCTTAACTTCGGCCACGCCGTCAGGTTCGGATAGCAGCACTGCATAAACTTGAGGAACGGGGGAAAAGGATGCGCAGAGGGGTGTTGCCGCTGCTGCTCTGCGCGCTTGGTGTACTGGCGATCATTACGGGCATCTTGCCGCTGGAACGTGCCGAGTCGCTCTTCGCGCGCATCGGCCCTATCCTGGGCTTCGTCGTCGCGATTACCATCGTTGCCGAGCTTGCCGCCAAGGCCCGACTGTTCGCTGTCGTAGGGGACTACCTCGCCCAGTTCGGTCGTTCACGAGTTTGGCTGCTCTGGCTTCTCATCGTCGGTCTGGCAGTTGTGAGCACCGTCTTCCTCTCCCTCGACACCACGGCCGTCCTGCTTACACCCGTCGTGATCGTGTTGGCGCAGCGCGCCAGTATTGCGCCAATGCCGTTCGCACTGACTACCATCTGGCTGGCGAACACGGCATCGCTACTGCTACCGGTATCCAACCTGACCAATCTGTTATCCGGACAAAAGATGGGCGCCACTCCCCTGCAATTCGCCGGCCTGCTCTGGGCCCCGGCCGTCGTTGGGCTCGTCATTCCCGTGGCAATGCTCTGGTTCCTGTTCCGGAAGAGTTTCGCCGAGCGATTCGAACCCTCGATCCCCGTGCCGGTCGGTGATCGTCCGCTGTTGTTGATCGCAGCCGCCACCGTCGTCAGTTTGCTTGTCGCGCTCATCTCCGGCATTGCGGTGGTGTGGCCGGCCAGCATAGCCGCCGTGATCCTGCTGGTGGCTTTTTGGTTCCGGCGGCGGGAGGAACTTCATTTCTCACTGCTTCCGGCGGTTCCGTTGTTGATCACGGTGGGACTTTTCCTGTTGATTGAAACCCTGCATGCGCAAGGACTTACCGGAGTGCTCCACCGCGCGGTTCCGGCTGGCGACGGCTTGCCGGCACTGCTTCAGCTGTCCGCGGCCGGAGTGTTGGCCGCCAACGTGTTGAACAACCTGCCGGCCTACCTGGCGCTGGAGCCGGTGGCCGATTCCCCGCTCCGGCTCGGAGCGCTTCTCGTGGGGGTAAACCTTGGTCCCTTGGTAACGCCGTGGGCGTCACTGGCGACTCTGCTTTGGTATGAGCGAGTCCGTTCGCTAGGGATGACGGTCCGCTGGGGCCGGTTCGCGCTGGCCGGAGTCGTCCTCGTCGCCTGCGCCGTGCCCACTGCGGTCTTCATGCTGTGGCTTTCCGGAGGCGCGCCGAGGTAGCAGCCGAAGGCGGTCATCGAGGATCAGGCGCCGATGAAGCAGGTGATATTACTAGTCTGTCAACGACTTACTAGGTCCCAATCATTGAATGCGAATTGAATCCGACATGTTTGATTTCACCGTCCGGGCCAATCTGCCCTGGAACTTTGATGCTTATGCCCGAATACTAATTCCGGGGACGGTCGGAGACACTCCGGTCGCATGGTCGACGATACGGAAGTCTCTCGGCCTGCCACCGGGTGACCGGCTCATGCAGTGGGAAGAATTCGCGAACGGCGACCTATACAATTCGGTCCACGTGGAAGGCCTTGGGACTGTGGACCCTCCATTTGGTGGGGAGATTACCGAACCCATGCTTGACGCCGTATTGCACGCGTTCAACGCGGATCGCGCCTCATTGAAGTTCGCGGCGTGGGACAGTTACAGCCTGCCGCAACTTGGTCCAAAGCTGTTCACAATATTCGATAAGGACTTCTATCCGACGGCGCCGCCGGAAGACTATCCGGCTCCGGTCTTTGTTTATGCTTCAGACCGCAGTTGGGCTGCGCACGCTAATTCGGATGCCGGAGACGTCGTCGTCGGGGGGCCCGAAACGGGCATAGAAAGACTAGTTAGCGACGGTTCTGTTGAAGCCTACCGAGTTACACCGAATGACCGGTTGGACTGGCGCGAAAAGTAGGCCGCGCAGTAGACGAGCGCTCATCGAGGATCAAGCGCCGACGAAGCAGCCGCGTCCCAGCAGCGGCACAGATGTGCTTTGATCAAGCTCTCCGGCGATCCGAACGTCATCTGCGAAGCCCATCTCGCTGAGCTCTTGCCCGGTGCGACACCGTTCGAGCGCGCCGGCCATGTAAGAGCGTTCGTTGTTGAATGCACGGATCGATTCCATTGCTGCCGGCGCGATTACCGGCCAGCCTGTGTCAGCCAAGGTTGACAGCACGGCGCCAGCGCCCCAGAAGTCCTCGGCTGCGGATCGACGCGTCCCATCGCGTCGCAGTTCGCCTGCTGCAATCACCGTGACCCGGTGGGACGAAGGGCGATAGCGCGCGCAGATCCAGCGCCCCACCGCAGCGGAGTTTCGCAACGAGGCCGCCACGACAGTGTCCACGTTTCCCGCCAGGTGATGGCAAATGGCGGAACCGTTCGGTGACGGCAAGACGAGCCTGTCGACGTTTCCAGCATCGCGCACGCTCGCCGGAGACAGACTGATGTCATCGCGCGTCGCAGTCGATCGCGCTACCGCAAGCTTCGCGTTGACCGATGCCGCATATTGCTCCGCCGAGCCATCCAGCCACCGATAGGGGTAGACCGCCATCCCGGCGTCGATCGCCACCGATAGCGTTGTTGTGAACGACAGCACGTCGACCACAACGGCAATATCGGTGTCCGCGGCCAATCGTTCGGCGCCTTCCAGTCCCCAAGCCAGGTGAACATCGTACGGCGCCTGAATCGTCACGTGTCTTCTCCGGCGCTTACGGTGTAGAAGCTCGTGCCGTACCCGCAGCGATTCTCCTGCTCGTCGGATTCGTCCAGGTCGCCGCTCACAGGTGCTCCTGCCTCTTCAGCGGGAGTGCGAAGGCTTCCAGTCTCTGTTCGGAATGTGGAATCAAGCCAAGCTCGCGGTAGAACGGATGTGATTTCTCCGCGTCTTCGGTCCCGGCAGCATCCGTGGACAGGACGAAAAACCTGCACCCGGCGTAGCGGCGTTTGAGCTCCTCCACCAGCGCCCGCCCGATGCCGGAGCGCTGGGTGCTTGGCCGGACCAACAAGTCCTGAACGTAACAGACTGTCTCGCCGTCAGAAAGCGCGCGGGTCAGTCCGTCCAGCCGCCCGCTCTCATTGCGGGCGGTGAGCACACAGTGCGAGTTCTTCAGGCTACGCAGCAGCTTGCCCGCATCCCGGGTGTATTGGAACCAACCGACCGAGTCATACAGATCAACGACCTCTGCAGCCTGATACTCCGCTGAAATTTCGATCTCCACACATTGAGCCTATCGAAGCTCCGCCCGGCCGGCTCGGCTTTTCGGCCAGGGCCAAGCCGCCGGCGGAAGACCGTCGGATCAGGACTCCGCCGCCAGAGCGACCGCCTGCCGCACCAGGGTGGCATTGTCGCGGGCCGGCTCACCATCGATGTCGAAGAGGGTGTCTTCGAGGCCGACCCGGGTGTCCAGTCCCGCGGCCAGCGCCAGGCTCAACACCGGCCAGGCGCCGCCGTCCTCCCCGTGCAGGAGTATCGGCCGCTCAACGTCGCCGATCTGGTCGAGCAGGTTCTTCGCCGTCGCCACGGCGCTACCTGGATCGGTCTCCGTCACCTCGGCCAGCAGTCGCAGCATCTCGCCCATCAGCCCGGACGCCCTCAACACAGCTGCTCCCCCGGTGCCGGAGAACAGCCCCGCCTCGACCCCCACGCCCTTGTCGAGCAGGGCCCGGGCCACGCGTTCGGCACCAGGCTCGTGCCAGTTGACAGAAGCATGATCGGGCAGCACGGTCCAGGAATTGATCCAGCCCACCCGTTGCTCGACATCCGCCGAGATCCAGGCGCCAGTGGTTACGCCGACGGGTACGCCCGGCACAGCGTTGCGGATGGCGGCTACGGTCGACGCGACGTCATCCGGGCGGAGAGAGTCATTGCCGTCGGCACCCCTCGGATGCACGTGCAAATCCACGCAACCTGCTTCGACGGCAAGCGCTGCGGCGGCCGCAATCTCGGCAGGGCGAATCGGCAGATCCGCGAACTCGGACACCGTTCGCCGTCCATTCACACAGCACTGAATCATTCGCCCAGCCTACGTCTGCCGTCGCTCAGATCTGGTAATCGTCGGCGATATCCAGGTAGCGGCCATTCTGGTACAGCAGCGGGGCCTCGGCGGTTTCACCGACCACGGCGTCGGTGACCTGCGCGATGACCAGGGAGCTGTCGCCGTGTGGGATCCGGTTACGGATGCGCGCGACCATCCAGGTATCCACATCGCGAAGTATCGGAACCGCGTGCGGGCCGGCCTGAGCGCCAACCCCGGCGAAGCGGTCGATACCGGACGTGGCGAAACGAGTGGCAAGCGGCTCATGCCGTTTGGCCAGGATGTGCACGCCCACGTAATCCTGCCCGGCGATAACGCGCCAGCTGGATGAGCGCTGACTGATATTGAAGGCGATCACCGGCGGCTCCGCGCTGACCGAAACCAGCGAGGTCGCCGTGAAGCCGGCACGCTGGCCATCGATGGAAGCAGTGACGATAGCGACGCCGGCACCGTGTTGTCGAAACAGCCCGCGGAAGAGGTCAGGCGTGACCGGGCACTGCTCAGCGTTGGTGGGACGGGAAGTATCCAACTCGGAGCAGTTCGGGCTCAACGTCATGACGGTTCTCCAGGCACGTAACATTCCGGCACAAGCCGGAAATCGTTTGTCGGTGGCACAGTAGTTCAGCGGTCAGCGTCCGCCGCGTTATTCCACAGTTAGCAGTCCCGGCCGAATAGACGCCGAAGCCGCGACACCTGCCGTCATGTTCTTCGAACAAGTCGACCTGGGAAAAGCACAGCTCGCAGAACCGCTCGTGGCAGCAAGCGGAAATCGGCTTTAGCTGCTCCAGCCGGGTTGCACCAGTCCGGTTTCGTAGGCAAAGACCACGAGCTGGGCGCGATCTCGGGCGTGTAGCTTGATCATTGCCCTGCTGACGTGAGTCTTCGTCGTGGCTGGGCTGATGAAGAGCCGGGCGGCGATTTCGCTGTTCGACAGGCCAGCCGCGACGTGCTGCATGACCTCCCGTTCGCGCTCGGTCAGTTGATCCAGCCTGGGTGAAAGCGTCGCGGGCTTGGACTGTGACGCGAACGCTTCGATCAGCGAACGGGTCGCTTTCGGAGAAAGCAGGGAATCCCCCGATGCCACGCCACGTACCGCTCGGATCAGGTCTACCGGTTCGGTGTCCTTGACCAGGAATCCGCTGGCGCCATTCCGGATCGCTTCGAAGATGTACTCGTCCTCCTCGAAGGTGGTCAGGATGATGATCCTCACGTCTGCAAGGGAGGCGTCCGCGCTTACCTGCTTGGTCGCCTCAAGGCCATCCTGTCGCGGCATCCTGATGTCCATTAGAACGACGTCCGGCCTTTGCTGACTGATCGCCTCGACCGCCGCTAGCCCGTCGCCCGCCTCAGCAACAACCGAGATGTCGTCCTCGGCATCCAGCAACGCGCGAAGGCCGCCTCGCACCAGGACCTGGTCGTCAGCCAGCACCACCCGGATCATCAGCTGCCCTCGGCATCGAGGGGCAAGCGGGCGTGAACCGTCCAGCCCCTGGCCAGTTCCGGACCCGCAGTGAGGCTTCCGCCAACCGCAGCTGCCCGCTCGCGCATCCCGATCAATCCATTTCCGCCTTCGCTCAGATCGGTGGTCGTGGTCGACGCTGTCCCCGGATCGGTGACCGTCAGGTCCACTGCTTGCGCACCGATCTCGATCGTGATTGCTGCCTGTTTACGGTTGCTGTGTTTCGCCACGTTCGTCAGGGCCTCCTGGATGATCCGATAAGCACTCCGGTCGACAGTGCCAGTTATCCGCCCCGGGTCGCCGTCAATGCTGAGCGCAACCGCGATTCCAGCAGCGTCGGCGCGCTTCACCAAGTCATCGAGCCTCGCCAGTCCGGCCACCGGAGCTCGCTCGGCGGCTGAATCCACGCTGCGCAGCACACCGAGAATCGACCTGAGCTCGACCAGCGCCTCCTTGCTCGACGTCCGAATTGTGGTCAGGGCCGACCGGGTTTGCTCTGGAAGCTCATCCGCCAGATGCAGTGCGATCCCGGCCTGCAGGTTGATCAGTGCCATATTGTGCGCCACCGAGTCGTGCAGCTCCCGTGCAATCCGCACGCGTTCCTCATCCGCCCGCCGGCTCTCGGCCACTTTCTTCTTGCGCATCTCATCCGCCGCACGAAGCCGACGCTGTCGCACCAGTTCGGTGACGGTGAACAGTACGGCAAGCCATGCCCCCACCGCCATCACGAAGATCCATGAGGGTGCCGGCGTCCGGCCGAGCATGAAGTCCAGCCACGGCAACGCAAGAAAGGTAATGCCAAAGGCAATCAGTACCGATCGGCGGTGCCCGCGGATCAGCGCGTTGGCGCCGGACATCGCAAACGCTGCAATGAATGGTCCCTTTGGCCCGTCTGCCAGGATGTAGCCGAGCGTGGTCGCCAGGGTTCCCGCAAGCACCCATACCGGGAACCGATAGCGGAACGGAAGCAATAGCACTCCGGCCAGCAGCAGGGTGAGGTTCAGCGGGGAGAATCCTGCATCATCGGGCCGCCAGTGCGCGACAGCGAAGGTGAAACCGAGCTGGATAACGGCAATCGGCACGATCCGCAGGTAGAGCGCCGATGCGTGCGATGACGGCACGTACCCGTCCGGCTCACCCATCGTCATGCCTTGAGTCTAGTAACTAACGTCCGGCCGGGCCTCCGCTGCGGGAAGTAGTTGTCCACTACTCCGGATGACGTATGCACCGGCGCTCGCGGCCTGGCGAATCGGCTGCTCGACGCAGTTACAAGAGGGTTCGCTGAGCCGACGAAAAGCAGGCCTGACTTCGCGAGGCTTGTACTAGCCGCAAATCGTGGCAGAGATAGCCAACCGGAGGAGATCGATCGACATGTTCACCGCACAACACTTAAGTCCACTCACGACCGCGGTCGCGGAAGCCGGCCGGAACTATCACCAGTACGGTCCACCGTGGCCGTTTCCGATCTTCGGCCTGATCTTCCTTGCCGTGCTGATCACCTTCCTGGTGCTGGGCTGGAACCGGCTGCGCAACCAAGGCCGTACCAGCGCCAGAGACGTCCTGGCTGACAGGTTCGCCCGGGGCGACATCAACGGCGAGGAATACCACCAGCGGCTCTCCGAACTCAAGCGCAAGTGACCCGGAGCCCGTGGGGCCCGGTGCAAGTGACCCAGAACCCGTGGGACCCAGAGTCCGTAGGAAAGGAAAAGAAAATGACCAATCGAACCACTAAGACGCCGTCCGCCCAGCCGCCGCGCATCAGCAACGGCCCGGCCGATCCGGCCACCCAGATCAATGCGAACGCCGACCTTGGGCGCGGCAGCATCAACCCCGGCATTTTGATGGCGGCCAGCACGGGCACAATGATTGGCAGCGTTGTGCTCGGCAACCTGCTGGCCGGCCAAGGCGGCTACGTCTCGCCGTTCACCCCGAGCGGTGACGTCAGCGCGATGCTGACCGCCAATGCCACGTCGCTTGCGCTCAGCAGCCAGTTGCAGCTCGCATCCGCGCTGTTGCTCGGTGTATTCACCGCGTTGCTGGCTGCCGGTCTGCGTCGGCGGACCGGGGACGGACCGGGCGCCGCCGTTCTGCTGTTCGGCGGCAGCTATGCCTCGATCGTGTTTGCGCTCTCGGCAATGCTGAGCTGGCTGACCAGCCGACCTGAGATAGCCGCCGACGGCCCGAGCGCCCAAACGCTGTCATACCTGGCGTTCATGACCGGAGGCCCGGGCCATGTCGTCGGACTTGGCATCCTGATCGGCGGAACCGTGATTGCGGCACGATGGACGGCCTCAATGCCGGGATGGCTGCTGATCGTCGGAACCGTGCTTGGTGTTGTGGCGATCCTGAGCTATCTGTCGCTCAACTGGGCGCCGATGACCGTGCTGATTCCAATCGGGCGATTCGGTGGCCTGCTGTGGCTCGTTGTCGCCGGTTTCATGCTCGGACGTGATCGGCGGTGACACCGGTGAAGCCGGTCTGGCGCAAGGCGCTGCTCACGGCACACATCTGCACCTCGCTGGGTTGGTGGGGTGCAGATGTCGTGCTGCTGATTCTCGCGGTGATCGGGCTGACCAGCGATAGTCCGAGTCACGTGCTGACCAGTTACGCAGCGCTGTCCCTCTTCGGCCCGGCGGCATTGATCACGCTGTCGCTGGGCGCCTTGCTCACCGGAGTGCTGCTAGGGCTCGGCACAAAATGGGGCCTGTTGCGTTTCATCTGGGTTGTGGTGAAACTGCTGGCGACGATTGTTTTGTGCGCCCTGGTGATCTTTCTGCTCACGCCGAACCTACGGGATGCCGGCATGCTGACGCTGCCGGATGGCGCCGCGCCCGTCGTTGACCAGGCTGTCCTGAGTGCGGATGACGTGCGCGCCGGGCTCGGCGAGCTGCCCCGGGAGCTGATCATGCCGCCGATAGTCTCACTCACTGTGCTTACAGTGCTCACGGTGATCTCGGTGTACAAACCCTGGGGCCGCATCGGGCGGAGTAGGTCAGCCGGACGTAAATCAGCTGCAGCCACACGACCGTGAAGCCTAGGATTTGGGTATGTTGATTCGCCGGGAGCAGCCCGCAGACCGTACCGAGATCCTGGCGCTGATCGGATCAGCATTTAAGTCCGAAGCTCGGGATGGCGAACTGCCGGTCGAAGTCCCGCTAACCGAGGCGCTGTTCGCCAGCGCCGACTACATTCCCGAGCTCTCGCTTGTCGCGGAGGCTACCGCGATGGGAACGCACGCTGCCCAAGCCGGCCGGTTACTCGGCCACGTGATCTGCACACGAGGGTGGATCGAAACCCAGCCCGCGCTCGGATTGGGGCCGCTCGCCGTTCTCCCAGAGTTTCAGAAATCGGGTGTCGGCAGTGCGCTGATGTATGCAGTGCTCGGCGCGGCAGATGCGATGGGCGAAGGCGCCGTAGTTCTGCTCGGTCATCGCGACTACTACCCGCGGTTCGGCTTCCGGCCCGCCGGGCAGCTCGGTATCGAGCCACCTGTCCCAGAATGGGAGGACCATTTCCAGGTAAGGACGCTGCGCGAATACTCGCCGGACCTGAGGGGCGCTTTCCATTACAGCCAGCCGTTCAACGAGTTGTCGTAGTCCGGGGCCGGCCTAATGTCACCGCGTCGCTTCTCGCCAGCGTGGGTAGGCTAGGCGGCGTGCCTGAAACGTTGACCCCGGAACGCCTTGATGCCGTGATGTCGCTCTTCGACCTCACGACCGAAGACGAGCTGGATTACCGGCGGCTACTCACCGAGTACGCCAACCGCGAGCGCCCCGCGGGCGAATATGACGACGTGCGGAAAGCGACCGACGTGCTGCGTTCCCGGCTCGGCACCTTCCCCGCTGCTTCTTCCGAGCTCGACGTGCCGCAGACTGCCTGGCTTGTGGCGTTCGCCCTTGTCACCCCCGACATGGTCGCCTGGCGGGAATCTCTCGGCATCCCGGATGACGTCACCCGGGCCGGCCTGTCGGATATGGGTTTGCAGCTGACGGTCAACCGCCGGGTACACGGGCGCTTCGGGCTTGACACCTGCCGGTGGATGACGCTGCATTTCGCCGGGCATCTTTTCCGGTTTGGCCGGCTGCAGTACCTGCTGCACAGCCAACCGGGCGGTATTCCGGGAAAAGCGCCGGCCGGCGCCTGGGTGCTGGGCCTGCACATCCCGGAGGCGGGCCCGCTGACGGCGGACGGGATCGACGAGAGCCTTGAGCAGGCGAATGAGTTCTTCGCCCGCTACTTCCCCGAGCGGGACATCGCGGCCATAACCTGCGAATCGTGGCTGCTCGATCCGTATCTCTCCGAGCAGCTACCCGGCTCGTCGAACATCGCCCGATTCGCAGCCCGCTTCAATCCCTACGGCGAGAGCCGCGATCAGAACAGCGACGCGATCTACTTCGTCTTCCGGACCAGGGAGCTGGACAACTTAGCCGCGCTGCCACGGGACACGTCCCTGCAGCGCGTCATCCTCGACCGGATCGCCGCCGGCGGAAACTGGCAGGTCGCGAGCGGCTATCTCGGGTAGCTATTGCATCCGCTTCTTCAGCGCCTCGAATGCCGCGGCAACCCGCTCCTGCGTGCTGTCCAACGCCTCACCGACCTTGTCCTCGTCGACGGCCTCACCGATCTTTTCCTTCGTGCCGCCGAGGATCTTATTGATCCGCTCCTGCACGCTGTCGATCGTGCCCTCCACATTGTCGTGGCCGAGCGCGCCATTGATCTTCTTGCCAAGGCTGTCCAGCGATTCATTGATTCTTTCGCTGGCAGAATCGAGTGAACCGCCATCATTGGCGGCATTCCGGATGCCCGAGCGCGCCTTGCCAAGTCCCGAAGCGACCGAACCACGGATATTGCCGAGAATTTCATCGACCGAATCCGGCAGCTGTGGGCCCGAACCAGACTTGCCCCGATAGATCTTCGAAGGCTCAAGTGGCTCTTCGGGTTCGGGGGTTCCGGGATCGTTCTGCGAAGTATCCATGCACCCATTGCAGTCGACGGACGAAGCCGCGTCAACATGCGGCGAGGAACTGTCAGCCCGGCGGAATAGGCTGGGGTGATGAGGAATCGTCAAGTGCTCGCGCTAGCTCACCGCGGTGGTGCCCGGTTCCAGCCGAACATCGGCATCGAGAATACGGCTGAGGCCTTCCGCCAGGCATTTTCCCTCGGCTATCGCTGGTTCGAGACCGATGTGCACAGCTCGCGCGACGGCGTGCCCTATGCCTTTCATGACGTGGATCTGAAGCGCCTGGCCGGCAGCTCCTCGATGTTCGCTGAGCTCGATGCGGCGCACATTGACCGGCTCCGGATCCGGCAGCACCCAATCCCCCGGCTCGACGCGCTACTCAGCGAATTTCCGGACGCCAGCTTTAATATCGATCTGAAGTGCGATGACGTCGTCGTCCCCACGGCGCGGACGCTCCGCAGGCTCGACGCCGTCGATCGGGTCTGCATCGCCTCGTTTTCGCATCGCCGACTGGGGCGGTTCAGGCGGATCATGCCCGAGGCACGTACCAGCTGCTCGTTGTTTGAGGCCGCTGCCCTTCGGTTCGGGCCGGGCCGATTCGTCCGGCAGTTCGCAGTACGGGGTGGTGCTAGCGCCGCACAGGTGCCGGTCGAATGGCGCGGCGTCCGGATCATCACCGGGAGTTTCGTCCGCGCCGTCCACGACCTCGGACTTGCTGTGCATGCGTGGACCATCGACGATGAACAGACCATGACCTGGCTGTTGGACCTCGGTGTCGACGGGATCGTCTCGGACCGGATCGATGTGCTGAAGCGGGTCCTGGTCGAACGTGGCCAATGGACGAACGGACTGTAGCGAAATGTCTGGATTTGGGCTCGGTGGTTTCGGCGGTCATGGGATGGGCGGTCCACGGCAGATGTCGCCCCGAGACACGGCCAGCAAGGAAAAGCCACCGGTGGAGAATCTCGGCCGCCGGGTCTGGTCCTTGTTCGACGACTATCGGCGATGGCTGGTGCTGACCGCCCTCTTGATCCTTGTCGGCGCCGGCCTGAGCGTTCTGACGCCGTTCCTGACCCAGGCGGCGTTCGACCGTGGACTGTTCCCACCGGATGGCACGCCGAACCTTCGGCTGCTCGCTATCCTGGTCGCCGGCATGATCCTGGTGCCGGCACTGACGTCAGTCGTTGCGGTGGCCCGAACCTACTTCACCACCCGGGTCGGAAACCGCGTGATGGCCGACCTACGAGGCCGGTTGTTCGCGCACCTGGAGAAAATGGAGCTCGGCTTCTTCACCGGAACCCGCACCGGCGTCATCCAATCCAGACTCGCCAACGATGTCGGCGGCGTTCAGGGCGTGCTCACCGACACGGCATCGTCAATCCTGTCCAATGCGGTCACGGTACTGGCCGCCGTCGTCGCCATGTTCTTCCTGTCCTGGCAACTGACCGTCATCTCGCTCGTGCTCTTGCCGTTCCTTGTATTGCTTCAGGTTCGGGTCGGACGGCGGCGGCGCGCCCTTGCCGCCAAGGCCCAGGAGTCGCTGTCCGAGATGACCGCGATAACTCAGGAGGCATTGAGCGTTTCCGGTATCGTGCTCGCGAAAGTCTTCAACCAGCAGGGCGCGGAAGTTGAGCGCTATTCGCGCGCCAACGAGGTGCAAGCCCGGCTGCAGATCAAGCAGCAGATGGCCGGTCAATGGTTCTTTGCCGCGGTGCAGACATTCGTCGCCGTGACTCCTGCCGTCGTCTACCTTGTCGCCGGCTACATGATCAGCGGCGGCGTGGATCTGACCGCGGGCACACTGGTCGCCTTCACCACCCTGCAGGCACGGCTGATGCAGCCGGTGGTGTCCCTACTCCGGGTATCGCTGGACGTGCAGACCTCGATGGCGCTGTTCGCCCGAATCTTCGAGTACCTCGACCTGAAGCCAGCCATCACCGAACCCGAGGACCCAGTCGTATTGGACGAACGGGAGGTGCGCGGCCGGGTGACCTTCGACGACGTGTCATTTCGCTATCCGGGAGCCGCCTCTGTGCCCTCCGGGGACCGCCCGCTGCGCAACGAAGGCTGGGCGCTGCAACATATCAACATCGATGTGCGGCCCGGCCAGCTGGTGGCCTTCGTCGGCCCGTCCGGCGCGGGAAAGACCACACTGTCCTACCTGATTCCGCGGCTGTACGACGTAAGCGCGGGGCGGATGCTGCTCGACGGTCACGATGTGCGCGAGCTAAGTCTCGACTCGCTTTTTGCCGCAATCGGCATGGTCACCCAGGAAACCTACCTCTTCCACGCCAGCATTCGGGACAATCTGCGGTACGCGAAGCCGGATGCCGACGATGACGAGCTGATAGCAGCCGCCAAGGCGGCGAACATCCACGAGCGAATCATCACCTTCGACGATGGCTACGACACTCTGGTCGGCGAACGAGGCTACCGGCTGTCGGGCGGTGAGAAGCAACGAATGGCGATAGCGCGGGTTCTGCTGAAGGATCCGAAGGTGCTGATCCTGGACGAGGCCACCTCTGCCCTCGATACCGGGAGCGAGCGACTCGTGCAGCAGGCACTCGATCAGGCTATGGCTGGCCGCACCACCGTCGCCATCGCCCATCGCTTGTCTACGATTCTGAAAGCCGACTTGATCTACGTCATTGACGAGGGCCAGGTCAAGGAATCAGGCACGCACCAGGAACTGCTTGAGCTCGGCGGCATGTACGCCTGGCTCTACAGCATGGATGCCAGCTTCATCCAGGACGCGGACGCCGGCTAGCGCTGCCGGCTAGGTACTACCGGATGACCGCGTCGACCCCGCACACGGCGCAGCCGCCGCGACGGCGAACCCAGTAGGCGAATGTTGCCGCAGCGAGCGCGACGCCCCAGAGCGGCCAGAGCAGGGTCGGCACGAACGCAGCCCAGTTCTCGGCGATGTCTTTCTGCATCCCGATTCCGGTGCCCAGGGTCAGCTGCGCGATCATGCCGAGTCCCGCGGCGCAGACGATTACCGACATGGCTGTTCCCGGAACCACGGCCAGCGAAATCGGAACGCGTTTTCCGACGAGGCCGACCATCCAGCGTGGAAAGCGTTCGCCCCATGGGCGGACCAAGCCCGTGGTCAGCCAGGCGCCAAGTACGGCGCAGGTTGCCAGGCCGGCCCCGATTAGCTGGCCGCCCAACGATTCGGAGAACGTGTCGTCTATACCCAGCGGGATGCCAACCAGCCACAGATACCGGGTCAGCGCATAGACGAGCGGAATGCTGACCGCGACAATCGTGGCGATCCTCCCCCACCGACTAGCCATCTCAACGGTGGCCAATTCGGACTGACTTCCATCCCGGCCGCACCTGACGCATCGTCCGGATGCCGCCCGGCCGAAAATCGCGCGCGTCGCCAGCGTGCCGAGACCGGCGACTATGGCGACTGTCTGCAGCAGCAGCGAGAGATAGTCAAAGTTCACCAGGGCTGCACGCATTTCAGCGTCGAAGAATCCGCCGACGACCAGCATTGGGAGGTAACCGAGGTAGGCCAGATAGCCGGTGCCCGGAATTGTGGTCAGCATCACGACTCCGACGATGACGCCTACCGCTGGCAGAATACGGTGGCCGCGCGGCTTCGAGTTGCCCCGGCGGCCGCGCCTCGGTGACAGCGCCACCATCATGAGTGCCGTCGCCAGAGCACCGATTGACGCGAGCACAGCGACGGCCGGCGCGGCAACGCCAGGCGGTAGAAAAGTGAAAAGCGCCAAAGTTCCCTCGTCGCCGCCCCCGGGAAGCGGATTCCCCGCTGCGGTGCTTGTCATGCCGACGGCTGCCAGTGTCGTCAGCAGGACCAGCGTCAGTTGAGGGATGAGGCTGTTCCAACGCTGTGCGGAAACGTCGAGCGTCTCGGTAGCCGGTTTCGTCATGCCGATTCTCCTGACAGGGACTTTTGGTTAGTAGGCGCCGGCGGGTTCTCGGCAAGCCGGCGCCGGATGCCGTAGTTAATTGACGCGAGTGCTAGCGCCAGCGCCCAGAGCGGCCAGAGCAGCATCGGTAGCGTGATCAGGGGCCAGTCTGTCTCGACCAGCCCACCTTGAGCACCCACTGTGAAGGTCTGCAGCACAGATGTCCTTGAGGCGGCGGCAATCATGACGGCGACGATCAGTCCGGAGACGGTGGCCAGGCCGATCGGCACCCTTCGACCAGCGAATCCCGCCATCCAACGGGGAAAGCGCTCACCCCATGGCCGGATCAAGCCCGACGTCAGCCATGCCCCGAGCGAGGCTGACAGCGCCAGTCCCATACCCGCCCACAGAATCGGGGAACCGAACGGGGCGAAGTCGAAGCCCGGAACGCAAAAGAACATCAGCACCCTGGTCAGCGCGTACATCAAGGGTGCTTCCATAGCGATCTTGGTCCAGAATTTGGTGCGCCGGGCAGCCCGATCGAGGAGCACGGAGTGATCCGATCCCGGCCTAGCACCGCCGGCCGCAAGTCGTGCCCGGAGCCTGATGGCGATGGCTTTGCCGATTGCCGCAACCGTGCCGAGCAGCACGACCTGCATCACGAGTGGCAACGAAAGGTAGACGTCCCAGCCCAACTGGTCGAAACCCAGGGCTGGCCCGAGAACCATGAACGGCAGGTAGCCGAGCGCCATCAATATTGATGCGTCCATCAAGGCCAGCAGGGCGACGATCGCGATTCCGCCGATCCAGATCCCTGGCTCCTGTCGGCCGGTTCCGGAATTGCGTGGCCTGCGCAGCGCCAACCACAGCGAGCCGGCCAGAGCGAGCAGGCTGCAGCCGAAGAAGATGGCGTTTGCCGAGCCGTCCGGGTACAGGGTCAGGGCTGCGCCGAAGGATGAATCTGGATTGTCGAGCGGGTTGTCCGCGCTGTTGACCAGCCAGAACAGCCCCAGGATGCTGAGGAACAGGCTGAGTGCGACGGCCAGGTAGGCGGGATAATTCCGAAGCTGGATCGGTGCGGCTACGGTGTCAGGTCGGCCATCAGCTCCTGATGACGGGTGAAGGGGACGGGTAAGTGGGGCATTCTGGTTGCTCATATGCCCAGCCTTTCGCTCTTTCGTGGCCCTGGAATCCCCTGCGCTGGGGATTCCACTCCCCCGCGCGAGGTAGCGCCGGAAGGCCCGCGACTGACGTCAGGAATCGACGCTTGACGTCGCAGGAATCGACGCCGGGCTGCTCCGAGCCGTGCTTGATTCGTCCTGCGCAGCGAAAATTGGTTATCATGGTTAGTCGCTTCCCTATTTCGTTTGCAAGCCGCCGGCTGAGGGCAGGGCGGAAGAACGAAGACGGGCGCGGAGCGGAATACGACCTGATTTCTACGCGTTGTAGTTGTCGTACGTTCCTTGTCATGGAGACGTCCGGCAGGGAACTGAATCGGAAACATTGAGGGGTAACTATGAGTGAACGCAGCCTTCGCGGTACGCAGCTTGGCTCCCGCAGTCTGGAATCAGATGCCGGCGTAGAACCAGCACCGCGCCAGATTGCCGAATACGTGTGCCCGGACGGACACACTTTCACGGTGCCTTTCTCAGTCGAAGCTGAGATTCCGCCGATCTGGGAATCCAGCACCAACGGAACCGGAATCCTGAAGGGTGCCGAAGAGCCGAATGGCGAGCCGGAAAAGCACGTCCGCTCACATTGGGACATGCTTCTCGAGCGCCGAACGCCTGAAGAGCTTCAGGTCCTCCTCGATGAGCGGCTTGAGCTTCTGCGCGCGGGCCGGCTCAATCAGCGGAGTTCTTCCCGCAAGTAGTCTTTCCCGCCGGCGTCGCGGGGGTCCTCCGCCACAGCTGGTTCAGAGCGTCTTAGAGCCCAGCAGCTTGCGTAGCTGCTGGGCTCTATACATGACGCCCCACAACGTTGTTCGCCACAGTGCCTCGATCACGATCGCGCTGTTCATCTTGGACGCGCCGTGTTCCCGCTCGACAAACGTAATCGGCACCTCGCGAATGTCGAGACCGGCCTTCCGGGCTCGCCACGCCATATCGACCTGAAAGCAATACCCCTGGGACGCGATGGTCTGCATATTGAGCTTGTCGATGGCAGCGCTTCGGTACGCCCTGAACCCGGCTGTGGCATCCCGCAGTCCGATGCCTAGTACGGTGCGAACGTAGGAGTTCCCCGCCTTCGATAGCCAGGCACGATGCCTGGGCCAGTTCAGGATGGAACCGCCGGGTACCCAGCGGGAGCCGATCACCAGGTCTGCGCCTGATCGTATTCCAGCCAGCAGGGCGGGAAGATCCTCCGCACGGTGTGAACCATCTGCGTCCATTTCGACCATCACGTCGTAGCCGTGGTCGATGCCCCAGCCGAAACCGGCTATGTAGGCGGCTCCCAACCCATTCTTTGCCCGGCGGTGCAGAACGTGCACTTTATCGCTGTCTGCGGCTAAACCGTCCGCGATGTCCCCGGTACCATCCGGAGAATTGTCGTCCACGATCAGGATGTCGACTGCAGGGATGACCGCTCTCAAGGAACCAACGGTAAGGGCCAGAGAATCGCGCTCCTTGTAGGTTGGCATCACTATCAGGGTGCGATCAGTGGCTGGGTCCATGAGCCAAGCTTAGATGTCTGCCGGAACCACTACGGCGTTTGGTCCGGATTATGGCAGCCTTCGGGCCGAAAAGCGTCCTCGAGGGAAGACAAGTTTCGTTTTCTACTGACTGCCATAACCGGACCAAATGCCTTGTTCGGTCGGCACGACCAACTACGAAGTTACCTGTCTGCCGACGAGAGTCAACCCCTGCTGACCTGCGGCGATAAGCATCTTCGCAGGTCAGGGCGGTCGAAATATTCACCAATCGTTTTAGGAATACCGGCGTGTCATCACGCGTGTCGTGTCGTCCCGCGCAGAAACACGTCGGCGAAGGTCAAGGTGCACCGAATGAATTGTCGGCGAACAGGGTGACGCCGTCACGCACGGTCAGCAGGCAACGTGGCCGAAAGTGCGGATCGCTGAGATCGGGCAGACCCGGAGTGCCGGAGCGCGGATCTGTGCTCCAGGAGGCCAGCCGGTCGTCGGCAGCCTGGACGATCAGGTCGCCTGCGGCCCAAACGGCGAAGCTGGCGGGCTGGCCAGGGGCGATAACGCCTTTGCCGTGCTCGCCGGCGGCCCGCCATCCGCCACGGGTGTGCGCCGTGAAGGCCGCCCGGGCAGATATTCGTTCCGCCGGGCTGCTATGGAAGACAGCTGCGCGGATCGAGCCCCAGGGATCGAGCGGCGTGACCGGACAATCCGATCCGAGCGCCAGTGGGACTCCGGAGCCGATCATCGACCCGATGCGGTTCATTCGGGCCGAGCGCTGCGCCCCGACTCGATCGGCGTACATGCCCGAGTCGCCGCCCCACGCGGCATCGAAGGCGGGCTGGACGCTGACCAGCAGGCCAAGCCGCACCAGCCGCGCGATCTGATCATCGTCCGCGGTCACCACGTGCTCAAGCCGGTGACCGGCCGAACCCACCGCAGCCGTGCCCAATGCGGCGGTGGCCCGTTCGAAGCCGTCCAGCACGACATCGAGGGCGGCGTCACCGATGACATGGAATCCGGCCTGCAGCCCGGCCTGCGTGCTGCCCTGGACGTGCTTCGAGACTTGCTCAGCGCTCAGGTATGGCGCGGCCGGCGTCGCACCGCCCAGGTAGGGCGCACGGAACGCCGCCGTGCCCGAACCGATCGACCCATCCGCGCACAGATCGCCGGCCAGCCCGCGCAGACCGGGCAGCGTCGCCCGAAGCGCCTGTGCCTCTTCGACCGAACCGACCAGCTGGCCGCTGTAGAACATCACCTCCGGCAGGTCCTGGGCCGACTCGCAGAGCCGGATCAACACGGCAAGGTCATCGTTACCGGAAATTCCCGGCGCGGACATCTCGTGCAACGCCACCACACCCCGGGAGGCCGCGTGTTCGAGTGCGGCCCGCTGCACTTCCGCGCGCCGGGATGGCGTGAGTGCGCGCGCCGCGCGGCGCGCTCTGTCATGGGCGTCCTTCGTGACTAGGCCGGACTCGTCGAAGCCGGCCAGGCTGGACAGTCCGGCTTCGGCAATGAGGGTGCCGGATACCGCTGCGGAATGCACATCGACGCGTGCCAGGAAGACTTTACGGTTTCCCGACGCACGATCAAGCTCCTGCGCCGTCGGCGGGCGAGGGTCGCTCCAACGACTTTCGTCCCAGCCGGTCCCGGTGACCACAGTGGCATCGCTGGTTGCCCGCGCGGCCTCGGCAACCCGGTCGAGCACCTGCTGCACCGAGGTCGCATCATCGAGGCTCAGGCCCTCGAGCGACAGCCCGGTCTCGGTTACATGCGCGTGCGCGTCGACGAAGCCCGGGGTGACCAGGGCGCCGTCCAGGTCGACGACCCGTACATCGCCAAACATGTCTGCGGCTTCGTCGGAACCGACCCAGGCGATGCTGTCGCCATCCACGAGCATTGATGTCGCGAACGGATCTGCGGGACTGTGCACCTCCCCGCCGCGAAACAGGACACGCTGATTACTACTTGTGCTGGTCTTGGTCATGGTTTCTAGTTTGCCGCGTGCCGCGCGTCACACCCATGCCGGTGTCGTAGTCGGACGATATGGTCGTACTGTGACGAACCCAAAGGCGCCGCCAAACCAGCAAGCCACACTCGTCGTGGATACGCCGTCGCTGTACTACCGGGCCTTCTACGCACTGCCAACCAGTCTGACCGCTCCCGACGGCACTCCGGTGAACGCCGTTCGCGGGCTGCTCGACATGCTGGCGACCCTGATCGATGCGAACAACACGCCCAGTGTGCTTGCCTGTTGGGACAATGACTGGCGGCCGGAGTTCCGCACGGAGCTGATGCCCAGCTACAAGGCGCAACGCGTCGGGCCTGGTGGCGGTGAGGAAACTCCGGATGAGCTGTCCGCTCAACTCGACCTGATTCGAACCGCCCTGCGGCACGCGCAGATCCCGATTCTCGGCGTTGACGGGTACGAGGCAGACGATGTGATCGCCAGCGTGGTCGCCCAGAATGGGCAGCCAAGCCTGGTGGTGACCGGCGATCGCGACCTCTTCCAGCTTCTCGACGAGACCGATCGTGTGCAGGTCGTCTACCCCGGCAAATCGATCAAGGACGCGAAACGGATGACCAACGCAACGTTGGCCGAGCAGTACGGGGTGGAAAGCGGCGAGCAGTACGCGGCGATGGCTACCCTTCGTGGCGATCCTTCGGATGGCTTGCCGGGAGTGGCCGGCGTTGGTGAAAAGACCGCGGTGAAACTGATCAGGACCTTCGGCACCGTGGCGGGCGTGATCGCCGCCGCGCGAAGTGGAGACCGGAGCGGCGGCCTCAGCGACCGGATCGCGGCTGCCGTCATCGACGGCGCCGAGCAGCTTGCCCGCGCGGAGCAGGTGGTCAACACGGTCCGGAATCTGGACCTCGGCGTTACCGCCGACGAGCTCCCTGGCTATGGATTATTCACAACGGCCGATGCCGACCAGGCCTCTGCCTGGGCCGAGGACTGGGGCGTGGCGAGCAGTCTCGGCCGCCTGCTCGCCGCGCGGGAACGAGTTGCCACCGCGGCGGCAGGGGATCGCTGATGGTGCGCGCCGAGACGGCCGGCGAGGCGGAGCCTGCGCCGCTCACCAAGGTGCCGCTGCCTCTCGACGGACTGGGCTTCACCCGTCGCAGATCGCACTGGCATCGCGGTGCTTTGCTGGCTTTCGATCTCGAAACGACCGGGGTCGACCCGGCCCGGGCACGGATCGTGACGGCCACCATGGTGAAGATCCGCGGCGGTGATCCGGTCGGCCGGCACTGGATCGGCGAAACTTCCGAATGGTTGGTGAATCCAGGCATCGAGATCCCGGCCGAGGCTTCGGCCATACACGGGGTGACTACCGAAAGAGCGCGCCGCGAAGGGGCGGCCCCACGGTTCGTCATCGAATCTCTGCTGCAGTGCCTCGCCGACACTGCGGTTCGGGGCGAGCCCGTTGTCGGCCACAATGTCTGTTACGACCTCACGGTCCTGCATGCCGAGGCGGTTCGCTGGGGGCTGATCCCACCAAGTTCCAAGGAAGCTGGCTTAGGCTGGGTGATCGATACTCTTGTGGTGGATAAACAGCTGGACAGATTCCGTAAGGGAAAGCGCACGCTGGCACACACTGCGGCGCACTACGAAGTCCCGCTGGTGAATGCCCACAACGCGACTGCCGACGCGGTGGCGGCGGCGCGGGTTGCGGTAGCGATGGCCGAGAAATATCCCGCTCTGCGGGACTTGAGTTTGGAGGAGCTGCACTTGTCGCAGATTGACTGGAAGCAAGAGCAGGCGAAGGGCCTGCAAGAATGGTTGCGATCGCGCGATCCGCGAATCGTCATCGATGGCCGCTGGCCGGTGGCGATCTGATGGGACTGTTCTCAAAGCTGCTGAACCGGCCAGGCAGCCAGTCAGCGAAGGGTTTCGCCTGGACCGATGCCGCCCTCCCCCAGGTCGCTGAGCTGGAAGCCGACCTGAAACTGCTCAGCGACGACGAGCTGGGTGAAGCCGCTGCAGCAGCCTTTTCCGATTTCGCCGGGCGCGAAGCCCACATTCGATTTGCCGGTATTGCACGTGAGGCCGCTCGACGCACCCTTGACGAGAGGGCGTTCGATTCGCAGATCCTCGGCCTGTTCGGATTGCTCAGCGGCAACGTCGTCGAAATGGCGACCGGTGAAGGAAAGACCCTGGTCGGCGCGATGGCTGCCGCCGGCTACGCGCTGCAGGGCCGCACCGTGCAGGTGCTTTCGGTAAATGACTATCTGGCCGGCCGCGATCGCGAGTGGATGGCGCCGATGCTCGACCTACTCGGTGTGACCTCGGCAAGCATCGATCAGAACAGCACGCTTGAGAACCGGCAGGCTGCCTACGCCTCCGAGGTTTGCTACGCCGCTGTCAGTGAGGCCGGGTTCGACGTGCTTCGTGATCGATTCATCACCGAGGACGCCGAGAAGCGTATCCCCGAGCGCGATGTCGTCATCGTGGATGAAGCCGACTCGGTCCTGATCGACGAGGCGCGGGTGCCCCTCGTGTTGGCCGGAAGCACTGAAATCGATCCGGCCGATGCCAAGATCGCCGAGCTGGTCGACGGCCTGAGCAAAGACGAACACTACGATGTCAGCCCGGACGGCCGAGCCGTCAGCCTGACCAGCGACGGAATCGATCTGGTCGAGGAGAAGCTGGGCGGAATCGAACTCTACGGCGACGACTCGGAGACACTTGCCGCGGTCAATCTTGCGCTGTACGCCAAGGCCCTGGTGCACCGCGATGTGGATTATCTGGTTCACGGCGGCAGGGTGCGGCTGATCAGTGACTCCCGAGGTCGGATAGCCCAGCTGCAGCGCTGGCCGGACGGCCTGCAGGCCGCGATCGAGGCAAAGGAAGGCCTCGAAACCACTGAAAGCGGAGAGATCCTTGACAGCATCACAGTCGAAGAGCTCATCACCTCGTATCGGCTGATCTGCGGAATGACCGGAACCGCTGTGGCCGTCGGCGACGACCTGCGCGAATTCTACGATCTCGAGGTCGTCGTGATCGAACCAAACCTTCCGCTGCAGCGAGTGGACGAGGAGGACCGGCTCTACATTATGGAGTCCTCCAAGGAAAAGGCGCTTATCGCCGAAATCGTCGAGCAGCATAAGACCGGCCGACCGGTTCTGATCGGTACCCGGAGCGTGTCCGACAGCGAACGTCTCGCCGAGCAGCTCTCCGAGAAGGGTGTCGCCGTTCAGGTGCTTAACGCCAAGGACGACAGCCGGGAGGCTGAGATCATCGCCCGGGCAGGCACGAAAGGCACCGTCACCGTGTCAACCCAGATGGCAGGCCGCGGTACGGACATCCGCCTCGGCGGAGAAGAAGTCGCCGAGCTCGGCGGGCTGTTAGTGATCGGAGCCGGGCGTTACCAGAGTTCGCGCCTCGACGACCAGCTGCGCGGACGTGCCGGGCGTCAGGGCGACCCCGGGCGTTCGATCTTCTTCACCAGCCTCGACGACGAACTGATGCACCGCGTTCCCGAGGCAAGCCGTTTCGTCACCGCCGGTGACGACAAAGGGCGAATCGACAACCGGCGCGCTCAGGCACTGGTTGAGCATGCCCAGCGAGTGGCCGAGGGCGAGAACACCGCGATTCACCGCGACACCTGGCGGTTCAACCAGCTTGTCCAGAAGCAGCGCGGCTTGGTGCTGGAAAAACGCTCCAGGGTACGCAAGGACGGCGAGGGCCAGGACGATGTGCGCGCGAAGGCCAAGGACCGCCTTGTTGAGGTCGAAGCCGAGTTCGGCGAAGAGGTGGTCGCGAAGGCGCTTACTGAGACTCTGCTGTTCCACCTGGACGAACGGTGGGTCGAGCACCTCGCCTTCCTGACCGACCTGCGCGAGGGCATCCACCTGCGCACCCTGGCGCGGGAACGTCCCCATGAGGCGTTCAATAAGGAATCGATTCAGGCATTCGCCTCGTTCTGGCCGGATGTCGTGGACACAAGCGCCGAGGCAATCGAAGCGGCGGAGTTCACCAGCGAGGGCGTGGACCTGCCGGCACACGGGATGAAGCGCCCAAGTTCCACCTGGACCTACCTCACCACCGAAACAACCTTCGGCTCGGATATAGAGACGTTTGTGAAGAAGGTGCAGCGCAAGTAGCTTGTGATGCCGTCGAGCGATTCAGCTCTGCCCTGGACGTCAGACGGCTGAGTATCCCACGACGCCGCGGCGCACCTTCTCGATCGCGGTCCGAACCCGTGGCTGCGTTTCACCGTCGGAGACCTTCGCCACCTGGTCCAGCAGGTCCAGGACCTGTTTCGCCCAGCGCACGAAGTCTCCGGCGGCGAGGTCGGTGCCGCGCAGCACGGCATCGAGATTCCGCCCGTTCGCCCACTTGAACATCGGCCACACAAGGCCAAAATCCGGTTCTGCGGTCCGCGGAAGCTTATGCTGTGCCTCAATGTCGTCGAGCTCGGACCAGACCTTCACCAGCGAATCAAGGGACGTGGACAGCCGTGCGCTGGGCAGGCGCTCGATAATCCCGGTTTCCTCGCGACGGGCCGAAAAGACGAGGGTCGAAGCCAGTGCCGCAATTTCCGGGGCATCGAGGCCCTCCCAGATCCCTGCCTTCAGCGACTGAGCCGTGAGCAGGTCCTTCTCGCCGTAGATGCGCCGGAGCACGGACGTATTGTCCGGCAGGTACCCGAGCTTCTCCAGTACCTCGCACACGCGGTCGAACACCCGCGCAATCGAGTTGGTTCTGCCCCGGATCTGACGGACCAGGCCGTCGGTGTCCTTACGCAGGTTCCACCAGCGTTCGGCAAACCGGGCATGCGTCTCACGGTCCGGGCAGCCATGGCACGGGTTGGCCCGAAGGGCCTTGCGGAGGTCATCAATCCGGGCGTCCTCAGCCGCCGTGCGCTGAGGTTTGGTCATCCGGCTGTCGCCAGCGGCAGGTGGCAGCCCGCCCTCGTTCACCGCATTGCGAAGCGAGGAGGAGAGATCGCGGCGGGACTTGGGGCTGCGGGCATCGAAACGTTTCGGTACCTTGATTCGCATCAACGCTTCGACGGGCTCCGCAATGTCGCTTTCCCGCAGCACTCGCATATGCCGGTCGACGGTCAGAATTGTGGGCAGCTGCACGGAACTCTTGCCGACCCGGCCTGGATGAATCACCACTCCGATCGCCGCGCGTCGTCCACCGGACACCTCGATGACGTCGCCAAGGGCGAGTGCCAGCATCGACTCCTCGATGGCACGGCGTCGGAGTCGTGACGTCCCGGAGGCTGCCCGCTTCTCCGCCGCCCCAAGCTCACGACGCAGCTCAAAGTACTCGGAGAAGTCGCCGAGATGGCATTCCATCGACGCGGCGTAGCCCGCGAGGGCTTCCTCGCGTTGACGCACCTGACGGGCGATGCCGACAACCCCCTTGTCCGCCTGAAACTGTGCGAACGAGGTCTCCAGGACCTTTCGAGCCTCTTCCCGGCCGACCTGAGTCACCAGGTTGGCGGACATGTTGTACGTCGGTCGAAAACTCGACTTCAGCTCGTAGGTGCGCCGTGAGGCGAGACCGCCCACACCCGAGGGATCGATCCCCGGTGCCCAGAGCACGACCGCGTGGCCTTCGACGTCGATTCCGCGGCGGCCGGCCCGCCCGGTGAGCTGGGTGTACTCCCCCGCGGTGATCTCCGAGTGAGTCTCGCCATTGAACTTGACCAGTTTCTCCAGCACCACGGTGCGGGCCGGCATGTTGATGCCGAGCGCAAGCGTTTCGGTGGCGAAAACCGCCCGCACATAGCCGGCGAGGAAAAGCTGCTCGACCAACTCCTTGAACGTGGGAAGCATGCCGGCGTGGTGGGCCGCGAAGCCGTGGATCAGTCCGTCCCGGAAGCTGGCATAGCCGAGCACGTCGAGGTCCTCGCTGGAAAGGTCGGCGCAGCGTTCCTCGACGATTGAGCGAATGGTGGCACGTTCCTGTGGCGTGGTCAGCGACAGCTTCGCCGATAGGCACTGGTGCACCGCGGCGTCGCATCCGGCCCGGGAGAAAATGAAGGTGATCGCCGGAAGCAACCCTTCGGCATCGAGGCGCTTCAGCACCGCGATCCGGGATGCTTTCGGGACGACGCCTTCAGCCGGGCTGGTTCCGCGCCTGCTGTCGTTGCGACGGTTTCTGTTCCGCCGATGACCTGGCTGACCGAGGCGGCTGCGGCGAGATTCCTGTTCCGCAAGTTTCAGCAGTTCAGGGTTGACCCGAGTGGAATCGTCGCTTTCGAAAAGATCGTAGAGCGAGGTGCCCGCCATAATATGCTGCCAAAGTGGCACCGGCCGGTGTTCTGAGACGATGACGTCTGTCCTGCCGCGGACTTCGGCCAGCCAGGCGCCGAACTCCTCCGCGTTCGAGACGGTTGCGGACAGCGAGATGAGGCGCACCGGCGCTGGAAGGTGAATGATGACCTCCTCCCAGACCGGGCCGCGAAAGCGGTCGGCGAGGTAGTGCACCTCGTCCATCACGACGTAACCAAGGCCATCCAGCGCGGCGGAGTCCGCGTAGAGCATGTTGCGCAGCACCTCGGTCGTCATCACCACGATCTGGGCTTCACCGTTGATGGTCAGATCGCCGGTCAGCAGGCCGACCGATTCCTCACCGTAGACGGAGACGAGTTCGGCGTACTTCTGGTTGCTCAGCGCCTTGATCGGTGTGGTGTAAAAGGCTTTCTTGCCTTGCGAGACGGCCAGGTGAACACCGAACTCCGCCACCACTGTCTTGCCCGCCCCGGTCGGCGCCGCGACCAGGACTGACCTTCCCGCTTCGAGGGCGATGCAGGCCTGCTCCTGGAATTCATCGAGCTCGAAGCCGATGCCGGCTGTGAAGGCGGCCAGTTCAGTCCTGGCGGCCTTCGCCTGCTGCCGCGCGTGTGCGTATCTTTCGGCGGGCGTAGACATGGTTCCACCCTAGTTGTTCGATGCTGCCGTAACAGAACCCGGCCCGGTGGGCGAAGAGCTACTCGTCGGCCTCGTCCTCATCGGGAACCCAGGTGCCGTCGGCAATCGCCCTCGCCTTTCGCCGCTTGTCGCCCAGCACGCACACTCCCCAGGCCAGCATGAACAACAGCAGCATGGGAAGGACGAGAAAGAACATCGACAGCGCATCGGGCGACGGGGTGGCCACCGCGGCGAAGGTGAACACGATAAGCACAATGATCCGCCAGGACTTGAGGATGCGTTTGGCGGTCAGAATACCCATCAGGTTCAGGCCGACCATTATCACCGGAAGCACGAACGCCAGTCCGAACACCAGGATGATGACCATCACGAAGGTCAGGTAGTCCTGTGCCGGGATGATGTTGGAAGCGCCCGAGGGGGTGAACTCGGTCAGCGCCTTCACGGCGTTCGGTAGCGCGAAGAACGCCAGCGAGGCGCCGCCCAGAAACAATGGAACTGCTGCCGCCAGGAAGCTCAGCGAAAACCGCCGCTCCTTCTTGGTCAACCCAGGGGTGACGAATGCCCAGACCTGGTAAAGCCAGACCGGCGAGGTGATGATGATGCCGATGAACAACGACATCTTGATCTTCATGTCGAAGGCGGAGGCGACCCCGGCGAAGTTCACCTCGGCGTTGCGTCCTTCCCGGCCGCCGACCTCGAGAACGGGCCGCTGCAGGATTTCGAACACCACGTCGTAGAGAAACCAGCCGGCCACTCCACCGAGGACGATGGCGACGGCAGCGATGATGAGGCGATTGCGCAGCTCGATAAGGTGCCCTTTTAGGGGCATTCGCCCTTCGGGATCTCTCGTGCGACGCGCCAATGTCCGCGCCACGCCGGTCTAGGCGTCAGAGCTGCCGTTGGGACGGCCGGTCTGCTCAGGGGTCTGCTTCGGGGTCTGCGGAGTGTCGACTACCCGGCCTTCCAACGGCCGCTGTACCTGGCGGTCTGCGTCGTCGTCTTCGTCATCGGGCTTGTCGTCCCGGAGATCCTTGACCTCTGACTTGAAGATCTTCAGGGACTTGCCGATGTTACGAGCCATCCCCGGCAGTTTTGGCGCACCAAAAATGAGCAGAATAACGATCAACAGAATAAGAATGTGCCACGGCTCTGGTCGCATGGTGCTGCCTCCTAGGAAGGGACGTCTCTAGTCAATACTACGTGCACCGCCAGCGCGATGTGCGCTAGCGTGAGCTTTTCTGTTTCGCTCTAAGCTTTGTGCGCCGGTCGCGAATGCGCCGGGCCCGAAGCTGCGTCGGGTCGGCGAAAATCGCCAATTCGGCTTGAGATTCACTGGCATCTCCCAGCTGCTCGACCTGATCCGTCAGCTCGGCGAGCTTCTCGCCGGTATCGGCGACCTCTTCCATCAGCGTGACGCCCTTGCGGAACAGCGTGAAGCCGAGGTAGGCCAGAATCGCCAGAGCCGCCAGTACCAGAACGGTCCACAGTATTACCCACATCCACCAAGTCATTGTCACTAGCCTAACGTCTGGGCGTATCGGGTCAGAGCAGCGCGCGCTACCTGAGCTGCGTCGAGGTTGATGCCTGGTGGATTCACCACGCGCGCGCTACCGCCCTCGCGAAGCAGAAGGGGGCCAAGCCAGGCGGTGTCCGCCGTGCGCAAGGTGACTTCGAGTCGCCCCTCGGGTAGGTCCCTGCTGGTTTGGATCGGGTAGTATTCGGCGATCCAGGCGGACTGCGGATCGAGTTCAAGCGTGACCTCGATATCGGTCTCCGACGGCGCAAAAATTCCCTTGTCCAGATTTCGGGATCTGGCGCTTGCCGGAGGGGTGCCTGCCACGTTCAGTACCTCGATGTCTGAAATCCGGTCAGTGCGGAACAAGCGGACGTCCTCCGCCCTATGACACCACCCCTCGAGGTACCACTGGCCGTCGGAAGTCAGAAGGCGCATCGGGTCGACGTCCCGTTCGGTGACCTCGTCGCGCTGCGGCACCAGGTACTTGATGTGAACCCGTCGGCTGGTGCTCAGGGCGCGACGCAGGTCAGCTATGACGTTCTCGGCGCCCGCGCTGTCCAGGTCTACCCGAACCGAGCGCGCCGCCGCGGACGAGTCCCCGGTGGCTTCGGTCAGCTTTGCCAGCGCGCTGTCCAGCGATTCCCGGTCGTGCAGCCCCGCGACGTCGGCGAGGGTTCGCAGGCCCACGATCAGGCTCAGGGCCTCATCGAACGACAGGCGCACAGGTTTGGCGAGTTCCTCGGCGTTGCCGAGGAACACCTGGCCGGATTCCCAGTCAGCCTCGATCAGGTCATCCGGCATATGGCCGGGGGTTCCGCAAACGAACAACAACTCGAGGTCGGACACGACATCGTCTTCGCTGATGCCGAAGTGCTTTGCGGTCTCGGACAGCGCCACCCCCTGATGGTCAAGGAGATACGGCACCATGGCGAGCAATCGCGACAGGTGGTCCGGCGCCGGTACGACGGCCATCTACTCAGCCTCCTCAAGGAATCGTTGCAGATGGTTGATGACGGCCTGCCGGAGCGATTCCGGAGTCAGAACGTAGACGTCCGGCCCGTAGCTGGCCAGTTCTGCCGCGAAGGACCGGGTGTCGGTGAACCGGATACTGATCTCATCGCCGTCCCAGTTGTTCGGCTCTTCCACGCCCCGCTCCGCCCGCATCCGCAGTGAATGGGCCGTGCCGGGGGCTAGCTGCAGCTTGGCCGTCTGCTCCACCACGTCGCTCGATCGTGAAGCCAGGACGGCACGAGCGTCGAAGTCATCCGGAATTGTGTAAGCGCCGGGCTTGCTGTCAGATTTGACGTTGCCTTCAATGCGGGAAAGCCGGAAAACCCGCGCCGCGTCCCGATCGAGGTCGTAACCACTGACGTACCAGCGCCCATGCCAGGTCAGCAGGCCCCAGGGCTGCAGCCGGCGCAGGGTCGGAGCGGACTGGCCGCCGGGTTTGCGGTAACTGAAGGTGACGACGGTTTTGCTGATCACCGCACGGTACAGCGGCGCGAACGCAGGCTCGGACGTTCGTACCCTCGGCTCGACGCCGATCAGCGACTCCTGGTCGGCTTCGACGCCGAGTGCCTTGAGCTTGGTCAGCGCACGTGCCGCCGGGCCGGCAAGTGATGCCTGTTGCCAGACCCGGGACGCCAGGCCAAGCACGGTGGCTTCGGCCTGGGTGAAGTTCAGCGGCGGCAGCTCATAGGCTTCCCGATCGATCTTGTAGCCCATCGTGGTGGTGTCGTCATCGAAATAGGACTCGGATGATCCGGTCAGCACCGGAATGCCCAATTCTCGTAAATCGTCCTTGTCCCGCTCGAACATGCGCTCGAATGCGTCGGACGACTTTTGGGTCGAGTACTGCGGCACGGCCTGCCGGATTTGTTCCTTGCTGAGCCAGGTACGCGTCCACAGCAACGCGATAACGAGATTGAGCAAACGTTCAGTTCGCTGGGAAGACACAGATGCCACGATAAGTAACCTACACGTTTGGTAGCGTCGAGGCGTGATTCATTGGCGTGAAGGACGGGTAATTTCCCAGCGAGCGGAATGGCCTGGCGTGCGGGAAGTCGTCGTGCGGCTGGCTACGCCCCTGCCCGAGGCGAGCGAGCCGGTCGAGATCCGCGCCATCGCCTTCCTGGACGAGATCGGAAGGCCTGAGGTGGACGACCGCGTTCTGCTCAACGTTTCCGCGCTGGCGCGTGGGCTCGGAACCGGCGGATTTGCCTTGATTGTGGCGATTCCGGATCGGTTGCCGGCTGACCCGCCGCCGTCCGACGGTCACCTGGTCAAGGCCCGGTATACGCCGTTGCAGACGATGGTGCTTGGCGTCGACGACCAGGAGTCGCCGCACCACGAAACGCTGCGTGACGTAGCTTCGCTCGAAGGCCTGCCAGTCATTGTGGCCGATCTTCATTCGGCCGTGCCGGCGATCGTGGCCGGAATTTATGCCGCGAGCCCCGGCGCCCGCGTGGCGTACGTGATGACGGATGGCGGCGCGTTGCCTGCCCGCTTCTCCCGGTCCGTAGCGGAACTGACCTCGGCCGGCCGGTTGCTGGGCACGGTCAGCGTCGGGCAGAGCTTCGGCGGTGACCTTGAGGCGGTCACCGTGCACACCGGATTACTCGCCGCCAAAGAGGTACTGAAGGCCGATATTGTCATCGTGGCGCAGGGCCCCGGTAACCTCGGCACCGGCACGCCATGGGGATTCTCGGGCGTTGCCGCAGGCGAGGCGCTGAACGCGGCCGGGGTACTTGGCGGCCGGCCGATTGCCTCGCTGCGGGTGTCCGGCGCGGACCTGCGTGAACGTCACCTCGGAATCTCGCACCACTCGCTGACCGCGTACGGGAAGGTTGCCCTGGCCCCGAGCGAGGTCGTGGTGCCGAAGTTCAGCGGTGAGCTCGCGGATCTCGGCGCCAGGGTTGTCGAACAGGCACTGCAGCTCGGCGTGCCCCGGGGCAGGCACTCACTTGTGGAGGTTGCGACGGACGGGTTGTATCAGGCCTTGCAGGGCAGCCCGGCACGACTCTCAACGATGGGACGCGGACTGGACGAGGACCCCTCATCATTCCTGGCCGCGGCCGCTGCCGGCCGATACGCCGCACTGCTGCTCACCTAGCCGGTGGTCGGCTGATAGCGCCCCTGCCTCCGATAAACAATCCCCGATAGACAACGGGCCCCGCCTTCAATGAAAGCGGGGCCCGTAGTTAAAAACTAGCGCTGGTTAGCGGACGCCCACCAGGTCGACGACGAAAATCAGCGTCTCGTTCGGTGCGATCGCTCCCGGCGCGCCCCGCTCGCCGTAGGCGAGGTCCGATGGGATCGTCAGGCGACGGCGTCCGCCGACCTTCATGCCCTGGATACCCTGGTCCCAGCCGGCAATGACCTGTCCGACGCCAACCTGGAAGTCCAGCGGCTGACCGCGATTCCAGGACGCATCGAACTCTTCGCCGGTGGAGAACGCCACGCCGACATAGTGTGCGCTGACGATGCTGCCGGCGGTCGCCTCCTCGCCGTCGCCTTCGATTTCATCGACGATGACGAGCTCGGTTGGAGCTGCGTCGCCTGGGAAGTCAATCTGTGGTTTCTTCCGATCGAATGCCATCAGTCTTTTCTCCTTCTTGTGTGGGTTCTTGCTTTGGTTCGGGCGCTGGTTGGTTCAGGCGCTGGCCGGTTCAGCTGCAATCGCTCCGCCAGTGGCCACGGCAGCCAGTGGCCCCGGCAGGTTGCCGGCGTCCGCTGGCGGATCAGCAAACAGCAGCCGGGCTAGCTGGCCTGCAGGATGTCGACGACGAAAACCAGCGTGGAGTCAGCGGGGATCGAACCCTTGGGCTCGTTGCCGTAGCCCTTGTCCGCCGGCACGACCAGCAGAAGCTGACTGCCAACAGTCTGGCCGACAAGTGCTTCGTTCCATCCGTCGATGACCTGAGCCTGCCCGATGTTCGGCACCGGGTACGGCTGACCCTTGTCCCAGCTGGAGTCGAACTGCTCGCCGCCATCCCACAGCACGCCGGTGTAGTGCACCGTGACCGTCTGGCCGGCGCTGACTTTCTCGCCCTTGCCCTTGATCAGTGGCTGGACGGTGAGGTCCTTTGGCGGGTCCGCCTTCGGGACAGTGATCGTTGGCTTGCCATCCTTGGCTAGCTCGACTGTAGGCAGGCCCTTCTTCGGGTCGACCTTCTCACCTTCGGCACGGTCGAGTGGCTTCGGAACATCCTTTGCGGAAACGAGATCGATGACGTAGACAAGTGTTTGCTCCGCCTCGCCCTCCTTGGCCGCGCCGTTGAGCACCAGCAGGATGCGGCTGCCGAGCTTCTTGTCCACCACCGCGTCGTACAGCGTTTCGGCGATCTGTTCCTTGTCCACCGGGAAGCCTGCAGGTTCCCCCGACTTATAGCTCGACTCGAGCGCGTTGCCATCGTTTCCGCTGACAAGCGTCATGTTCGCCGTGACCTGCTGGCCTGCTTTCACCTTCTTGCCATCGCCCTCGTCCAGGACTTTGCTACCGTCCTTTTCGACGACAAGCGGAGCCTCGAAGCTGACCTTCGGCTCCTTGTCGGCTTTGCCTTTGACCGCGATGTCCTCAATGCTCTTGGATTTCGCGTCTTCGGCTGAGATGCTGCTCGGTGTCGGCGCCGCCGAGGCCGATGGACTGGCTTCGCCTTCTCCCCCGCAGCCTGCTAGCAACAATGCGAAGGCCGCCACAGCACCCAGATACCTACGTCGCACAAACACTCCCGTTGATCTACAACCAAACGACAACCAGCCTACCGGTTTCGGCTCATCGGCTCACACAGCTCGATCACATACTGGCGATCAGCCGTTCCACCCGGTCGTCGACACTGCGGAATGGATCCTTGCACAGCACCGTGCGCTGCGCCTGGTCGTTCAGCTTCAGATGAACCCAGTCCACGGTGAAGTCCCGGCGGTGGTCCTGGGCGGCCCTGATGAAATCGCCACGGAGCTTGGCCCTGGTCGTGCTCGGCGGGAGCGCGGTGGCCTCGAAAACGTCGATGTCGGCGCTGACCCGCTCGACCATGCCCCTGGCGGCTAGCAGGTTGTACAGTCCGCGAGTGCGCGAAATGTCGTGATAAGCCAGGTCGAGCCTGGCTACCCGCACATCGGAGAGATCGAGGTCGTGCTTTGCCCGGTAGCGATCGATCAGCTTCTTCTTGATCGCCCAATCGATTTCCCGGTCGATCAGTGAGCTGTCGCCGACCCGCAGCGCGTACAGCGTCCGTTCCCACAGGTCCAGCACCATTTTTGTATGTTCCTCGGACCCGACGCTTGTCTCGTTCTCCGCCGCGAAGGCCTGCGCCTTCGCGAGGTACTCTTCCTGCAGGTCGAGCGCGCTGACGACCTTCCCGTTCGTGAGCCGGATCTGCTTCATCCCGGTGGGATCGTGACTGATGTCCCGAATCGCGCGGATCGGATTCTCCATCGTCATGTCCCGCAATGGCGTCCCGGCCTCGATCATGTCCAGGATGATTCCCGTGCTGCCGACCTTCAGCAGTGTTGTGGTCTCCGACATGTTCGAGTCACCGACGATGACGTGCAGCCTGCGGTAGAGTTCGGCGTCCGCGTGCGGCTCGTCCCGGGTATTGATAATCGGCCGGGAGCGGGTCGTCGCCGAAGAGACGCCTTCCCACACGTGGTCCGCCCGCTGTGACAGGCAGTAGGTCGCACCGCTTGTCGTGTTCAGCACCTTCCCGGCGCCGACGATCAATTGCCGGGTGACCAGAAATGGCAGCAGCACGTCGGCAAGCCGTGAAAACTCGCCTTTGCGGGCGATCAGGTAGTTTTCGTGGCAGCCGTAGGAGTTCCCGGCGGAATCAGTGTTGTTCTTGAATAAATACGCTTGGCCGACGAAACCCTCGAAATCGAGACGCTGCTGCGCATCGTTGACCAGTCCCTCCAGAATGCGTTCCCCTGCCCGGTCGTGCACGACGAGCTGCTGAACGTCATCGCATTCTGCCGTGGCGTACTCCGGGTGCGAACCGACGTCCAGGTAAAGACGTGAGCCGTTGCGCAGAAAGACGTTCGACGAACGCCCCCATGACACGACCTTGCGGAACAGGTATCGTGCCACTTCCTCCGCGCTGAGCTGACGCTCACCGGCCGCAGAGTAGGCGACGCCATACTCGGTCTCGATGCCGAAAATTCGTCGTGCCATGGCGGGCTCCTGTTCTATTCGTCTAACAGCGAAGCGACCTCGTTGACCGTGAGCCGGCGGAAGGTCCTGCGCCGTGCTCCGCGTTCCATCACCGCAACTTCAAGGACTGTCGAAGTCGGCGCCGTCTCGCTTCCAGCCGCCAGCGCCTTGACGCCGACCGAAAGTGCCTCGGCAAGCGGCAGGTCGGCTTGCCATGCCTCGCTGAGCGCCGCGGTCACTTGCTCGGATTTGCCGCCCATCGCAACCAGGTGTTGCTCGTCGACCACAGAGCCGTCGTAGGTCAGCCGGTAGATCTGGTCGTCGGCGGAGCGTTCGCCAAGTTCCGCGACCACGATTTCCACCTCGTAGGGCTTCGATTCGGTCGTGAAGACCGCCCCGAGTGTCTGTGCGTAGGCATTGGCGAGCCCGCGTGCGGTCACGTCTGAACGGTCATACGAATAGCCTCGAAGGTCCGCGTATCGAACGCCGGCCTGCCGCAGGTTCTCGAACTCGTTGTACTTTCCGACCGCGGCGAAAGCGATCCGGTCGTAGATCTCGGCAACCTTGTGCAGCGCCTTCGAGGGGTTCTCCGCGATGAATGCCAGGCCGTCCTGGTAGCTGAGGACGACAACCGAACGACCGCGCGCGATGCCTTTACGGGCATAGTCAGCGCGGTCCTTCATCATTTGCTCGGGTGAGACGTAGAACGGCATCGTCATGGCTTACGCCTCCCCTGGTGCGGATGTGCGCTCGGCGACGATCGCGTGCGACGCCGCGCTGAGGTCGCTGTCCGGAACCCGATGCCGTCCGTCGGCTGTGATCGTGTAGATCACCGGCCACAACGACCTGGTGAGGTCGGGGCCGCCGGTGGCCGAATCGTCGTCCGCAGCGTCATACAGCGCCTCGACCGCAACCCGCACGGCATCCTCGATCTCAAGCTCCGGCTTCCACAGTTTCTTCAGCGATCCGCGGGAGAAAACCGAACCGGAACCGACTGAATGGTGATCGTGCTCCTCGTAGCGGCCGCCCGTGACGTCGAAGGAGAAGATCCGCCCCGTGCTGAGGTCCGGATCGTATCCCGCGAAAAGTGGCACAACGGCCAGCCCCTGCATTGCAAGGCCAAGGTTCGACCTGATCATCCCGGCAAGCCGATTGGCCTTACCTTCGAGGCTCAGCAGGGCGCCTTCGATCTTCTCGTAGTGCTCGAGCTCCACCTGGAACAACCGGATCAGCTCAATCGCCAGTCCGGCCGAACCAGCGATGCCCACAGCCGAAAAATGGTCGGTCGGGAAGACCTTCTCGATGTGACGGGACGCAATGATGTTACCCATAGTGGCGCGTCGATCTCCTGCGATCAGCGCTCCCCCGTTGAACGTCATCGCGACAATGGTCGTGCCATGCGGTGACTCAGGGATGGTACCTGCCGGCAGCGGACGGCGTGACGGCAGTAGTTCGGGAGCGGCAGCGAGAAGGAAGTCCTGAAACGACGACGTGCTCGTGCTCAGAAACGGGCCAGGAAGTCCCTGGTAACCGACGGATCCCGAATGGGCCTGGCTCACTTACTGACCACCCTTCTGCACGAAGTTCCGTACGAACGATTCGGCGTTGGTTTCAAGCACATCATCGATCTCGTCGAGCAGGTCGTCGACGGCGGCCGTGTCGGCCTGCGCCGCGGCAGCCGGGACTGCGGGCTCCGCGGGTTCTGGCGCATCGTGTTCGCGGCGAGTTGGATTGGTGCGATCCTGTCCGGCCATCATTCCTCCTGGTTCGATGTGGTACGACTATTTCAACGGCTTTAGGCCCGATCCTATGCCGCCCCGCTGACAGCCAGCAGTTCACGGGCTGGTTAAAGCATCCAGAAGCTCCGACGCCGTGTCGGCTGAATCGAGCAACGCTCCTACGTGCTCGCGGGTTCCCCTGAGCGGCTCGAGCATCGGGATTCGTTGCAGTGAGGGCCGGGACGAGACATCGAAGACGACCGAGTCCCAGCTCGCCGCCGCCACGTTTCGGCCATACTTTTGCACACAGCGGCCCCGAAAATAAGCCCGGGTGTCCTCCGGCGGCCCGGCGACGGCCGCCGCGATTGCCGCATCGTCGAACAGCGTCCGGACCTCACCGCGTTGCGCGAGCTTCTGAAACAATCCCTTTTCAGGCCGGATGTCGGCGAATTGAAGGTCGATCAGAGCGAGCTTGGCGCTGTCCCAGCCCAGCCGTTCACGTTCCTGGAAGCCCTGGAGCAGTTTGAGTTTCGCTACCCAGTCCAGGATGTCGGAACAGCCAAGCGGGTCGTCCTCGAGCCGATCCAGGACATCGGCCCATAGCTCAAGGACTCTGGCTGTCTGCGGATCGGTGTCCGAACCAACCCAGCTTTCGGCCGCGTCGAGGTAGCGCCGCTGCAGCTCGACGGCGGACAGCCGTTGGCCGCCGACCAGCGGGACTTTCACGGTGCAGCTGGTGTCGTGACCGATGTCGTAGAGCGCCTGGATCGGATCCTCAAGTTCGATATCAGGTGAGCGGCCGTTCTCGATCAGGCCGAGCACGAGCGACGTGGCGCCCATCTTGAGGAACGTCGCTGTCTCCGACTGGTTCGCGTCGCCGATGATGACGTGCAGTCGCCGGTACCGGTCGGGCACTGCATGTGGCTCGTCCCTTGTGTTCACGATCGGGCGCTTCAGCGTCGTCTCCAGGCCGACTTCGGTCTCGAAGTAGTCCGTCCGCTGGCTGATCTGGAAGCCGCTGCGCTCCGAACGCTGCCCGATTCCGAGCCGTCCTGCACCGGTAAAGATTTGCCGGCTGACGAAGAATGGGATGACTCCCTCGACGATCCGCCCGAACGGCGTGCTGCGCGGCATCAGGTAGTTCTCATGTGTTCCGTATGACGATCCTTTGCCGTCAACGTTGTTCTTGTACAGATTCACCGGCGGGCTGTGAGTTTCACCCGCAAGCTGGCGGACCGCAGCGAGCATCACCATCTCCCCGGCCTTGTCCCAGCGCACGGCGTCCAACGGGTTCGTCACTTCCGGGGACGAATACTCCGGATGAGCGTGGTCGACGTAGAGCCGCGCGCCATTGGGCAGAACGACATTGACCAGATGCGGCTCATCGGCCTGCGCCATTTCATCGGTGAGCTGGCTTCGGTCCGCCGCCTCGCGCGACATCTCGAAGCCGCGGGCGTCACGCAGCGGCGTTTCATCGGAGAAGTCCCAGTGCGCCTGGGCCGGCCGCAGACCGCGAGGCGCAGCATAGGCATGCACAACCCGCGAGGACATCAGCATCGGGTTGGCATTCGGGTCGCCAGGCGTACTGACCCCGTACTCTGTCTCAATTCCCATCACCCGGTGAACGCTCATGCTCACAACCCTATGTTGAGCCGGGATTGACACTCCGAGCGCCTATGGTTGTTGTGTGTCATCGATAAAGAATTCCGCTCCTGCACGGCAAACGTCCCGGAAATTGGCGCTGACGGCCGTGGTCGTCGACATTGCCCTGGTGCTGATCTTCGTGCTGATCGGCCGCCGGAATCACGACGAAGGCTTCACCATTGCCGGCACGCTGACGACCTGGTGGCCGTTCCTGGCCGGCCTGGCCATCGGCTGGCTGGTCAGCCGCGGATGGCGCAAGCCGCTGGGACTCGTCGTGCCGGGCATCGTGATCTGGCTGGCGACCGTGGCGGTAGGGATGCTGCTGCGTCTGGCATCGAACCAGGGCGCGCAGCCCAGCTTCATCATCGTGGCAACCGCGGTGCTCGGCGCCTTCCTGCTCGGCTGGCGGGCCTTGGCGATCCTCTTGGTCCGACGCCGACGGGAGGGCTAGTCGCCGGTCGGGCGGCTTGAAGCCTCCCGACGGGAACCAGCCCTCCCGTTGACAGCCGAAACCGGCTACAGGTACTGGCCGGTGTTGTTCACTGTGTCGATTGCCTTGCCCGGCACCGCACCTTCCTTGCTCTGGATAATTGTCCGGATGTAAACGATCCGTTCGCCCTTCTTACCCGAGATCTTTGCCCAATCGTCCGGGTTCGTCGTGTTCGGCAGGTCCTCGTGCTCCCGGAACTCATCGACACAGGCACTCAGCAGGTGTTCGATCCGGAGGCCGTGCTGGCCGGAACCGAGGAACTCCTTGATCGCCGCCTTCTTGGCCCGGTCGACCACATTCTGGATCATGGCGCCGGATGAAAAGTCCTTGAAGTACAGGATCTCCTTGTCACCGTTGGCATAGGTGACTTCCAGGAACTCGTTCGACTCGTCCACGGCGTACATCCGCTCGACAGTGCGCTGAATCATGTTCGTCACAGTCGCCGCGCGGTCGCCGCCGTTCGCCTGGAGATCGTCGTCGTGCAACGGCAGATCGGTTATCAGGTACTTGGCGAAGATATCGGTGGCCGCCTCGGCGTCCGGGCGCTCGATCTTGATCTTCACGTCCAGCCGGCCCGGACGAAGAATTGCCGGATCGATCATGTCCTCGCGGTTGGACGCGCCAATCACGATGACATTGTCGAGCCGCTCCACGCCGTCGATCTCGCTCAGCAGCTGCGGAACGATGGTGGTTTCCACGTCCGAGGAGACGCCGGTGCCCCGGGTGCGGAACAGCGAATCCATCTCGTCGAAGAAGACGACGACCGGACTTCCCTCGGACGCCTTTTCCCGTGCGCGGGCAAAGATCAGCCGGATATGGCGTTCCGTCTCGCCGACGTACTTGTCCAGCAGTTCCGGGCCCTTGATGTTCAGGAAGTAGCTCTTCGATTCGCGGCTGCGTTCCTCGGAGGTTCCGACCTGACGCTCGGCGACGCGTTGTGCCAAAGCGTTGGCAACGGCCTTGGCGATCAGCGTCTTACCGCAACCGGGCGGGCCGTACAGCAGAATCCCCTTCGGCGCCTTGAGGCCGTGCTCACGGTAGAGGTCGGGGTGCAGGAACGGCAGTTCGACGGCATCCTTGATCTGTTCGATCTGGGAGTGCAGCCCACCGACATCGGTGTACTGGATATCCGGCACTTCTTCGAGTACCAGGTTCTGCACCTCGGCGCGAGGAATCTTTTCGTAGGCCATCCCGGTGCGGCTGTCGCAGGTAAGCGCGTCGCCGATCCGCAGCTTGGCATCGCGAAGCGGACCCGCCAGAAGAACGACCCGCTCTTCATCGGCATGGCCGACCATCAGAGCGCGGTCGTGATCAAGGAGTTCCTTGATAGTCATCAGCTCGCCGGTGCGCTCGAAGCTGCTGACTCCGACGACCACGAGGGATTCGTTCAGCATTACTTCATGTCCGGGCTTCAGCCTGTCGATGTCGACCTCGGGCGCATACGCCACGCGTAATTTGCGCCCCGCATGGATCACGTCGATAAAGCTGCCATCCGGGGTGGTTACCAGGTCGAACACAGTGGCGAAACTGTTGGGTGGCAGCCCCATCCGCTCGGTTTCTTCCTTGAGCCGGACGAGCTCTTCACGGGCGGATTGGAGTGTCGAAACCAGCCGTTCGTTGCGCTGGGACAAATCGTGCATATCTCGCCGTAAACCGGCAACTTCGGCCCGCAATGATGCAAGCTGGCGACCCGACTCAGACTCGTAGGAATTCGTGTTCTCGCTCATAACGCCTCCCAGCAGTCGATGCCTCTTACCTGACTCTACCGAGTGAGGCTGGGAGTTCTCACGGCGACACCGGCTTTGCGACCGGCATGTTCTACTGGTCGGCTTCCCCGGGAGCAGTCGATGTCGCTTCAGCCTGCCCGGCTGCGGATCCACTGTGTCGCTCGACGATCTGTGGCCGGTTCCCGGTGTCCCTAATCACCCGCCGGATCTTCTTTGCCGACGTTGGCCGCTCGCCAAGAGCTTCGTCGGTGAAGGTCTCCCCCGTCCAGGCGGCTTTGTCCTCTGGCGTGGCCTCGGTGCCTTGCGGACGGCGGCGCCGGGTGAGAGGTGCTGTGCCGTCGGCCAGCCGCCGGGAGGTCAGCAGGAATCCGGTATGTCCGATCATCCGGTGTTCGGGACGTACCGCGAGGCCGTCCAGATGCCAGCCACGGACCATTGACTCCCAGGCAGCAGGTTCCGTGAACCGGCCATCGGCCCGCAACGCCTCAGCTGTACGCGAGAGCTGGGTCGCGGTCGCCACGTAGTTGATCAGCACGCCGCCGGGGGCCAGCACGGTTGCCACCGCGTCGAGGCACTCCCAGGGAGCCAGCATGTCGAGAACGACGCGGTCTATGCTTCCGGCGGGCTCAGCCGTCGGAAGAGTCTCGGCGAGGTCGCCGACGGTGACTGTCCATGCCGGGTGATGGCGACCGAAGAAATCGGCGACGTTGCCCTGTGCGATTTCGGCGAAGTCCGCCCTGCGCTCGAAGGAGTGCAGGTGTCCGTGATCGCCGACCGCACGAAGCAGGGATAGCGAGAGGGCACCGGAGCCGACGCCTGCTTCCACGACTCGGGCACCGGGGAAGATATCGGCCATGGTGATGATCTGCCCGGCATCCTTGGGATAGATCACGGCAGCGCCGCGCGGCATTGACAACACGAAATCGCTGAGCAGCGGACGCAGTGTCTGGTACTCGGTGCCTGAGCTGTTCCGGATTACGGTGCCTTCGGGCCGGCCGATCAGCTCGTCGTGCTGAAATGAACCCCGATGGGTATGGAACGCATGCCCGGGCTGCAGGGTGATGGTGTGCATCCGGCCCTTGGCGTCGGTGAGCTGAACCCGGTCGCCGGCACGTAGCGGGCCGCGGCGCTCGGACGCGCCGACGGGTTCGAAGGGAATGTGGTCGTCGCCGGGAGGCGTAGCTGAAGTCGTAGTCATCGCCGGATAAGTCTATGCGTGCTCAGGCGAAATGCCTTACCGGACCGGCCGCAGCCGACCGGATCAGGGGTCCATCAGGGGTCCATCAGGTCCTGAAAGAGCAGTTTGGTTTCCACCAGACCGGTGATGGCGTCGTTCTTCACCAGCAGAACGTATTCAGTGTGCGGCTGCTGGGAAAGCGCCTCAAGCACTGTACGCGTGTCCTGCCCGGCAGCGGCGGCAATCCATGGGCCAAGCAGCTGGGTGCACTGGCTGATGTTGGTTGAATCCCACGATTCGATCGGAATGGAATTGACGGTCTGTGGTTCGACAATTCCCGAGGGCCGGCCCGATTCGTCGAAGACAATGATCCTGGCAAGGCCGCCGCCGGATTGCTGCGCTGCGGTCGTGGCCTGAAGCAGCGTGGCATGCTGGTTCACTGCGATTGCTGGCTGGCTGACGTGTTGCAGGTCGAAAGAGGCAACCCGTCGTTTGATCTTGGCGGCTTTTGCTTCCGAACTTGCGCTGTTCCACATGAAGAAGGCGATCAGCCCGCCCCAGAGCACGGTGAATATCGAGGGCGTTGAGCCCTGCAGCAACGGCCAGACCAGGGTGTAGGCGACGACGAGCACGGCAATCCCTCGGCCCGCCCAGCTGGCGATTATCGTGCCCCGGTACTTGTCGCCGCCGATCCGCCAAACGACCGATTCCAACGCCCTGCCGCCGTCGAGCGGCAGCCCGGGCAGCAGATTGACCACCCCGAGAGCAATGTTTGCGAATGTGATCGCAAAGAGCAGGAGGAAAGGGAGGCTTCCTGGCGTAACTGCGTCGAGCAGGGCCCAGCCGATGGCTCCGAGGGCCAGGTTGGTCACGGGTCCGACGAGTGAAATGACAATGCTGTTGCGTGCCCGCCGTGAATCCTGCGCCGGCGCCTCATTGAAACTTGTGTTGCCGCCCCACACATTGAGTTCGATCGACACGATGTGGTAGCCGAAGGCCCTCGCCGCAACGGCGTGCGCGAACTCATGCAGCAGGACAGAAGCAAAGAGAAGCACGGCGTAAACGAAGGCGATCGCCGCGCTGATGAATCCAAGATCGGGCCGGTACGCGGAGACCCATGGCGTGAAGATCGCGGTGATCAGGACCGCGGCCAGGAACCATGACCAGGCCAGCGTGACCGGTGCGCCAAAAACTGTGCCCAGCCTTAAACCGGATGCTCGGCCCGTTCCCGGTCTTACCGCTGTTGCCATCTGCCCAGCATATCTGTCCCGGCTGCCGTCGAGCGTCATAACGGTGACTGTCGGACCGACCGCATACAGTGACGGTATGCCTGAGCTGAACGCCCTCTCGCCCTCAAGGGCAAACGACTTCATGCAGTGTCCGCTGCTCTTTAGATTCCGGGCGATCGACAAGTTGCCTGAGCCGCCGAGCCTCGCCGCGCTCAAGGGAACCATGGTGCATTCCGCGCTGGAGAACCTCTTCGAGCTCGCCAGCACAGAACGGACCCAGGAGGCCGCAGTGGCCCTGCTTGAACCGGCCTGGGCTGAACTGGTCGGCAAGGACCCGGCCATGCTGGAGCTCTTTGCGGACCAGCGCGAGTTCGAAAGCTGGCTGGCATCGGCCCGGGAGCTGGTTGCAAGCTACTTCACTCTGGAGTATCCACAGGCTCTCGAACCCGCGGAGCGGGAGGTGTACGTCGAAACGACGCTTGACTTCGGCTTGCGGATCCGCGGGTATATTGACCGGCTGGACATCGCGCCGACCGGAGATCTGCGCGTTGTCGATTACAAGACCGGCAAAGCGCCGCCGCCGGCTTTTTCGGCAAAAGCACTGTTCCAGATGAAGTTCTACGCCCTGGCGATTTTCCGGATCCGGGGCGTCCTGCCACATACCCTACAGTTGTTCTATCTGGGCAGCAAGGATGTGATTCGCTACCGGCCGACGGAGGCCGACATGCGGGTGACCGAACAGAAGATCGAAAGCATCTGGAACGAGATCAAGGCGGCGGCTGAATCCGGAAACTGGCGGCCGCAGAAGTCGAAGCTGTGCGACTGGTGTCATTACAAGCCGCTTTGCCCCGCCTGGGGCGGTACTCCCCCGGAGCCGCCGGAGGTCACAATCGGCTCGGCAGCGAGCTCAGAGAGTGAGCCAATTGGGACTGACTTGCCGGGCACCGGAGCAGCAGGCCCCGAGGTCGACCTGGTGGACGCCCGAAGTGAGGCACCGGCCGACAATCGGCCGGAGGCGGAAATGTCCGCTACTCGCTGATAACTGCCGGGACGGCCAGCCGAGATGGTCAGGCTGGTGAGTTGTGGGATGCCTCGAGAACCTGTTGCAGGATCTCGGGGCTGACCCCCTCAAGGGTCGTCAGCAGGGTACGGCCAGGCTGCTCTGGGATCGGCACCATGTGCGGAATGCCGATTGCCGCGGTCCCGGCAGCCTCAGCCGAACCAAGGCCGGGGATGGAATCCTCAAGGGCGACGCAGTCCCGAGGGTCGACACCGAGCTCGGCGGCCGCCTTCAGATACGGCTCCGGATGAGGCTTGCCGTTCTGGACCTCATCACCTGCGACCACTGCGTCGAAGCTGCCCTCCGGCACTCCTGCCGCGATGGCGTCGGCGAAGTTCCGATACGACATCGTCACCAAAGCGCACGGCACGCCGGCCTCGCGCAGCTGTAGCAGGAGTTCGCGTGCCCCCGGCCGGAACGGAATATGCGTCCTGACCCTTGCGATCACGGCGTCCAGCAACCGGTCCACAATCACCTCGGGCGCCAGATCGACGCCGCCTCGTTCGCTGATGATCCGGGCGGAGACCAGCAGCGGGTTGCCGACCAGCATCAATGCGTCTTCCTGGGTCCAGCTTCCGTGGCCGAACTCTTCGACGATGCGTTTTTCCTCGTCCATCCAGTACGGCTCGGTGTCTACCAGGGTTCCGTCCATGTCCCAGAGGACGGCGGCAAGTTTCTTCGTCATACCGACATCCTGCCCTTTCCGCCGTCCGCAACGCCAAACGCCCCAGGGACACGTCGCTAGAGACGCGGTTGAACCACTGCCATTCTTTTGCCGATTCAGTTGTAGTCGCGCCCATGACCACGCAAGGGCGATCCCGAACAGAGTTGGGACGAGCAGCGGGAGCAGCAGTTGCAGCAGTTGCAGCAGAGTGACGTCATCGCTTGCCAATGCCCAGAGCGCGGGCGCGGCGAACGGCATCCAGCCGCATGCTCCGGCGGCGGCACCGACCTGCGCATTGACAATGCCCATCGTGACCTAGCAGTCCGCGTCCGAGGGTCGTCGCCCATCCCGACGGCAGATCCACTTGCATCAATTGTGAGCTCCGGTAAGCTGCAAGCAAGTACTTACTTGCAGGAGTGTGATGGCTGAGACTGGAAAGCAATCGACAAAGGAGCGCCTCGTCGCGGAGTCGATGCGACTGTTCGGATCCCGGGGCTATGCGGGTACGTCGATAAGCGACATCGAAGCCGCTGCGGGATTGTCCGCGGGCTCTGGCAGTCTCTACCGCCATTTCTCGTCCAAAGAAGACCTCCTGGCCGCGGGGATTCGTCGCCAGATAGCGGACGGCCGCAGCCTGCTCGCCTTTCTCGGCGATCCGCAGACGCTACCTCGCCTGTCCCTCCGGGAAAGGCTGACAGCCGTCGCGACCGCTGGACTACGGCGCCTCGAGCAGGAGGCCGATTTCAACCGGATCCTGGTGCGCGACCTGAAACACTTTCCGGAGTTGCTGGCAATCGCGAAGGACGATGAAGTCGCGCGAATCCATACCGCCGTCGCGACCTGGCTCTCCACTCAGTCGGACGGGCAGCGAATAACCCAGGAATGGGACGCCCTCGCCGCGGTGATCATCGGATCCATCTCGAACTTCTGGTTGCTCGTCGATGTCTTCGGCCGGCATCCGGCTGGCATCAGCGAAGACCGTTACATCGCCGCGCTGGTCGACATGCTCGTCCCCAGTATCGAGGGTATGCCCGAATCATGAACGAGCATGAGATGACCAACGAGGATCACCGAAACGACGCGCCCTCGGTAACGCCCCGCCAGGCACAACACGGAGCCGGATGGCTGGCCAGCACTGCGCTCCTGGCAAGCGGAGCAAGCATGCTCGTCTTCGGCTTTTGGGCCCGGCATTCCCCCGGGTCTTTCGCCGACTTGGGCGGACACGCCGGCGACATCTTCGGGCTGGGCGCCGTCAGCCCGCTCGCCGGTACCGCCGGTACCGCCGTCACATGGCGGATCTCGCGCCGACCGTACACAGAAGGGGTCAAGCAATGAGAGTCATCGTCGCTGGTGCAACAGGAACACTGGGGGTGCCGATCGTCCAGCACCTCATCGAAGCCGGGCACATCGTGACCGGAATCACCCGGACAAGAGAGGGCGCAGACCACCTGAAAGCACTCGGCGCGACCCCCATCGTCGCCGATGTCATGGATCGCGCCGGACTCCTGGATACGGTGAAGGGCAACCGGGCCGAAGCGATCCTGCACGAACTCACGGCACTGAAGAAGGCTCCGGCCGGGCACTCCGCCATGGCCCAGACCAATGCCCTCCGAGTCAAGGGCACCACCAATCTCCTGGACATGGCCCGTGAGGTAGGTGCAACCCGGTTCGTCACCCAGTCGATCGTTTTCGGTTACGGGTACTACGACCACGGCACGCAGGTTCTCACCGAGGAGTCCCCGTTCGGCCGCACGGACGGAACACCGTTCGATGCGCACCTTGCCGCAATGGTTTCAACCGAGCAACAGGCCTTTCAGGCCGAAGGCATCGACGGGATCGCTCTGCGTTACGGCCTGCTCTACGGCGAGGATGCCGGCACGGTTGTTCGGATGCTTCGGAAGCGGGCTCTCCCGGTCGCCAGGAAGGGCGGCAGGCTTGCGTTCGTTCATCATCAGGATGCTGCGGCGGCCACCGTTGCTGCGCTCGAGCACGGCCGCGGAGGGCAGGCATACAACATCGTCGACGATACCCCGGTGACCTTCCGTGAACTGATCACCGGCATTGCCGAGGACCGGCACGCCCCGAGACCACTGGTCCTTCCGGGATGGCTGCTCAAACTGGCAGCACCGTACGGAGGTGCCGTTCTCGGAGACGTGTCCATGCTGGTCTCCAACTCGAAAGCACAACACGAACTCGGCTGGTCACCCCGATACCCATCCTTTCAGGACGGGATCACTGCCGGACAGAATGTGGGCGGCGGTCCAGAAGGGACACGAGAACCGTGACTCCGCCTTCTGCTACTCCGGTTCAGCAGGAACTCGTGACGTAGCAGGTTGTGCACGACCTCGATCTGGCGTTCCGAGAGCTCGATCGGCTCGAGATCGTCACGGCCGACTGCGCGGGCCACGAGGTTGCGCATCGCTTGGAGGCCGGTCAGGGAAGGCCCGTCGAGCTCCGCCGGGTCACCCTTAGCATGGAGTTCCTCGCAACGGAGATGGAAGACCTCGCGCGGCTGCGAGATGGCGGCCGCCGACACGAGTTGGGGCACCGAGGATGAGCGAGGGGAATTCGCCACACAGACCCAGCAGCGCAAGGAGCGCCCGTAGTCTGAGCAACACGGCCACGGCGTGCACGGGTGACGAAGCATGCCCGCTGCCGGGCCCCATGGTCACGCCGTAGGCTTATGGGATGCACTCCGAGGACCGTACGCCGATCGTGATCGCAAAGGGAAGGGACCGTAGCCGAGCGGCCGGTACCGACCGTGACGTCGTGATGCTCGTCGCGTTTGAAGGTTGGAACGACGCCGGAGAAGCCGCGAGTTCCGCAGTCAACGACCTGGTTGAGCTCTGGTCTGCGGAGCAGATCGCCGAAATCTCTCCCGATGACTACTACGACTATCAGTTCACCCGGCCCACAGTGACGCGCACTCCGGCCGGCGGCAACGCCCTGCAATGGCCGGGCACCCGGATTTACCGGGCGGCTGTGCCCGGACATGAGCTCGACGTCGTATTCGTGGTTGGAGTAGAACCATCTTTCCGTTGGCAGCAGTTCGTCGACGAGATCCTCAGCCACGCCAAGGATGCCGGAGCCGTGCTTCTCGTCGGGGCACTCATTGCCGACGTGCCGCACACCCGGCCTATCCCAGTCTCAATGTCCACCGAGGACTCCGAACTTCGTGAAGCCCTGGACCTGGACCGGAACTCCTATGAAGGGCCGACCGGGGTGCTTGGCGTGCTTGGCCACCTAGCACTGGCCGCGGGTCTGCCCACCGTTTCGCTCTGGGCTGCGATTCCCGGCTACGTGGCGCAGGCGCCCTCACCGAAGGCGCAGCTCGCGCTCACCGGGCGGATCGAGGAAGTGCTCGGCGTGTCGATTCCGCAGGGCACGCTGACCGACGATGCCAAGGCGTGGGAACGTGGAGTGAACGAACTCGCGGATGACGATGAGGACATCTCGCGCTACGTCCGGCAGCTCGAAGAGGTGCAGGACACCGCGGAACTGCCAGAGGCGAGCGGGGACGCCATCGCCAAGGAGTTCGAGCGGTACCTGCGGCGTAAGAACCCGCCGGACGGCCACAAAGGGCCTCGCTGACCCCAGGCTGTGCCGGCTGTCTGGCCGCGACGGCTGGCGCGTTCGCTGCTGATGTGCCCGGGGCTTGCCGGCCGTGACTCGTGTGCCCGAGGCTTGACCCCAGGCGGTGCCGGCTGTCTGGCCGCCACGGCTGGCGCGCCCGGAACTTTACGCCGTGCTACTCCTCAGCGCCACGCCGAACAGGGCGTCGACCAGATCCCTGACCAGCGCGGGCGATCCAGCGTCATCACCATCGGTCGCAGCCCAGCGATCCACTGCGGACAGCGCTGCAGGAGTGTCGAGGTCGTCGGCCAGCGCCGAACGAACGGCAGCAAGAACGTCCGTCGCCGGCGCAGCGTGTGGCCGTCGTACAGCGTCAGCCCAACGGTCCAGCCGGCCGTTCGCCTCATCGAGCGCGGCCGGGGTGAACGTCCAATCGGACCGGTAATGATGTGCGAGCAACACCAGGCGGATGGCTCCCGGATCGATGCCATCCTTCAGAAGCTGAGAGACAAGCACCAGGTTGCCCAGGGACTTGCTCATCTTCTCGCCATCGAGCCCGACCATGCCGGTGTGCACGTATGCATCGGCGAACGGGACCCCGGTCAGCGCTGCCGCCGAGGCGGCACACATCTCGTGGTGCGGAAATTTCAGGTCGGACCCGCCACCCTGGACGTCTATCGGAGTGCCAAGATACTTCAACGCGATCGCCGCACATTCGATGTGCCAGCCCGGCCGGCCATCGCCTAGCGTTCCTCCGGGCCAGAACGGTTCGCCATCCCGGGCCGCGCGCCAGAGAAGCGAGTCGAGCGGATCTTCCTTGCCCGGGGTGTCCGGATCTCCGCCCCGTTCGGCAAAGAGCTTCGTCATCGTGTCGTGGTCGTAGCCGCTGATCTCACCGAATGCCGGCTTGGTGTCAGTGGTAACCCGGTAATACACGTCGCCGTTGTCGAGCCGATATGCCGCACCATTGCCGACTAGTCGTTCCACCGCGTCGGTGACCAGCGGGATCGACTCCACCGCGCCGATGTAGTCGTTGGGAGGCAGCGCCCGGAGCGCGGTCATATCGGTCCGGAACAGTTCGATCTGTGACTCCGCGAGGTCGCGCCAGTCGACGCCGGTCTCGTTGGCACGCTCCAATAGCGGGTCGTCAACGTCGGTGATGTTCTGCACGTATCGCACATCGAGGCCGGCATCGAGCCATACTCGCTGCAGGGTGTCGAATGCCACGTAGGTGGCGGCGTGACCGAGGTGCGTTGCGTCATACGGCGTGATGCCGCAGACGTAGAGATTGGCGGTCCCCTGATCGCCATCCTGTGCCGAAGGCACCGGCAACAGACGGCGGCTTGGAGTGTCGTAAAGCCGCGGAATGTCGTTGTGGCCGGGTAGTTGCGGGATGGATGGTCGAGCCCAGGATTTCACAAAGCAAGCCTAAACGTTGTCGATTACGGCTAAAGAGGTGGCCATGGCAGATCGCGGTAACTTCCGCCTGGCGAGGGAAAATGGCCGCTGTCGATCAACCGGGTCAGCCTGCCCGCCGTCGCTGAAACTTCTTCGTCGCTGAGCTCCTGGCCGAGAATTTTTGCCAGCGCCGACCACCGCTCCGCCAGCTCGGTGAGGTCGCTCAGTTCGCCGTCCTCGAGCGGGCTGCCGGCGAAGCCCCACAGCACGGTACGCAACTTGTCGTCCCGATGAAAAGCCAAGCCGTGATCGATGCCGACGACATTGTGCCGCGTGCTGATCAGGTGGGTGCCTTTGCGATCGGCGTTGTTGGCTAGTGCGTCGAACAGCGCTATCCGGCGCAACAGCTCAACCGAGGAGTGAGCGACGATAAGGGGTTGGCCGTCGGGAGTTTCCGCGGCAAGCACTGGCAGCCAGGCCTCCGGCAGCTCGTCCGGCTCGAAGGTGTCCACCAGGGGGTCGGTGTGCGGGCCGGACTCGATCCAGGCCTGCAGACTGCCCCGGCCGAATGGCAGGTCGTCCCGGATCACGGTCGGCGCCACAATATCCCAGCCGAGCGCCTCGCTGAGCTGGTAGGCAGCCCATTCCCGGCCGGCGAGCGTGCCGTCAGGAAAGTCGTGCAGCGGTCGTTCGCCGGCAATGGGCTTGTAGACGGCCTGAATCGTCGCCGGTTGCGGTCCGGTCGGTGTGGGCGGAACCGGCGTCCTTTCGGTGACTGTGGCCAACAGGGTGACGTTCGACGCATCGAGAATCCGGCCGAGCGAAATGGCTTCGCCGGTTTCCAGCAGGGCGAGCGATTGCGAACGGCACGCAGTGTCGGCGGTCAGCGCAGCACCCCGTTAGCGCGCGGACAGACGTGGCCTGTCGGCTCGAGGGGCCTGGAGCAGAACGGGCAGTCCGGCCGGCCCGCGGATATCACCGACTGGGCCCGGCGGACGAATTCCCTGCCCTGATTGCCGTTGAGCGTCACCCGGAGCCGGTCCCGGTCTTCGTCCTCATCCGGCGTGGAGCTGGTCTCCCCCGCTGTGGCGTCTGCTTCGGAAAGTTCAAAGCATTCGATGACCAGGGTTTCGGTATCGGTGTCCCAGGCGAGGCTCATAGTGCCGACCCGGAACTCCTCCTCGATCGGGATATCCAGTTCGGCATTATCAACGTCTTCATCGCGCGGCACCGCAGGCACCGAAGCGGCGCCACCGGAGCGGCGCAGCACGACATCGAGCAGTTCGTCCACACGTTCGGCCAGCGCAGTGACCTGTTGCTTCTCAAGCGACACTGTGCTGACGAGCGCACCGGATCGCACCTGCAGGAAGAACGTCCGCTCGCCCGGGAGTCCTACTGTGCCGGCAATGAAGCGGTCGGGTGCGTCGTGTCGAAGTATTCGTGCTGGCATGATCCCAGCCTATGTCAGACTCGCAGACGCCGAATCACGGTCCCGTTTTCGCCGCACCGACGCTCCACCCACGGGCCCCGACGGCCGCGGGCGGGATCTCGGAAGTGATGTAAGAAGAACTAGGCTGTTGACCATGGCTACCCTGCTCCTTGTCCGCCACGGCGAAACCACGGCGAATGCCTCTGGCCTGTTGGCCGGCCGTTCCCCCGGCGTTCGGCTGAATGATCGAGGCGAGGAACAGGCACGGCTGCTGGGACGACGTCTGGCCGCTGTGCCGGTGACGAGGGCTGTGCTCAGTCCGATGGAACGCTGCGCCCAGACCTACCAGGTAATCAGGACGGCAGCAGGCTGGGACCTGGACGCCGAAACCGATGAGCGGCTTAACGAGGTGGACTTTGGCGCCTGGCAAGGGCGCCGATTGCGGGATCTGGCCAAGGACCCGGACTGGGCGCTCGTGCAGAACCAGCCCTCGGCCGTCATATTCCCCGGCGGAGAAAGCCTGCGTGACGTTTCCGCGCGCGCTGTCGCGGCAGTACGGGAACAGGATGCGGCGGTCGCAGCAGCCCACGGCGACGACGCCCTCTGGTTGGCGATCGCACACGGCGACGTGATCAAGACAATACTTGCCGACGCTCTCGGCATGCACCTGGACCAGTTCCAGCGGATCGTCGTCGCACCCTGCTCACTCTCGGTGATCAATTACTCAGCACAGCGACCCCACGTGCTCCGGATGGGGGAAACGCTTGAGGCGGCTTCGCTGCAGCCGAAACAGGCGGCGAGGAGCGGGGGCGCCATCGGTGGGGGCGTCTAGTAAGGAGGTCAGGGGGTGACAGGTGCTCCGCTGGTAGCTGCCAGGGCGCCGGTGCCAACCAGGACCAGGACGATAACGCCGACAATGATCCGGTAGTACACGAAAATCCGGTAGCTGTTGTGCGAGATGAACTTCAGGAAGGCGACGATCACGACATAGCCCACGACGAAAGCGATCACGGTGGCCAGCGCGGTGGGCCCCCAGCCGAGTACTGGTTGCTCGCCGAGACTCTTGTACAGCCCGTAGAAGCCCGAACCCATCACCGCCGGAATGGCCAGCAGGAATGAGTACCGTGCGGATGCCTCCCGGGTGTAGCCCATCAGCAGGCCCGCGGTAATCGTTCCGCCGGACCGGGAAACGCCGGGAATCAATGCCAGCGCCTGGGCGAACCCAAAGAGAATGCCGTGCTTCCAGGTCAGTTGTTCCAGCGGGCGCGCATTCTTCGCGGTTGCATCCGCGAAGGCGAGGATCAGACCGAAGACGATCAGCATGGCCCCCGTGATCCATAGCGAGCGAAGCACCGAATCGATCGCGTCCTGGAACAGCAGCCCAAGAATCACTATCGGCAGCGAACCGACAATGATCATCCAGCCCATCCGGGCGTCAGGATCTCGCTTGTCCACCTTGCCGACGAGGGCGAGGCACCACGCCTTGATGATCCTGACGATGTCTTTCCAGAAGTAGACCAGGACGGCGGTCTCGGTACCGATCTGGATGATCGCAGTGAAGAATGCGCCGGGGTCCTGTCCTGGCAGCATGAATTCGCCAATGATCCGGATGTGCGCGCTCGATGATATCGGCAGGAATTCGGTAAGCCCCTGGATAACGCCCAGAACGGCGGCAATCAGCCACTCCATCAGGCAACTCCGGCATGGTCGAGAAGTTCGGCGAGGTGTCGCAAGTCGTTGAGCTTGCCTTCCTGGGTCGGGTTGAAGAGGGAGACCGCGAGAGTGGTCACCCCTGACTGGGCGTATGCCTGCAGCCTGTCGATGACGCGCTCGTCGCCGCCGACCAGGCTGGTCTGTCGAATGAGGTCCTCCGGTACGGCAGCTGCGGCCTCCCGGTGTTGTTTGGCCAGATACAGATTCTGGACCGTGTCCGCCTCTTGGGCAAAACCGAGACGGTGGGCCAGCGCGTTATAGAAGTTGTTTTCACGGCTGCCCATTCCGCCGACATAGAGCGCGGTATACCCGCGGACCAGGTCGGCACAGCGTGACGTGTCCGGGCCCAGTGCCACGGGCACGGTTGGCACCACGTCGAAGCCGTCGAGGCTGCCACCCGGACGGCCGGATCGTAGCGGACCGAGTGAAAGCTCCGCCTGTTCCGGCGAGAAGAACACGCCGAGCCAGCCATCGGCGATCTCACCGGCAAGCTCAAGGTTCTTCGGGCCGACTGCGGCGAGGTAGATCGGCGGAATATCGCGGACTTTCGCGGCGCTGCGCAGGGCCTTTGCCTCTGGTGTCGGCAGCGGCAGCTGGAAATGTCTGCCGTCAAACTGGACCGGTTGCCCGCTGAGCGCCAGCGTGAGTATCTTCACGTACTCACGGGTGCGCCCGAGGGGCGCTTTGAACGGCACCCCGTGCCATCCCTCGGAGACCTGGGGACCGGACACGCCAACGCCCAGCCGGAAGCGGCCATTGCTGAGCGCGTTGAGGCCGGCTGCCGTCATGGCAGTCATCGCCGGCGTCCGGCCCGGGATCTGCAGGATGGCCGAGCCGAGATCGATTGCGCTGGTCTGCCCGGCTAGCCAGGCGAGCACTGTCGCGGCGTCGTAGCCGTATGCCTCTGCCGCCCAGACGGACGAGTAGCCGAGTCGTTCGGCTTCGTGGGTGAGTTCCAGGGTTCCAGCTGGATCGGATGCGCCGGAAATTCCAAGCATAAGGCCAAGTTTCACTTGGCCAACCCTAGACGATGGGCGCGTACATGCAGCTGTGACGCGCTGGTGCCGGTACGCTCAACTGCATGTACGTGAACTATGCGGGCCGCAGCGGGCTACGGGTGTCAACGCTTGGCCTTGGCACAATGACCTGGGGCCGCGGAGTGCCTGCGGATGCCGCCGCGGAGCTGGTACGGACCTTTGTCGATGCGGGCGGAAACCTGATTGACACGTCCTTCGCTTACGGCGTGGCACAACAAATGGTCGGCGACATCATCTCGTCGAAGGTCGACCGGGACGATCTGGTGCTCGTTTCGAAGGCGGGCATCTCCCCTGGAGTCAATGACGTTTCGGTTGACTGCTCACGTCGCGGGCTTATGGCGCAGCTTGACCAGACGTTGCAGACGCTCGGAACCGATCACCTCGACCTGTGGTTGGTCGAGGCCTGGGATTCAAACGTGCCGCTGGAAGAAACCCTCTCGGTGCTGGCGGCCGCCCAACGAAGTGGCCGGACCCGCTATGTCGGGGTGGCGAACTATTCCGGCTGGCAGTCGGCGCTGGCTGTGTCTGCCAGCGAGGTGCCGCTCGTCGCCGCCGAGGTCGAGTATTCGCTTCTGCAACGAACAGCCGATGCCGAACTTCTACCTGCCGCCGAGCACCTCGGCATCGGAGTGCTCGCGTCGTCGGCGCTGGGGCGCGGAGTGCTTACCGGCAAATACCGACATGCAATTCCCCGGGATTCACGTGCGGCGAGCTCCGACTGGTCGGCATTTGTCGGCGACTACCTCAATGAACGCGATGGGCAGATTGTCGAGGCGGTCACTGCCGCTGCCAGCGGACTGAACTTCTCGCCACTCGCCGTTGCGCTGAGCTGGCTCGCCAGCCACAGTTCGATTACCTCGGCGATAGTCGGCCCGCGCACTGTGGCGCAGCTGAATGAGATTCTCGACGGCATAGATGCTGACGTGCCGGACGAAATTCTGGCCGCGCTCGACGAGGTGTCGCAGTAGCACGGTGTTGCAGTAGCACGGTGTCGCGGTAGCGGGGCCAAACGCAGTGCTCAGGGGTTGGTGTCGATCGTGATGCCGTGATCGTCTTCCTCTTCGCCGTACAGGTCCAGGTCGTCCTCGTCGACGTCATCCACATCGTCGTCTTCGCGGGCATCCTCGACATCGTCGTACAGCTCGAACGGCGTGACCTCGTCGTATGCGGCGTACAACGCCGCTTCGTAAGCCTCATACGTATCGGCCACCGCAATATAGGCGGCTTCGACTCGGGGATCCTGATCACCACGGCGTTCGGCCGACGCCGCAAGATGTTCCTGCAGCGCGGCTACCAGGTTTTCAAGTGCAGCCCGAGGATCGCTAGTCATAGCCCCAAAATAGCCTGTTCTTGGAAACATTGGGTAACTTTTTTCGTTCCTCTTTAGTGAAGTCGAGAATTTCGCTCGACCACGCCGGACGACGTAGCGTTATAGTCGCCGACGGGAGATTTGTTGAGCGTTGCTGATCAAAGCAGAGAGGTAACAGATGAAGCGTCAAGTGGCTCAGTACGAGTACCGCGTGCTTTCGTTCACCCGCCAGACGACACGTCGTGAGGCACTCGAGCGTCTGACTGAACACGCTGAGTACGGACACTGGGAACTGGCGCGGACTCGAATCGGGATGGGCGGCGCACGCAAGGTCTGGCTACGCCGGAAGATCATCCGGATGCAGCCCACTCTCTAGTAGGCGGCTCGGCCGACCAGCTAGTGCACGGTCAGCCGCGCACCGATAAGCCCAGCCGCACCGAATTCAGCCCAGCCGCCGCCGCAGCTCAGCATTGATCGCCGGCACGATCTCGTGCAGGTCACCGATAATTGCGTAGTCCGCCTTGGTGACCATCGGCGCGTCGGCATCGGTGTTGATCGCCACGATTGTTTTTGCTCCCTGACAGCCCGCCCAGTGCTGGATCGCTCCGCTGATGCCACAGGCAATGTACACGTCAGGCGCTATTCTGCTGCCGGTCTGCCCCACCTGTTCGGCATGCGGCCGCCAGCCGAGGCTGGTCACCACCCGCGATGCCCCGAGCACGCCACCGAGCAGTTCGGTCAGCTCGATCAGATCGTCGAAGCCATCCGCGCTCCCCGCTCCGCGGCCGGCTCCGACCACCACCCGGGCGCTTGACAGCGCGGACGTGTCGTCCCGCTCCTCCGCCTCCACCCGCACGACCCGGGTAACCAGATCGGCCTCGGTGAGGCTGGGCGAGAACTCGAGGACATCCGGCGAGGTCGCCGAGTCCGCGGGTTTCGGGTCGACGGCGTGCCCGGCAACAGTCATAACGTTGACGTCGCCGTCGAGGCGCATCTCCTCGAAAACCGCACCGCCCATCACCTGCCGCGACACCACGAGAGGTTCGGCTTGCTCCACCCGGACCACGTTGGCGGCCATCGCGGTGCCCAACCTGGCGGCGACGTGGGCCATGATCTCGCTGCCGCGCGGCGTGCCCGCGGCGAGCACGAGGTCTGCTGTCGCGGCTTCCGCCGAGGTAACAACGGATGCCGCCCACGCGGCGGCCGAGTACTGGTCGAGCTGGTCGTCGGTGGCGTGCCTGACGGTGAGAACCGCCTGCTCGCCGAGCTGGGCCAGCAGATTATGCCGGAGACCGGCCTCAAGTGGCCCCACCACAACGGCCTCCACCCCTGGGCGGTCTCCCAGGTCGGCCAGGTTGCGAGCGAAGGTCAGCGTCTCCAGGGAGGTCACCGTCGCACCGGAGTCATCGGTTTCGATCAGGACCAGAATCACTTCGACACCACCCCCAGCTCGCTCAGCACGTCGACCAGGGCCGGCGCCGCCGTGGCATCCTCGCCGAGAACTTTCACCGTGCCTGGGTGCGCCGGCGGCAACGTAAGCCGGACGCGTCCGCTGCCTCGCGGCGACACGGCAGGGGGCAGCGTCTCGATCTCGGTCCGTTTGGCCCTCATCCGACCGGGAATCGAGGGATATCGTGGCTCCACGCCGCCCTCCTGGATCGCGATCACGGCCGGCATAGGCAGCTCGTAGACCTCGGTGCCGTCCGGGCCGGTGCCCCGGGCGGTGACCGTGTCGCCATCGATGCCCACCGTTACGATTCCGGTCAGCACCGGAAGGTTGAGTTGGTAAGCCAGCCGGACTGCGACCTGGAAGTCACCGGTGTCCGCGGCGTCAGTCCCGAGCAGGATCAGGTCAAAGCCCGCGCCAGACTCCTTGCGATCCCGCACCACAGCGGCGATTGCCTGGGCCACATCGGCCGGACCAAAACTATCCGGCTCGGCCTCGAGCAGAATCGCGGCGCCGCAGCCCAGGGCGACCGCGTGGCGCAGCTGCTCCTGTGCATCTCCAGCGCCAAGGCTCAGGGCTGTCGCCATTCCGTCGCTCGATGCTGCCAGTTCCGCCGCAATTGCGATTGCGCATTCCTCGTGCGCGCTGAGGGTGTGGCCGAGATGGCGGGCATCGATCGTCATGCCATCTTCGCTGAGCTGTACGTCGCCCGACGTGTCCGGCACGCGTTTGATGCAGACCAGGATGTTCGTCATCGCCTGATCCGCTCATTGTCCGGATCGAATAGCGGTGTCGCATCATTGGCGGCGACTGTCACCGGGAACCGCTCCTGCATGTACAGCACGCTGAGCCGGTTTCCCACCACTGCCTGGTCCGGCGGCAGGTACGCCATCAGGACATGCTTGCCGAGCGAGGGCGCCGATCCGACGGAGGTGGCGTAGGCCCGATGGCCGTGCCCGTCGATGAGCGGAGCCCCGTCGACGGAGAGAATTGGTTCGCCGCCCAGCATGTACCTCCTGGTGCCGTCTGCCGAGGTGTGGTCATCAACTGTGAGCGAGCAGAGCACCGAACGTGGCTCCTCCTCACGCTGGGCAAGATAGGCCTCCCGCCCGATGAAGTCATCCGTCTTGACCTTGGGGCGCATCATCCCGGCCTCAACGAGGGTTCGTTCGGTGTCCAGCTCGGCGCCGTGCGCCCGGTAGCCCTTCTCCAGCCGGCCCGTCGTACCGTAGACCCCGTTGCCGACCGGTATCAGTCCGTCGGAAGCACCCGCCTCGCCCAATAGCTGCCACAGCCGGGCACCCTGTTCCATTGGCACATACAGCTCCCAGCCGAGTTCCCCGACGTAGGAGATCCGTGACGCCAGGACCGACAATGCGCCGGCTTCGATCGCCTGGCAGCTGCCGAACCTGAAAGCGCCGTGGCTGATGTCGTGGTCGGTCAGCCTGGCCAGAATGTCCCGGGCACGCGGCCCCCACAGGCCGATCGTGGTCAGCGCGGAGGTCTGATCCACCACCACTGCGCTGCCATCGGCCGGCATCCGGTCGCGGAACCACTTCCGGTCGATATTTCCAGTGCCGCTGCCGGTGACAACCCGGAAATGGTCGTCGGCCAGTCGCATGATCGTCAGGTCGGATCGGATACCGCCCCGTTCGTCGAGCACCGGCGTGTAGACCACCCGACCGGGTTCGACGTCCATCTGTCCGACCACGATCCGTTGCACTGCCGGCAACGAGCCCGTACCGACGATATCGAAAATGGCGAACGCCGACAGGTCCACCATGCCGGCCCGTTCCCGCATAGCGAGATGCTCGGCGTTGATGATCGGCGACCACCATCTGGAATCCCATTCGGCTTCGCGAGACATCACAGCGTCCGGATAATCGCCGAGCAACGACGCATTGCACTCGTACCACTGCGGCCGTTCCCAGCCGGCGGCCTCGAAGAACTCGGCACCGGATGCGCGCTGCTCCGCGTGCATCGGGGCGAGGCGCACATTGCGGTTGCTCTGCCACTGCTCGGAGGGATGCACTATGCCGTACGTCTTATTGAATCCTTCGCCGGCGCGCGCCTTGACGTGCGCGTCCGTCCGCTGGTGCGGATAGAACCGCGCAATGTCCGACAGATGCGCGTCGAACTCGCAGGTGCCGTCCGTCATCCACTCGGCGAGCAGCCGGCCGACTCCGGCCCCCTCCTTGATCCAGACCGCAGCTGCGGACCAGAGGCCGGCGACCTCGGGACTTTCGCCGAGGATAGGGCTGCCGTCCGGCGTCAGCGACAACAGGCCGTTGATGGCGTAGCGGATCTCCACCTCCGGGTTGCCAAGGACTTCGGGCATCAGCTCAAGTGCCTGCTCGAGTTGCGGATCGAAGTCGTCCTCGGTGAAGGGCAGTTCGGTCGGCGAGAGCTTTGCCTGGTCGATCGATGGAATGTTCTCGGCGTTGTGCAGGATCGGACGGTGCGCGTATGAGCCAACTTCCATATCACCGCCGTGCTGGCGTTCGTAACAGAATGTGTCCATGTCACGGATGATCGGGAACGAGATCTCGCCTGACGTCCCGGCAAACTGCGGCACCGGGCCGACGCTGATCATCTGATGCACGGCGGGAGTGAGCGGGATCGAGGCCCCCGCCATTTTCGCCAGCTTAGGACTCCAGACACCGCACGCCACCACAACCAAGTCGGCCTCGATCGGCCCGGCGGTTGTCTGCACCCTGCGGATGCGGCCACCCGCCACGTCCATGCCGGTGACCTCGACAGAGGAAGCGACCGTCAGTGCGCCGAGCCGCAGCGCTTCTTCGCGCATCAGTGTTCCGGCTCGTTGGGAATCGACGACGCCGACGGTCGGCGTCCAGAATCCGCCAACCAGGACGGTGGGGTCGAGGAAGGGCACTCGTTCGGCTATCTGCTGTGGGGATACCATTTCGGAGTCGATCCCCCAGGCAGCGGCTGACGACATCCGGCGGTGCAGTTCTTGCATCCGCTCCTCGGTGCGGGCGACCTCGAAACCGCCCGACTCGGTGAACACCCCGAGTTCTTTGTACTGCCTCATGCTGTCGACGGTCAGGTCGGTTATCTCGCGGGAATGGTCAACTGGAAAAATGAAGTTTGACGCATGGCCGGTTGAGCCGCCAGGATTCGGCAATGGCCCCTTGTCGATCTGCAGGATGTCGCGCCAGCCAAGCCTGGCGAGGTGGTAAACGAGGGAATTGCCGACGATTCCGGCTCCGATGACGATAACGCGCGCACTTTCGGGCACTGCAGCCACTCTTGACCTTCTTTGCTGTCGGGCCTCGACGGCATTGTCGATGGCGTGCCAGCTCTTGCATCTGACGTGTTTCTCGCGGGGCTTGAATCACGTCCTTGCATCGTGTCGCCCATGCGAATAGGTGTCAAGAGGTGGCAGGATTTTTGCAGGGCAACGCAATCGAAAGAGGCAAACAATGGCCAACGGCACACAGTCGATCGACCGCGCCGCGGAGTTGGTCTCGCTTGTCGTGCGCTCCGAGGGCCCGCTGACGTTCACCGAGCTGGTCGAACAGACCGGGCTGAGCAGATCGACCGTTTCACGGCTGCTCCAGGCCCTCGAGCGCAATGGGATGCTGGAGCGTGACGCAACCGGCGGCTACCGGGGAGGTGCGCTCTTCGCTCATTACGCCAGCCGGTACGACCGGGTTGAAACCCTGCTCTCGGCCGCGCAGCCTGGTATGGAGCGGATAGCTGAGCAGACCCGAGAAACCGTGTACCTCGGGGTGCCCCGCGGCGGGTCCGTGGTGCAGGTCGCGCAGATCGATTCGTCCTTCATTCTCGGTGCCACCAACTGGGTCGATGTCGATGTGCCGCCGCACTGCTCGGCGCTTGGCAAAGTGTTGTTTGCGTTCGGCGCTATTCCGCTGCCCGAGGAGCCACTCGAACCTCGTACGGATAAGACCATCACCGAAATCCCCGCCCTGATGTCGGAGTTGGAGGCGGTGCGGAAGCAGGGATATGCGATCACTCACGAAGAGCTGGAGGTCGGCCTGGACGCACTCGCCGCTCCGGTGCGTGGTGGCGACGAGCTGGTGCACGCAGCGATCGGTGTGTCCGGCCCCTCCTTCCGGATCAAGGACTCGCACGATGAAATCGGCCAGCTGCTGGTCGCCGAGGCAGAACGAATCTCTGCGGTCATCGCTCGCCTGGTCGGCAGCCAGACGGCGTAACCCGTGCCGTGTCGCTGTCAAACTGCGGACACGGAAATACCTCTTGTCGAATATCGGCGCCCGTCCTAGACTGCCCAGATGGAACACCGGTTCCATAATGTGCAACCCTTCCCCATCCGTCTGCAGCGCACAAGGGAGTCACAATGAGCTTTAACCTTCCCTCGGTCAACCAGGACGACCGTAAGGTCCCGATCAATCTGCGACAGTCCGGGCCGACCCCGGTGGAGATGCTGATCTACACCCGGATCAGGAAGTCGCCGTACTGGCAGCTGTCGCATGAAGCCGGCTGCTGGCGAGCCTCGGTCTACAACAGGACGTATCACCCCCGGGGCTATGTACGTCCCGAAGACGGTGGCGCTATGGTCGAATACCAGTCGCTGGTGAACGATGTGACGCTCTGGAACGTCGCCGTCGAACGGCAGATACAGGTCAAGGGCCCCGACGCCGAAGCGTTCGTCGACTATGTGATCACCCGGGACGCCACCCGGATCCCACCGATGCGGGCGCGCTACGTCATCCTGTGCAACGAGGCCGGCGGAATCCTCAACGACCCGGTGCTGCTGCGAATTGCCGAAGACGAATTCTGGTTCAGCCTCTCCGACTCGGACATCATGTTCTGGTTGCAGGGCGTTAACGTCGGCCGCCGTTTCGATGTGGAGATCAACGAGATCGACGTCGCCCCGGTACAGATCCAGGGTCCGAAGTCGGTCGACCTGATGGCCGACCTGGTCGGCGCCGCCGCGCGGGACATCCCGCCCTATGGCCTGCTGTCAGCGGCGGTGGGTGGCTGCGACGTGATCGTGTCGCAGACCGGTTTCACCGGTGAGAAGGGTTATGAGATCTATCTGCGGGACGCGACACTGCACGCGGAGACCATGTGGAACGCCGTGCTGGAGGCCGGGAAGAAGCACAACCTGGCAGTGATAGCGCCCGCCCACCATCGCCGGATCGCCGCCGGAATTCTGTCCTGGGGCCAGGACATGGATTTCGAGACACTACCGTTCCAGGTCAATCTCGGCTACCAGGTGCCTCGGCAGAAGACAGCTGACTACATCGGTAAGCAGGCACTCGAAGTGGCCCGCTCGGCAGTTGAAGCCGGCAGCCCGCCTTACTCGCAGACCCTGGTCGGGCTGAAGTTCGGCGGCAAACCCATCGACGATTACGCACCGGACTTCTGGCTGATCGGCGAAACGGCTCAGGACGACCCGGTCGGGTACGTCACGTCTCCGTGGTACTCCCCCGAGCTGTCGTCGAATATCGCGATGGGTTTCGTACCGGTTCCACTGAGCGCGCTTGGCACCGAGCTCTGGGTGCACCTGCCGGAGCAATACGCAGAGACCGCTGGCGAACCGGTACGCGCGGAGGTTGTCGAGATGCCGTTCCGGCCCTCGGTAAATCCCAATCAGCGCGAGATCCTCAAAAGCCAGGGCCTCGACGCCGCGGTATGACGCTGTTGGACCGGGCGCGGCCGCACTGGCGTCCGGCCGGCCTGGTTCGCATCGGTGGGTCCGACTGGTTCGCATCGGCGGGTCCGCGTGTCAGGCACTGCATCCGGCCGGCTAGGTTCGCATCGGCGGGTCCGCGTGCAGGCACTGCATCCGAACGGCTACGCCGCCAGACAGCGCTTCACGTCGTGACAGCGGCAAGCCGGTCGAGCCAGTTACGACGCCAGTGTTCGGTCTCGGCGATCTGATTGAAGGTGTAAAGGTGCAGCCCCTGGACCCGGGCGCGCTCGCTGTTGAGCGCGGGTGCCAGCCCGGAAATGAAACGCTCGGGTCCGTAGCCGCCCGGAGCGAGGATCCTGGTGAACAACCGCCTGTTCTTTGCCAGGAACTTCGCCGAGTCGCCGAGCCCGATCTTGGTGGCCATCGTCAGCAGCTTGTGGCGTTCGATCGGCCCGGGCATCCCGATCAGAACCGGGGTGCCGGTACCCGCGCTCCTGAGCCGATCAAGCCAGCCGGTGACCAGCTTCGGATCGAAGCACAGGTTGCTGACGATGTTCGTCGCATAGTCGCGCTTGTCCACGAGGGCCTGGCTGACAACGTCATCGGCAATGAATGGATGCGATTCCGGATAGCCTGCGATGCCGATCTGCCGGAACGGATGATCGAGTTCGGCCAGGCAACGCAGCAGGTCGAGCGAGGCAGCGAAGTCGCCGGCGGGTGGCGTCGCATCGCCTGCCGGCACGAAGATGCTGTCGATTCCCGCCGCGGCGAGACGATCGGAGATGTCGCGGAGTTCGTGAGCATCACGGATCATCCTTGCCGCCAGATGCGGCACCGCGTGGTAACCATTCCGGCTGAGCACCTCGGCTACGTCAATGGTCGCTTCGAGCCCCTTCGCCGCCGAAGCGGTCACGGTGATGGTTCGACCAGGGGCAACCGATTCGAGCACCTTATCAACCGCGCCCGTGGTTGGCAGTACTTCGTAACGCGCGCCGGACAGCAGCGCTTTCAACACCGACGGCCTTATCTTGTTGCGCATGCCACAGCTCGTTTCGTTACGTCCATCTGGTCGGTTGAGCGTAGCCTAAGCGCCGCAGGAAACCAGAAACAACGTGCCGGATCAGCGATTTTCGCTTGTCAAGCCGGAGACCCACGGACAAACTGAGGGAACCGGGCCAACCCCGTCAGGAAAGAAGTCAAAGATGACAATGCCGAACAACCTTGAGATTTCCCGTAGCGCATCGCTGAAGCCGCTCGCCGAGGTGGCCGACGGAATGGGTATCGGCGCCCACCTGTTGGAGCCCTACGGCCGGGCGGCAGCGAAGGTCTCGCTGGAAGCCATCGCCGAGTTGGCCGACCGGCCGCGTGCGAAGTACGTTGTGGTGTCCTCGGTGACGCCGACCCCGCTGGGAGCTGGAAAGACCACCACATCGGTCGGCCTCGGGCAGGCGTTCGGCCACATCGGCAAGCGGGCCGTGATAGCGCTTCGCCAGCCTTCGATGGGCCCGACCTTCGGCATCAAGGGCGGCGCGGCCGGAGGCGGCTATTCCCAGGTGGTGCCGATGGAGGCGCTGAATCTGCACCTCACCGGCGATATGCACGCGGTGACCGCGGCACACAACCTGCTCGCGGCGATGATCGACAACCACCTGCACAAGGGCAATGCGCTGAGCATCAACCCGCATGCCATCACCTGGCGCCGGGTACTGGATGTCAATGACCGGGACCTGCGCCAAATCGTCACCGGCCTTGGCGGCAAGGCGGACGGCACCCCGCGGCAGGGAGGTTTCGACATAACCGCTGCTAGCGAGGTGATGGCGCTCCTCGCACTGTCCACCTCACTGCAGGATTTGCGCGAGCGCCTCGGCAGGATCGTGATCGGCTACGACGTCGACGGCAAGCCGGTCACTGCGGAACAGCTCAAGGCCGCAGGCGCAATGTGCGTAATTCTGCTGGAGGCACTCAAGCCGAACCTGATGCAGACAGTTGAGAACACGCCGGTGCTGATCCATTGCGGGCCCTTCGGGAATATTGCCACCGGCAACTCCTCGATCATTGCCGACCTGATCGGAATCCATGCCGGGGACTACCTGGTCACCGAGGCGGGCTTCGGTGCCGATATGGGTGCCGAGCGGTTCTTCAACATCAAGTGCCGCAACTCCGGACTCACGCCTGATGCCGCGGTTCTGGTCGTGACGGTGCGCGACCTGAAAACGCATTCGGGCAAGTACCGGGTGGTCGCCGGCAAGCCATTGCCCGAGGAAATGCTGGCGGAAAGCCCGGACGACGTCACAGCCGGCGCCTCGAACCTCCGGAAGCAGATCGCGAACATCCGGGAACATGGGATTGAGCCCGTCGTGGCGATCAACGCCTTCCCTAGCGATTTTGCCAGCGAGCATCAGTCGATCCTCGACATTGCCGCGGAAGAATCCGTCCGGGCCGCCGTGTGCACCCACGTTCCGGATGGTGGCAAGGGCGCCATCGATCTCGCTCGGGCAGTCGTTGAGGCCTGCGATCAGCAGAACACCTTCACGACTCTCTACGAGGACGCGCTTCCGCTGGTTGAGAAGATCGAAACCGTGGCGCGGCGAATCTACGGGGCGGACGGTATCGATCTGTCGCCGCTGGCCGAGCGGCAACTCGCCGACTACGAGCGCAATGGATTTGGCAACCTGCCGGTCTGTATAGCCAAGACCCACCTTTCATTGTCCTCAGACCCAAGTAAGAAGGGTGCGCCGACCGGATGGCGCTTGCCGGTGCGCGAAGTTCGGGCCTCCGTGGGAGCGGGCTTCATCTACCCGATCTGTGGTGATATGCGAACCATGCCGGGCCTGTCATCCGCGCCGGCCGCCGAACGGATCGACATCGATGACAACGGTGAGATCGTAGGACTTGCATGACGGCCGTTGGTGGAAAGGCTGGGAAGGGCTGGCAGGCAGGTGACTATCTGGACCGGCCGCTTCGTGAGCTGCTGGACGACGTCGGCGGGACGGCGCCGGTGCCGGCCGCGGGTTCGATCTGCGCCGTGACCGGCGCACTTGCGGCAGCACTGGTAGCCAAGGTCGCCGGCAAGTCCTCCCCTCGGATGGTGGAGGCCGAATCCCTGGCGGCCCGGGCCACCGAACTTGCCGCTGAACTGGCCCCGCTTGCCCAGGCGGATGCCGAGAGCTACACGCGCTTTGTCCAAGAGCGCCGCGATCGCAGCTCCGGTAACGACGGGGCCGATGACAACGCCTGGCGCTCGGAACAACCGCAGGACCACGACGCCGCCGCGGATCATGCCGCGCTCGACGTGCCGATCGCGGTGGCGCAGGCCGGGGCTGAGCTGGCAGGCATGGCCGAGACGCTGGCCCGGCATGGGAATCCCAACCTGCGATTCGATGCCGCAGGCGCCGCGCGGCTGGCGGCTTCGGCGGCGAGGGTTTCGGCCTGGCTGGCGGCCACGAACTCACGGGATGCCGTCGCCGCCCGGACCGCTGCGCTGAACGCCGACCGGGCCGAACGCCTAGCCGGCAATGCCGACCGTGCGGCGGCGCGGAAGTAGCTGCCGGTTTTCGTTCTCTACCTGTCTGAATCGGCGACAGTCGCAATAGGAAGCCGCACCGTCACCGCAGCACCAAGCTCCGTGTTTGCCGCCACGATGGTGCCGCCGTGTGCCAGAACCGTCTGCTTCGCGATGGCAAGACCCAGGCCGGAACCGGGCAGCGCTCGGGCTGTTGCGGAACGGTAGAAACGCTCAAACACCAATTCGACGTCGCTGCTGTCAAAGCCGGACCCGCAGTCCTGCACGGTGATCTCCAGGTCCTGGCCGTGTGCCGTGGCCGTCACCGTGACTGTTGCCCCGGGAGGACTGAACTTTCCGGCGTTGTCGAGCAGATTGTTGATCATCCGGGCCAGCCGTGGCGCGTCGCCGCGTACCAGCCACAACCGGTCGGCCGAGTCGGCCTCGATGGCTTCGGTTCTGTCGGTGTCAATCAGCAGGTACGTGATGCCGGGCCAGTGCCCAATGGCCCGGTCAAGACAATGGCGCAGCAACTCGCGCATTTCGACGTCGTCGGCCGCGATATTTTCCTCCCCGCGGGCCAGTTCAATGAGGTCCTCAACCAGCGCTGTCATGCCAACCATTTCCCGCCGCACGCTGGCTTGGATGTCTGACCTCATGCTTTCCGTGAGCTCTGCCCGTTCCAAGAGGGAGAGATTTGTGCGAAGGCTCGTCAACGGAGTCCGCAACTCATGAGACGCATCTGCGACTAGCTGGCGCTGCGCATTCTGGGCTGATTCAAGCTCCGACAGCATCGTGTTCATCGTGGCGGCCAATCGCGCCAATTCGTCGTTGCCCTCAATGTCGATTCGATGCCTTGCGGAGCGGGTCGCTGCGACCCGCTCCGCAATCTCGGTGAGAGTCCGCACGGGCCGCAGCCCGTGCCGCGCACTGAAGTAGCCGCTCAGTCCGGCAATGAGTACCCCAGTAAGGGCGAATCCAACCAGGAAGAAGCCAAGCCGGCGGATTGCCCTGTCCACAGGAGTGGTCGGAGTGCCGATCAGCAGTGCCCTGTCCCCGCTGAGCGGAGTGATCAGCATTCGGACGCGTGCGCCGTTGACTGTTGTGTCGGCGTAAAACGAGCCACGCTCCGCTGTCGCAACCTTAAGTGCGGCCTCGGTGACGGGCAGATCCAGGCCGCCGGTTTCGGGCTGATCCTTGCTGCCGATCACCCTGCTGCAGGCCGGCGAGCCGACGATTTCACAATAGCCACTGGCGGTCCAATCTGCTTGTGCCTCCACCAATCTGGTGACGCGGGTAGCTTCACGGCGCAACGACAGGTCCTGTTGTGACTTCATCTCATTGCTGGTGAACAGATAAATGACACTGGTAAAACAGACAATAACTATGGCCATCACCAAGGCCGTGGTCATGGCCAGCCGGGTCCGCAACGGCCACGGTCGCTGCAGGAATCCTGCCGTCACTGCTCAGCCATGCGGTAGCCGATGCCACGGACAGTGTGCACCAGGCGGGGCTCTCCGTCCTCTTCAAGCTTTCGTCGGAGGTAGGACACATACACTTCCAAGGCATTGGATGACGGCCCAAAATCTGTGTCCCAGATGGCTGCTGAGATTTGCGCCCGGTTGAGGGTTTGCCCGGCGTTTTCAACCATGACCCGCAGCAGCGCGAACTCGGTATGGCTGAACTCGATATACCTGCCGGCGCGGGTGGCGCTCCTGCTCGCTGGCTCCAGGGTCAGATCCGCAAATCCGAGCGCACTTTTCGAGTCGGGATAGGCGCGGCGGACCAAGGCACGCAGCCGGGCCAACAGTTCATCGAGTTCGAAAGGCTTGCCGAGGTAGTCATCGGCTCCTGCATCGAGCCCTTCGACACGTTCGTTGACGCTGACGCGCGCGGTCAGCATCAGGATGGGCACCCGGTCGCCGGCGGCACGTAGCTGGCGGCACAGAGTCAACCCATCGGTCCCCGGCATCGTCACGTCAACGATCAGGGCGTCTGGATCCTCCTGCAGTGTCACTGCCAAGGCTTCCCGCCCGTTCGTGGCGGTGAGGACTTCATACCCTTCCAGGCCGAGGGCGGTGCTCAAGGAGAGCAGAATCTCTGGATCGTCATCAACCAGCAGAATGCGGCACGCGGTGGTCATTGTCATGATTCCTGAGTCTAGCCAGGCGCCGTGACGGAGATTTAAGGATTGACTAATATTCGCTGGCCAGGATCGTGCCATGACTACTTTCACCGCCGCACAGGCTGTTTCTCGTTCCGGAGCATTGGACCCGGCCGGACTTCGGATCGTGATCGGCGCGGGCGGCACGGGCGGCCACATCTACCCGGGCCTGGCTATTGCCGACGCCATCCTGAAGCGCGTCCCGGAGGCCAAGATCAGCTTCACCGGCACCAGCCGCGGCTTGGAAGGGACACTGGTTCCCAAATTTGGCTACGAACTGGCAACCAGCAGCATGATTCCGTTTGCCGCCTCGATGGGGTGGCGCCGATTCGCCCTTCCGGTCTATCTGCTGCGGGCGGGAATTGACTGTGCCCGTCGCTTCCGCAGGGACGGGGTGGATCTCGTGATTGGCATGGGCGGCTACCCCAGTTCCCCGGCCATTGTCGGTGCCTGGCTGGCCGGAATTCCACGGTTGATCCATGAATCCAACGCGCGTTCGGGAAAGGCAAACCAGGTGGCCGCCCTCCTGAGCGACCACATCGGGATCGCCTTTGACCACGCCCAAGGCCAGCTACCCTCCCTGGGAAAAGATGTCCGCCGGGTAGGTGTGCCGCTGATGCCGGCAGTGGTAGCGATGAACCGTGCCGGGCTGCGGTCCGAAGCCGTGGACTCCCTGGGCGTATCACCGGACCAGCGGCTCGTAGTCGTCAACGGCGGCAGTCAGGGCGCCCGCAGTCTCACAAAGGCGGCGCTCGAGCTGGCCGCACTGTGGCGGGACCGGACAGACGTCATGTTGCTGATCAAAACGGGACCAGCGGATTACCAGGCCGCTGTGCAGCGCATCGAAGAACTCAAGGCATCCCACGGCACGCGGGTTGTGGCGTACATGGACCGGATGGATCTGGTCTACGCCGCCGCTGACGTGATGGTCGGGCGCTCCGGCGCAGCGACGGTGGCCGAACTGGCACACATTGGCCTGCCGGCCGTGCTCATTCCTCACCCATGGGCCGCAGGGGACCACCAGCGGCACAACGCCGAAGTCCTTGTCGAGTGCGGCGGCGCCGTCATGATGACGGACCAGGAGCTCACCGGGGCCAGACTGGCCGACGAATTGGAGGTCCTGCTGGCCGACCCAGATCGGCTGGAGCGCATGTCCGAATCAATGCGGTCCGCCGAACACTCCCAGGCAGCTGACTCGATGGCGCAGTGGGCGATCGATCTGGCACAGGAATACCAGGCTTCTAACACTTCCCGCGCAGCCGCCCGCCACTAGGCGGGATCCTGCACCCCACCAAAACCAAAGCAACCAAACAAGCCAACCAAGGAGAAACCACCATGAACGAACGCAATCATTGGGCCGGCCGGCTCGTACTAGTCACCGGAGCCGAAGGATTCATCGGCTCCACACTCGTCGATGAATTGGTGCGTGCCGGCTGCCGGATTCGGGCCTTCACCCATTACAAACCGTATGCGGAGAAGGGATTCCTCGCTGGCTATGCTGACCACCCCGACGTGGAGCTGCTCACCGGCGATGTGCGTGATCCGGTAAGCGTCTACTCAGCTGTGGAGGGTGTAGATACTGTGTTCCATCTGGCGGCTCTGATTGGCATCCCCTACAGCTATGCTGCCCCTGACTCCTACGTCCAAACGAACGTCGTCGGCACCCACCACGTCCTCGCCGCCTGCCGTCGCTTCGGTGCACGCTTGGTTCACACCTCGACCTCCGAGGTCTACGGGACCGCCCTGACCGCGCCGATCAGTGAATCGCATCCACTCCAGCCGCAATCGCCGTACTCGGCCAGCAAAATATCAGCCGATATGCTCGCCTTGTCGTATTGGCACAGCTTTGACCAGCCGGTTGCCATCTGCCGGCCCTTCAACACCTACGGTCCCCGGCAGTCCGCGCGGGCCGTCATCCCCGCCATCCTCCAACAACTGCACGGCGGCGCCAAGGAAATCAGACTTGGTTCGCTCACTCCCACCCGTGACTTCACCTTTGCCACCGACACCGCCCGCGGATTCATGGCGATCGGCGCATCGGACCAAGCCCTCGGGCGTGCGATAAATCTGGGCACAGGATCCGAAATCAGCATCGGAAACCTTGTCGAGCTGCTGATCGACATCTCCGGCCAGGACGCGCAAATCGTCAGCGATCCGCAGCGGATGCGCCCTGCCGGCAGCGAAGTGCAACGACTTCTCTCAGACAACGCCCTGGCGAAGGAGCTCGCAGGATGGGAACCGACAGTCAGCCTGCGGACCGGCCTCGAAGCTACTTCACGCTGGATCCATGCCCGTGGCGATGGAAACATCGCATATGCCGTGTAGGTGACTGGAGGAAAGCAACGCAATCATATGCGAGGGAACTCACAGTGAATCTGCGCTATCGGCCACGCGCTGACATTTAGAATTGATGCTGGGCCGCGGCCCATTTCCCTTCAGGTGGCCGATGAGGCAGTTTCCCTCAGCCGGTCGCTGAGAAAACTCTTAACCGCGCGATGCCACTGGCGCTCGATGCGCGGCGACTCGACCGGCAGTGCCCGGTCAAACAAGGAAGGTAACCGTTGACAACGAAGTCCGATAGCTGTCTTGGCCAGTGGATCGACCGGGAGGCTCTCGCTGAGGCGATGATCCCCCTGATCGGCCGCCTATACCGGGAGAACGGCGTTGTCACCTCCGTTCATGGTCGCAGCCTGATCAACCAGTCGGTGGTAGGAATTCTCAAGGCACACCGTTTCGCCCGGCAGATCGACGAGGTCGAATTGCCCCTGGAGGATACGCTCCCCCTGCTTGAGGCGCTGAAGGACCTGAACCCCGGCCCGGCATCGATCGACATCGCACGGATGAACGCCCGTTACAAGGAATTTGGCCAGGGCAGGGAAATCACGGACTTCCTCCGCGAGGAACTCTCCGACATCGCGGGGCTGCACGGCAGTGATGACCGTACCAGCCGGGATGTCGTGCTCTACGGCTTCGGACGGATCGGCAGGCTGTTGGCTCGGATCCTGATCGAGCACTCGGGCGGCGGGCATGGTCTTCGACTGCGCGCCATCGTGGTTCGTAAGGGCTCCGATCAGGACTTGATCAAGCGGGCGAGCCTGCTGCGCCGGGATTCGGTTCACGGCCCCTTCGAAGGCACGATTACCGTTGACGAGGCGAACAACACAATTCTCGCCAACGGCACTCTGATCCAGGTCATCTACTCCGCCGATCCGGCCTCGGTCGACTACACGGGCTATGGAATCGACAACGCCATCGTCGTCGACAACACCGGCCGTTGGCGCGATGAACAGGGGCTGTCACAGCACCTGAAGTGTCCCGGTGTCTCTCGGGTGCTGCTCACGGCGCCGGGCAAGGGCGACCTGAAGAACATCGTCCACGGCATCAACCACGACACCATCTCGGACGACGACACGATCGTGACCGCAGCGTCGTGCACCACGAACGCCATCGTCCCAGTGCTCAAGGCGATCAACGACAAGTACCAGGTGGTGCACGGGCATGTGGAGACGGTTCATTCGTTCACCAATGACCAGAATCTGATCGACAACTTCCATTCCGGCGATCGCCGTGGGCGGTCGGCCGCGCTGAACATGGTGCTCACCGAAACCGGAGCAGCCAAGGCTGTTGCCAAGGCGCTGCCCGTCCTTGCCGGCAAGCTGACCGGAAACGCTATCCGAGTCCCGACTCCGGACGTTTCGATGGCGATTCTGAATCTCACGCTTGAGAATGGCACCTCCAAGGACGAGCTGAACACGTACCTGCGGGAAATGTCGCTGCACTCCGAGCTGCACAAGCAGATCGATTTCATCGATTCTCCCGAGGTGGTCTCCACCGACTTCGTCGGCTCCCGTCGCGCCGGCATCGTCGATGGTCTTGCCACCATCTGCAGCGGCAACAACTCGGTCGTCTACGTCTGGTACGACAACGAGTTCGGCTACAGCTGCCAGGTGATCCGGGTGCTCGAAGAAATGGCGGGAGCGCACCCACCGGCGTTCCCCCGCGTGTAGCCGGCCAGCTGCAGGAGTGCAGCGTGTCAGGAGTAAGCTCGCTGTTAAGACCTGACACACTTGACTCCCCTCCGATAGGCCAGGCAGATTTCCGCACCCGACCCGCGTCGTCACCACTTCGTCGACCTCACCCCGCTGCGCCGGAGTCCGGCCTTCGCGCGGCTGTGGCTCGGGAGCACGATCGCGGGCATCGGCAGCCAGATGACTGTCGTCGCGGTCGGCCTGCAGGTCTACCAGCTGACCCATTCGACGTTCGCTGTTTCCATGGTCGGCACGACCGCGTTGGTGCCGATGGTCCTTGCCGGTTTGTACGGCGGGATGCTCGCCGACGCTTTCGACCGTCGATTGGTGGCGCTGGTCTCAGCCTGCGTTGCCTGGGCAGCCACCTTCGGGATAGCGGCGGCGGCCTGGCTGCAGATTGACACAGTCTGGCCGCTGTACCTGCTGACGGCGTTGAATGCCGTTGCGGCAACCATAATCGGCACATCTCGGCAGGCAATCCTGCCGCGACTTCTGCCAACTGACCTGCTACCGGCCGCGGCCGCGCTGAACGGCATCGCTATCGGTGCGATGGTGACGGTAGGGCCTGCGCTGGCCGGCGTGCTGGTCGCCGGCATCGGTTTCGGCTGGACCTATACCGTGGACGTTCTGCTGTTCAGCGCAGCGTTCCTCGGCATCATCACGCTGCCGCCCGTCCGGCCGGAAGGTGAGGTGCAGCGACCGGGACTTGCATCGATCCGCTACGGACTCGGCTTTCTGAAGCGCGCGCCCAACGTCCGGATGTCGTTCGTGGTCGACATCATTGCCATGACGTTCGGCCGCCCGCACGCGCTCTTTCCCGCCGTCGGCGCCCTGCTGATCGGCGGTGGTGCGGTGACGGTTGGCATCCTGACCGCGGCCGGAGCCGTCGGCACGCTGCTGAGCAGTCTGCTATCCGGGCGGCTCGGCCATGTCCGGCGCCAGGGGGTAGCGATCGGCTGGGCGATTGCGGTTTACGGCCTTTTCATTCTCGGCTTCGGCGCGGTGCTCGCGTACACCACGTTCTTTGAGCCCGGCAATGTCACCGAGTCGTTCGACGGAGCGCACACAACGGCGCTTGTGATCGCATCGATCATGTTGGCGGGAACGGGAGCCGCCGACAACGTGAGCGCGATATTCCGGACAACTCTGCTGCAATCCGCGGTCCCCGACAACATGCGTGGGCGGCTGCAGGGAATATTCACCGTTGTTGTCACCGGTGGCCCCAGAGTCGGCGACTTCTATGTTGGCGTCACCGCGGCGCTGTTCGCGGTTTGGCTTCCTCCGGTACTTGGCGGAATCCTGATCATCGCGCTCATCGCGCTGCTGGTCCGGTTCCAGCGCACCTTCCGCCACTATGACGCCGAAAACCCAGTGCCGTAGCGCTACCGCGGAGAGGCCTTCTGCCTCGGCTGGGAGGGGTGAGTTCCAGCGGGAGACTTAAAGCCCTCATCTCGGCTGCTAAGCCTCCCGGCGACTCACCGATTCGCGATGTCGCGGCGCTACTGAGGACCGCGATGCCGCGGCGTGCGGAGCGCGCGGCGTCCCGGCTCCGGGCGTCGAAGATCGCCCTCGAGGACGTTCTCGCCGAGGTTCTGCAAGAAGCGCGGCCCGTTTCGGGATAGTTCCTGCTCGAACTCGGCAGCCCAGGCGCCAAACGGCCGATTCGCCAGCGCCTCGTTTGAGAACCGGTGATCATCCGTGACTTCGGTCAGGCAGAAGTCGGGGATCCGGAGATCGGTCACCGGCCCGCCGCGTTCGCATTCGGCAATGATGAGCGGACGGTTTCGGCTTGCGAAAACATCGATGACCCAGCCGTCCTGACCAAGCCATAGCGAAAAGCGGTTCTTGATGATCCTGGCCTCGCCCAGCCGGATCATGTTCAGCCCGACGTTCACGTCGATTTCACGTTCGGCCTCGTAACGGGTGCCACCGATCATCGGGCCCTTCACCGTCATCGCACAGAAGTCGAAGGCATCGGCGTGTTGGTCGAGCGCGGCGAGCTCATTGCCCATGTCCGCCGGATCAAGCGTCAGCGAACTCGCCTGGACCCGCAATCGAAGTGCGTATCCGCCTTCGGCCATGTAATAGTTCTGGATAATCAGATCCGGATCCGGCTCACGCACTACCTCGGGTGGAAGTTCCCGGACATAGAACCGCCGTTCGAACTCGAAATCGCCGAAGCCTCTGTCGGACATAGTCGATTGATTCCTCCCTGCGTGGCAGCCATTGAGAACGTACCACTGAATACGAAGTATCCGCGCCGAAGGCCGACACGCTCCGGCGTAACTCCGTCGCCTCTGAGTACAGCGCATTCTGAATTCAGATAGGCATGTACTATTGGATGCATGCAATCCGCCACTCTTTCGCACACTGCCGCCCTGGTGCGGTTCGGGCACGCTCTGTCAGATGAGACCCGGGCGCAAATCCTGCTTGCCTTGCGCGTTGCGCCAGCGCGTCCGTCCGATCTCGCCGACGCGCTCGGCGTCTCACGCCAGGTGATGTCGAATCAGCTGGCCTGCCTTCGGGGCTGCGGTCTGGTGTCTGCTGTTCCGGACGGGCGGCGCACCTGGTACCGGCTTGCCGAGCCCGAGATCGCAGCGGGTTTGAATGATCTGTTGTCGCTGGTGCTGACAGTGGATCCGGACTGCTGCGCCGAGAGCGGATGCGCCTGCAATGAGTAACCGCAGGGAAGGAGTAGCTGCCGTCGCTAGCGAGCGCCGCGTCGTCCTGGAGCGCCGGGTGCGGTGGGTAGTCGGCGCAACGATTGGCTACAACATCGTTGAGGCGGTTGTCGCACTCATCGCCGGCCAGGCAGCGTCCTCGGCGGCCCTGATCGCCTTCGGGCTGGATTCGCTCGTGGAAGTGCTGTCTGCCGCAGCCGTGGCGTGGCAGTTTGCCAGCCCGGATCCAGGTTCCCGGGAGCGGATCGCGATGCGGCTGATTGCCGTCTCGTTCTTCGGGCTGGCACTTTTCGTCACCCTCGATGCGGTACGGACGCTCTTCGGCGACACAGAACCCGAACACTCGGTTGTCGGCATCGTGCTCGCCGCCGTGAGCCTGGCGATTATGCCAACGCTGAGCTGGGTCGAACGACGCACCGGCAGGGAACTCGGCTCCGCGTCGGCGGTAGCTGATTCGAAGCAGACGCTGCTCTGCGCTTATCTGTCCGGCGTCTTGCTCGCCGGGCTGTTGGTCAACAGCCTATTCGGCTGGGCCTGGGCCGACCCAGTTGCGGCGCTGATAATCGCCGCGTTCGCACTGAAGGAAGGCGTGGACGCGTGGCGGGGCGACGCCTGCTGCGCACCGGCATCGAGGTAACAGTTACACCGTCGAGATCGGCGTGATACTGACGTTCCCGACGCCGGGAAGGCCGCGGCGTAATGCCATGTCCACGTCGTGGCGGATCGGGCCGAAGTCGGCCACGGTCATTCCTGCCTCTGTGACAACGGACGACTGAACGCTTAGCCGATGGCCTATCCAGCGGAGGCGCAGCTCGCCGACATCCTGCACGCCCGAAGTGGCGCGCACCAGTCTCTCGGCGCGGTCGACCAGCTCGGGATCGACCGCGTCCAGCAGACGGCGGCCGACGTCCCGAGCCGTGCCCCACAACAGAACGACGATCGCGGCGGAGATGAGCAGGCCAACCACAGGATCGGCGATGGGGAATCCGAGCCACACGCCAATCACGCCGAACACCACCACCAGTGAGGTAAATCCGTCGGTTCGGGCATGAACGCCGTCGGCGACCAATGCCGCTGATCCGATATTGCGTCCGATTCTGATCCGGTACACGGCGACGAGTTCATTTCCGCCGAAACCAATCAGGCCGGCGGCAAGCACCCAGCCCAGGTTCTCAACCGGCTGCGGATCGACCAGCCGCCGGACGGATTCGACGGCGGCGACGACTGCCGATAGTGCGATCATCGCGACGATGAACAGGCCCGCGAGGTCTTCCGCGCGGCCGAACCCGTAGGTGTAACGGCGGTTTGCGGCGCGTCGTCCAAGGACGAATGCGATCCATAGCGGTACAGCGGTGAGGGCGTCCGAGAAATTATGTACAGTGTCCGCCAGCAACGCCACCGACCCGCTGATCAAGACGATGACGGCCTGAACTAGCGCTGTGACCCCCAGTCCAATCAGGCTGATCTTTACCGCGCGAATGCCCTGGCTGCTGGCCTCCAACGCATCATCGATCGAATCCGACGCATCATGACTGTGCGGCACAAACAGGCCGTACAGGAATCCCTTCCAGCCCGCCGGATGCGAGTGTACGTGCCCGGCGTGCTCGTGGGGATCGCTGTGATGATGGGCATGTGGATGGCCGTGGACGTCATCGTCATCGTGGGTATGCCCCGGCCGATTCAGCCCGTGCGGCGCATCATTCACGGCTTGTTCAGCTCTGAGTGGTGATGGCGCGGAACCCCGCCCAGACTGTGCTCGGCCTGGAAGATCGCGTCGGTAACCAGCTGCCGTGCGTGTTCATTGGCCAGCCGGTAGAACACCCGGGTACCGTCCTGCCGGGTCGACACAATGCGAGCCAACCTGAGCTTTGCCAGGTGCTGAGACACCGCTGGTGCCGGCTTGCCCAGGGCATCGGCCAGATGATTCACCGATAGTTCTTCATCCCGTAACGCCAGGATAATTCGCACCCGGGTGGCGTCCGCCAACATCGCAAACACCTCGACGGCAAGTTCGACGTACTGGCTGTCCGGCCGCCGCCCACATATCTCACTATCTGCATTCATACGCAGATTATTACACGACGCGCCCCAAGTGGGATTTGACAGCCCACACTGCTTGGGGCGGCATCACGTGCCGCCCCAAGCAGAACGCAGTCCGGTGTTAGTTCTGGCCGAGGAGTTTGCGTATCTCGGCGATCTCCTCCTCCTGGCTGGAGATCACCTTGTCGGCGAGTTTGAGTGCCTCGGGGTTGGAGCCCGACTGTCGCTCGGTCTTGGCCATGTCGACCGCTCCCTCGTGGTGCTTGATCATCTGCTCGAGGAAGAGCCTCGACGCTGACTCAGCGTCGGCGGCATCCAAAGCCTTCATACCGTCCTCAGACATCATCCCGTCCATGCCAGGGCCGCCGTGCTCCATGCCGTGCTTGCCTTCGGGGGTCGCCGCCGCACCCCACTCCTCGAGCCATCCGGCCATCGTGGTGATTTCCGGGCCCTGAGCCGCCTTGATCCGCTCAGCCAGGTCGCGAACTTCCGGACGTAGGCCGTCCTTGGCGAGGACCATGTCGCTCATTTCCACGGCCTGGCTGTGGTGCGGAATCATCATCTGCGCGAATGTAACGTCCGCATCGTTATGATCGGCGGACGACTCCTGGCTGCTAGAGCCGGAGTCATGGTGTCCCGTCGATCCGGAGTCGGTTCCGGCGCAACCCGCCAGGGCGAGTGCGGCGATGGCAAGAGTACTAGCGATAAGGGACATGCGTTTGGTCTTCATGGTGTTTCCTTCGTGCTTAGCTGGAGCGCGCTCGGTATCCGCCGAGCGGACTGAGAACTAAGTGGCGTGCCCGAGACCGGGCGCGAAGGTGTTTAACAGCGCAAGATGGACAGCTCCGCGAGCGATCTCGGCGGCCGGCGCCGCGATGTCGGCGGGAGTGGCGCCCGGAAGAGGCTGCGCAAATGCCGCGGCAGCAACCACGCGGATGGGAGTTTTCGTACTGAGATCAGGGTGAGCAGGACAAGCGCGAGAATGCAGGCAGCTGCGACGGTCACGTCGTGGCCGCCGCAGCCAGTTCCCGCGCAATGACTCGTGGATTCCGCTCCGCTGCCGGATGCCGCGGCCGAGCCGGCAGCGTGGTGGCCGGCGGATCCACTATCCGGCGCCGCGGCCGGGATCCCCGGCGTCGCTACCGCCTGGTGGCCGTGCCCGCCGACCCAGACATGCATGGCCAGAACGCCGACGATCAGGGCGGCGATACCAAAGAGCCAGGCGACCGGAGCCAGCACGTCGCGCGGGCGCTGCCTACCGGAGAAAGCGGCTTGCATCTCCTGATTCCTCCCTCTGCCTCGACTCGTCTTCCAGCCTGAAATCCCCGCTAGGCGGGAACCTGTTCGCGCTGCACTGGAGCCGAACTCAGAACTGCCTGCGTGCTGGCCTCTGGGCGCAGGTCCAACCTGCGGAGCAATTGGGCGTTGAGCGCCACGACGACGGTGGAAACCGACATCAGCATGGCGCCGACAGCCATCGGAAGGACGAAGCCGACTGGCGCGAGGATGCCTGCTGCCAGTGGCACTGACAGCAGGTTGTAGCCGGCTGCCCACCACAGATTCTGCTTCATCTTCCGGTAGCTCGCCCGGGACAGCTCGATGACTGACAGCACGGACCGCGGGTCATCGCTGGCCAGAATTACCTCGGCCGACGCAATGGCCACGTCCGTGCCTGCGCCAATTGCCAGGCCGACATCGGCCTGCGCGAGGGCCGGCGCGTCATTGACACCGTCGCCGACCATGACCACCCTGCGCCCCTGCTGCTGCAACTCGGCAACTTTCTCACCTTTGTCGGCCGGTTTGACGCCGGCGAATACCTGGTCGATACCAAGGTCACTGGCCACGGACTGAGCAACGGCTTCCGCGTCCCCGGTGATCATCACCACCCGAATATTCAGGGCGTGCAGCGCCTCCACTGCCTGTCGTGATTCTTCCCGTACCTCGTCCGCCAGCCCGATCGCCCCGATGACCGTTGAATCAGCGAGAACGTGAAGGATTATCTCGCCCTCGGCGCGCCAGGCTTCGACTAACGGCAGTTCGTCGGCCCCGCTGGCATCCAGCATGCCGGGACCACCGACACTGATCCTCGCTCCCTCGACGGTCGCGGACACTCCTACCGCGGTTGAGGCCTTGAAGCCGGTCGCCTTCGGCACCGTTATGCCGCGGCGGTGCGCGGCTGCCACGATGGCGCGTGCCAGCGGATGCTCGCTATCGGCTTCCGCGGCGGCGGCCAGGGCCAATACCTCGTCATCGTGGTGTTGCTGTACCGACGCAACCCGCGTCACTGCAGGCTCTCCCTTGGTCAAGGTTCCGGTCTTGTCGAAGAGAACGGTGTCGATTCGGCGCATGGTTTCCAGCGCCATCCGGTCCTTGATCAGCACGCCACCCTTGGCGGCGCGTTCGGTGGCGATGGAAACCACCAGCGGGATTGCCAGCCCGAGGGCGTGCGGGCAGGCGATCACCAGCACAGTGATTGTTCGGATCAGCGCATCCTCGGGAACACCGAGCAACGACCAGGTAGCGAAAGTGATGACTGCCGCAACGAGGGCAAACCAGAAGAGCCACGCTGCCGCCTTGTCGGCCAGCCGCTGAGCGTGCGTTGAGGAGCTCTGCGCCGCCATCACCAGGCGCTGGATACCCGCCAGCGCCGTGTCGTCTCCGATGGCTGTGACTTGCACCCGAATCGCGGTATCCGTAGCCACCGTTCCGGCGACGACATTGTCACCCGGCTGTCGGCGCACCGGCTGAGATTCCCCGGTGATCATTGATTCGTCTACATCGGCGGTCCCATCGATTACGGTGCCATCGGCCGGAATGCGTCCACCGGGCCGAACAATCACCACATCGCTGACTACGAGGGCGGACGGAGGGACCGTCGTTACCGAGTCGCCATCGATCCGTTCTGCCTCGTCCGGCAGAAGCGCAGCCAGTGACTCCAATGCGGAAGAGGTTTGCGCCAGGGAACGCATCTCGATCCAGTGACCCAAAAGCATGATGACGACCAGGAGCGCCAGTTCCCACCAGAAGTCCAGATGGTGGGCGATGACTCCCAGGCTCGCGCCCCACGACGCGAAGAATGCGACGGTGATCGCCAGACCGATAAGCAACATCATCCCGGGCTTCAACGCCCTGATTTCACTTACCGCACCGGTCAGGAAGGGCTTACCGCCCCAGACATACATCACGGTGCCCAGCACCGGCGAAACCCAGGCGATGCCGGGAACGTCAGGCAGCGAGTAGCCGAGAATCCCGGCAAACATCTCGCTGAGCAGCACGGTTGGAATCGAAATGGCCAACATGATCCAGAACAGCCGGCGAAACTGTCCGACGTGATCGCCGTGACCCGCATGTCCCCCATGCCCGGCGTGATCCTCGTGGCTGTGACCTACTCCCCCGGCGGGGTGCTGGTGGTCGGCGTGACCGGCCTGGTCGGCGTGGCCCGGATGATCCCCAGAGGATGCCTGACCAGCGTGTGCCAGTTCCCGGGCGCCATGCCCGCTGTGATCGTGATGAGAATCGCTCATGGTCAAGAAGTTATACCCCACGGGGGTATTAGTCAAGAGGTCGACCGCGGGAATATTTGGCGGCGAAGATCGGGATGACGAAGGGCCCTTCCTAATGCATGGGCTTGACGAACTTTGGGGCTTAGTGGTTGTGCTAGCGAGTACGGAACGCTGGTTCCATTGCTAGGCACTCGGCAGAGCACCCGACGAAGGTGGACAGTAGGTCAGGATACGTCGGGTTTGGCTGCGGAAGCCCAGGCGGACCGTACGCGGGTGAGAGCTTCTCCCGAAGACACGGTAAGTCGGGTCTGATGTGCCAGCGCCAACTCCCACTCGCCCTCAGTGGGTGGCGTCTTAAGTACCCAGCGCGGCAACGACGCGCCGAACTGGCCGTGCTTGCGAAACAGCTCAAATGCCGCTGACGTGATCAGGCTTCGTTCACTCAGCGCCCACAGATCGTAAAGGTCGCGGGCTGCGCGACGATCAATCCAGGCTGAAAGTTTAGCCGCAGCAAACGCATCAGAGGTCGGGACGCGCAAGTTAATCGAAGGCACGTCTGAATATCTTTGTTCAATGCTCGTTATCTGGCTTGGCCAGTCGGGATATCCCTTCGAGTGAAGAAGCTGAATACGTACTGACAGCCTGCCTCCCGCCGTTATGATCGATGGCTCTGACCCCTTCGTCAAGCCAAGGGCAGGTTGCCAGGTGACCTGGCCATGACTGCGGGCCAACTGCCGTGCTACTCCATTTTCGATCTTCTGTGCGACTATCTTGCGGTCTGTGATGGCAATCAAGTCGATGTCTTCACTAAGTCGTGCGTCGGCCAAATAGGTCCGCGAGAGCGCCGTCCCTCCGAAGAATATGACGTCGCTGGCAACAGACGCCGCTATCGCCGCCAGCAGATGTGAGATCAAATGATCACGCTGCGCCTGGTCCATCGAGACACCGAAGCCTTGGGCAACGGCTTCCAGTTCGCTGAGCAGTGGACTGGAAGCCGGCCTGACACTGCGCGGCGTCATTGATACTCCCTCAGGCGCTCGAGTGTGGCCTTCATCCATTGAGCATCCGCGATTTCCGTCATTCTCTCCACGTCGCATCTGGGTAGGAGTGCTCGGATCGCTTCATCCGTCAACGTAGTGTCCGGGCCCCTCTTTGCCAGATCCAAGACGGTTTGCTCTGGCGTTGTCGCCAAGGCCGGACCGAGGTCGGTTTCGATAAGTATGGCGTCGAGCGCAGCAACATCTCTCTTGGCAAACCGCACCTCCCCTGGTCGATCCGCTAAACGAATCGAACGGTGTTGTGCGGGAGTGGCGACCCATGCTGTTGCGACTGCCCTCGGCAAGGCGCGGTGCATCCTCGCAGCACTCAAGCCCTCCAGGATGGGCACGCGCTCGCCGTGAATTGCCGTAGCGATGCCCACTGCCGCCGCCTCTATCGAGGGCTGCCAGGTTTCCGGATCATATTGAGCGGGCACAGCACAGTAGTATCCGTGCGCCAATCGGTGCAATAACCCTAGCTTTTGTAGCCGCCGAACATCCCTGGCAGGATTCGCGTAGAGGGAAGCAAGGTCGCGTGCCTTGATGGTGCCGAGCGGCTGACGAGCGACGAACTGAGTGACAGCACGCATGGGTGCTTTCCTCCGGCCATGTGTATGCAACTACGATCTCATTAGGTAATTTTATGCATACAAACTGCGTCGTCGGCAAGGTCACGATCCCGAAACGGCAAAGGACAGGGCCCCAGCCATTGGCTGGGGCCCTGTCGCACTGTCTCAACACAGTACCCGCGGGTTGAATCAACCCGGGTCTTAAACGGAAAAGCCTCGGATATTTCCGAGGCCATTCCAGATTCTGCGCCGGTTACGGTTCACCTGAACTGCGTAACCGACCGTGGTGTCCGAGGGGGGACTTGAACCCCCACGCCCTAATACGGGCACTAGCACCTCAAGCTAGCGCGTCTGCCATTTCCGCCACCCGGACAAAACACTCTCCGGACACCTGAAACGGCGTACCGGAGCGACATTTACTCTAACAGAAGCTTACTGCAGATACACAATTGGACGCACGCCACACGGTCGCCCTGGCCGCACCGGTACGGTGAAACAACGCACACCGTCTTTCGAGGAGAAGTATGAACGTGTCTGACCCTTATGCACCCTCAGACTCGGCGCAGCCGGAATCGGCCGCCGAACGTGAAGTAGTCCGGATCTGCCAGGACCTGATCCGGATAGACACCTCGAACTTCGGGGATGACTCCGGGCCCGGCGAGCGGAAGGCGGCCGAATACATCGGCGACCTGTTCGATGAGGTGGGCCTCGAAAGCACCGTACTTGAATCCGTCCCGGGACGTACCAGCATTTTCACCCGGATTCCGGGCACTGATCCATCGGCTCCGGCTCTCGTCGTACACGGCCACACCGATGTCGTCCCCGCCGATGCCTCCGAGTGGAGCGTTGACCCGTTCTCCGCCGAGGAGAAGGACGGCCTGATCTGGGGCCGGGGCGCGGTTGACATGAAGGACATGGACGCGATGATCCTCGCCAATGTCCGCGAGTTGGCCCGCTCGGGCGTCAAGCCCCGGCGTGACCTGATCATCGCCTTCTTCGCCGACGAGGAGGCCGGCGGAAAAATGGGAGCTCAGTGGGCGGTTCGCAATCATCCTGAGCTCTTCGACGGCGCCACGGAAGCGGTCTCCGAAGTCGGCGGCTATTCGGTCGACCTGCGCGGCCAGCGGACGTATCTCGTGCAGACAGCCGAAAAGGGCATCGCCTGGATCAAGCTGATCGCCCGTGGCTCAGCCGGACACGGCTCGCAGATCAACGACGATAACCCGGTCACCAGGCTCGCCGCAGCGGTCGGCCGGATCGGAGCCTATAAGTGGCCCCGCGAAATCACGCCCGCTGTCCGCGAACTGCTCGAAGGCGTTGCGGAGATCACCGGCCTGGAATTCACCCCGGAAACCACCGACGATCTGCTGAACGAGCTCGGTTCGGTCGCCCGGTTCGTCGGCGCCACGCTGCAGAATACGTCAAACCCGACACTGCTCAAGGCCGGATACAAGCACAACGTCATCCCCGGCGCCGCCGAAGCCCTGATCGATTGCCGCACCCTCCCGGGCCAGGACGAGCACGTTCTCGACACGATCCGCGAGCTGGCCGGCGCGCAGATCGACATCGAGATGCTGCACCAGGACGTCGCACTGGAAACCGACTTCTCCGGGGCGCTGGTCGACAACATGGTCAGCTCCCTGCTCGCGGAAGATCCGGGGGCAAAGGTGCTTCCGTACAACCTCTCAGGCGGAACCGACAACAAGTCGCTCAGCAAGCTGGGTATCACCGGTTATGGATTCGCGCCGCTCAAGCTCTCAAACGACCTCGATTTCCCGGCGATGTTCCACGGAGTCGACGAGCGTGTGCCGGTCGATGCGCTGAAGTTCGGCACCCGGGTGCTGAACCGCTTCCTGTTGGGCGCCTGAGCCCGGCGAGCCACTGGGCGCCTGAGCCCGGCAAGCGACAGCAGGCGACGACGGCCGCTAGGTCCGTCGTCGCCTGTTTCGGTTCGCAGCCCGGCTATCAGACGTTGACCAATGCCTCCCGCCTGCGCAGGGCGGCGGCGGTGAGGTTCTTCAGCGACTGCTCCACCTCCGCGTACCCCCGGGTCTTCAATCCGCAGTCCGGGTTGACCCAGAGCTGATTCGTGTTCACGTGCCGCAGCGCCGTGGTCAGCAGCCCGTCGATCTCCTCGGTCGTCGGAACCCGCGGTGAGTGGATGTCATAAACTCCCGGGCCGATGCCGCGGGCAAAGCCCGAACCATCGATATCCGCCAGGATCTCCATCCTGGACCGGGCCGCCTCGATGCTGGTGACATCGGCGTTCAAGCCGTCGATAGCCTCCAGCACCTCACCGAACTCCGAGTAGCAGAGATGGGTATGAATCTGGGTGACATCCTGCACCCCTGACGTCGCCAGACGGAACGACTTCACCGACCACTCCAGATAACCGGCCTGATCCGCAACTCGCAGCGGCAACAGCTCTCGGAGCGCTGGCTCGTCGACCTGGATGATTCCTATCCCGGCGACCTGCAGGTCCGCGACCTCGTCCCGCAGCGCAAGTGCCACCTGATTGGCGGTCTCCCCCAGCGGCTGGTCATCCCGCACGAACGACCAGGCCAGGATTGTCACCGGACCGGTGAGCATTCCCTTGACCGGCTTCGCGGTCAGTGATTGCGCATAGCGTGCCCATGGCACCGTTATCGGCCGCTCCCGGCTGACATCCCCGAACAGGATCGGCGGACGCGTGCAGCGGCTGCCGTAGGACTGGACCCAGCCGTGCTCGGTCGTCGCGAAGCCCTCGAGGTTCTCCGCGAAGTACTGCACCATGTCATTGCGCTCCGGCTCGCCATGCACCAGTACATCGAGACCGATTTCGGTCTGCAGGTCGATGACGCGTCGGATCTCCCGCCGCATTGCCTCCTCATACTCGGCTTCGCTGATTACTTCCTTGCGGAACTCCGATCGGGCCCGCCGCACCTCGGACGTCTGCGGGAAGGATCCGATAGTCGTGGTCGGCAGTGTGGGCAGGTTCAGCGCCTCGGCTTGCGCGGCGCTGCGCCTGGCGAACGACGACCGGTTGAAATCATCTTCGTTCAGCGCTGCGGCACGCTGCCGTACGGCATCCGCCCGGACCAGCTCTGATTCCGAACGGGAAGCTATTGCCCTGGTGGCGGCCTCGAATTCGTCGCTGACGGCCTCGCGGCCGTCCCTCAGCGCGGTGGCTAGGGTGACGACCTCCGAAGTTTTCTGATCGGCGAAGGCGAGCCAGGATGCCAACTCTGGCGAAAGCAGCGTTTCGTCCTCAAGGTTGTGCGGCACGTGCAGCAGCGAGGTCGACGTCGATACCGATACCGCGGTGCCGAGTTCGGCCACGGACGCAATGGACTTCGCGGCCGCCGCGAGGTCTGTGCGCCACACGTTATGCCCGTCAACGACGCCTGCGATCAATGTCTTGCCTGCCAGTGCCGCCCGAGTATCGGCATCGACGCGCGGAACACCGCCGCGGACCAGGTCAAGTGCCAGGGCTTCCACCTTTGATGCCGCGAGCGCAGGCAGGGCATCATTCAGGTCACCGTACGGGGCGGCGACAACTATTGATGGCCGGGCGGCACCGTCGCCGAGCATCGCGTACGCCTCCCGGGCGGCCTGCGCGACCTCCTCAGCCGAAACGGTTGAATAGTCGGCAACCAGGCCGGGCTCATCGAGCTGAACCCACTCGGTGCCGGCGTCGGCGAGCCGGCGCAACAGCTCGGCGTAGACCGGCAACAGGTCGTGCAGCCGGCTCAGCGGCCGGAAACCTTCGGGCGACTCATCGCTGGGCTTGCTGAGCAGCAGGAAGGTCACCGGACCGACCAGGACCGGCCGGGTGCGGTAGCCGGCATCGAGTGCTTCACGGAACTCCCGGACACTCCGGTCCGAGCCGACGGCGAAGTCGGTTTCCGGGCCGATTTCCGGAACGAGGTAGTGGTAGTTGGAATCGAACCATTTGGTCATTTCCAGTGGCGGAAGCTCGCCCTCACCACGTGCGATTGTGAAGTAGCCGTCCAGGTCCACTCCCCCATCGGCATTCACCAGGTGGGAGAACCGGCGCGGAATCGCACCAACCGCGACGGCGGCATCGAGTACCTGGTCGTAGTACGAGAACGAGCCGGGAATCGATGAGTCAGTCGAATTCAACCCGAGTTCGCTCAGCCGGGCGACGGTCTGCCGACGTAGACCGGCCGCCGTCTCTTCCAACTGCTCGCTCGATGTGTTCCCGGCCCAGAAGCTCTCGACCGCCTTCTTCAACTCGCGCCGGGGCCCGATTCGCGGATAGCCGAGAATAGTGGCGGCTGGAAACTGGTTGTTCGTCGTCATGGTCGATATTCCTTCGTTGTGGCTGGATGCGGAACGGTTCAGGCGAGTGCCGGCTCGGCGCGCCGGGACGGTCGCGGCAACTCAAGATCGTCAAGGACCGCCAGGGCGGAGACGTGGTGATTGAATGTGTAGAGATGGAGGCCTGGTGCGCCGGCTTCAAGGGTGGCCCTGATCAGGTCTACGGTTGCAGCGACGCCAATTCTGAGCCTCTCGCTCTGGGACGTCGCGGCATCCAACCTGGCTTGCAGCCCGGTAGGCGGATTCACCCCGGCCAGCTCGCTGAGCTTCCCGATCCGCCGCGCATTGGTCAGCGGCATCACGCCGGGGATGATCGGGATAGTCACACCCGCCCGTCGTGCCTCGGCCACCAGGTCAACGTATTGGCCTGGGTGAAAGAACACCTGGGTGATCGCGAAATCCGCGCCGGCCTGCTGCTTGGCCAGGAGCACCTCGACATCGTGACTATGCGTCGGCGATTCCGGGTGCTTGGTCGGATATGCGGCAACTCCGACCGAGACCCTGCCGCCGGCGAGCCGGGCCGTGCGCTGGTTCTCGACGTCCCTGATCAACTGCACCAGTTCGGTGGCGTATCGCAGACCGTCATCCGGCGGCCAGCTGGCGTCTGCTGGTATATCGCCGCGCAGCGCCAGGATCCCCCGGACACCGACGTCGAGCAGTTCATCGACGATGCCGCGCAACCGCCCCGTCGGAGTGCCGACGCAGGTCAGATGGGCAAGCGGCCGGATAGTCGTTTCCCGCAGCAGCCGGCTCAACAGCTCGAAGGCCGAGTCCTGATTACTGCCGTTGGCGCCGTACGTGACAGCGACATAGTCCGGCGAGGTGTCTTCGAGGTGTGAGATCGTCGTGGCGAGGTTTGCCGCAGCCTCGGCGGACCGCGGCGGGTGCAGCTCATAGGACAATGCGACGGGATTAGTTGTAGGTGCAGGAGCATGGATCAGCATGAGGTGTCCTTCGACCAGACTTGAGGACAGAGCGGATGAGCCGGCGGATAGCGCCGGCCGGCAGCAATGTCGAGCCCGCACCCGGGGCACCCACACCCTTTAACAAGGGTCGCCGACACATGAACTACCTTCTACTTCTGACCAACCTAGGTCCGGAGTCGCCGCCGCCGCGACCGGTCCGCCATATTGCGTAACAAAGGACTCGCACGGATTGCGTAAGGTGTGTGGCATGACGGAGCGCGGTAGACGGGAGGCCCAGCTGCCGGCCATGCGTGGCCGGAGCTCTGTGCTTCGCGTCTGGCGTGCGAGGCTTGCCAGCCGACAGCGGCTTGTGCACCACGTTGTCGCTGGCGCGCTGACCCTCGCCATCATCGTCACGACGGCCGTCAGCTGGGTCGAAGTGGCGCCGGCTCGAGGACGCGAGCTACCGGCAGCGGCGCTGGTACTGGCCGCCTGCACGGCGATGTTCCTCGCTCGGCGGCACCCGATCCCGGCGACCGCGCTGAGTTTGCTTGCCTCCGCCGTTTACTACCCGCTCAGCGCCGTCGACGGTCCATTGCTGATCGCATTCGTGTTCTCGCTGTTCGTGCTGGCCCGGCACGGCAGATACGTCGTCGCGGCGTTGTTCGCCATCGCCGAATTCGGCATTGTGCTGCTCGGTGAGCTCGGCCCGGTCCGTCATCTGTCCAATCTCGAGGTGATGCTGCTGGAAGGCTGGTTGGTCGCAATCATCGCCGTCGGCGTGATCGTGAATAACAGGACGGAGCTGGTCAGGCGTGCGGAGAAGGAAGCGACAGATGCCGAGAGACTCCGAATTGCGCGCGAGATCCACGACGTCATCGCGCACCGGATATCGCTGATCAACGTGCAGGCCACAGCCGCCCTGCGACGTGGCGACCCGGAGCGGAGTCAGCAGGCACTGCAAGTCATCCGGGATGCCAGCAAAACAACTCTTACCGAGACGCGGTCGGTTCTTGGCATGCTGCGATCGGCTGAGCTGAATGCCGGCTCGGCCGGCAACAGATCGGATCCGCGACTCCGGCCAGCCGCCGGCATCGAGGACCTTCCCGCACTGGTCGAAGACTTTGCGTCCTCGGGCATCGATATCTCGCTCGAGGTGCCTAGCGATATCGAGGTCGCCCCAGAGGCGGCGCGCGCCGTGTACCGGTTCTGCCAGGAGTCGCTGGCAAATGTGATCCGGCATTCAGCCGCGTCGAAGGCACAGGTTCGCCTGGAAGTTGAGGGCCGTCTGTTGCGGTGCGTCGTCGAAGACAATGGCAGGGGCGGCAGAGTGCTGCCGGGAAACGGAATCCGCGGCATGATGGAGCGTGCCCGGCTTCTGCAGGGTTCGGTCGACTTCGCAAACGCAACACCCTCCGGCATTCGGGCATCGCTCACGATCCCGATAGCTAGCGAGCAGCGGCCGACTCGCACGACGGCTACCGATAAGAAGGCAGGACGATGATCCGGATAGTTCTGGCCGACGATCAGCATCTGGTCCGGGCCGGGTTCCGCTCGATCCTGGAAGTCGAGGCCGGGCTGAGCATCGTTGGCGAGGCGGCCACCGGTGCTGAGGCGGTCGAGGTGGTGCGCGCCGAGCGCCCGGACGTCGTCCTGATGGACATTCAGATGCCAGGAATGGACGGCCTTGAGGCGACCGAAACGATCGGCGAGACCGGCGATGGCACAACCCGGATCATCATTCTGACCACCTTCGACGCCGACGAGTATGTCTACCGCGCCCTGGCCGCCGGCGCGAGCGGCTTCTTGCTCAAGGACACCGAGCCGGAGGACCTGATCCGTGCCATACATGTTGCTGTCGGAGGCGAGGCCTTGCTGGCGCCGTCGGTGACGAAGAGGCTGATCGCCGAGATCGCGAACAAGAAACGCAGGGCGCCGTTGCCGCCGCGGCTGCGCGAGCTGACCGACCGGGAGCGAGAGGTGCTCATCCTGGTGGCAGAAGGACTGAGTAACACCGAGATCGCCGAACGCCTCGTACTGAGTCCGGCGACGGCTAAGACCCACGTCAGCCGGGTGATGACGAAACTCGGCTCACGCGACCGCGCGCAGCTCGTCGTGCTGGCTTACGAAAGTGGTCTGGTCGAGCCCGGTTGGCGAACCTGAAATGCCGGGTCACCGGGCCTGACCGGCTGGGTCACCGAGCCTGACCGGCTGGGTCACCGAGCCTGAAATGCCCGGTCACCGAGCTAGATTGCAGGTCACCGAGCCTGAATCCCGGGCCGCCAGGCAGGGGTGGCATCAGCCGAGCGCTACCAGCGGAGTAGCCGAAGTGTCACCCCTGGGGCGATGTGCCGGGCACTTCCAGGCTGGCAGTGTTGCACGCATGCCAGCGGTATCACCGAGTCCCAGTTCTGCACCCCATGTGCCATTGGACGGCCATCGGCCGGGCGTCGGCCCTGGGTCCGACCCGGCTTTCCAGCCTGGCGGGGCCACCCCAGCCCCACAGTCCCGCGGGGACATCCCAGCCTTTCAGGCTGACGCCATTGACCCGGCTTTCCAGCCTGGCGGGGCCGGCCCAGCCTTCCAGCCGGGCGGGGACACCCCAGCCTTTCAGGCTGACGCCATTGACCCGGCTTTCCAGCCTGACGGGGCCGGCCCAGCCTTCCAGCCTGTCGGAGCCGGCCCAGCCGTACAGTCCCGCGGGGCCGCCCCGGCCTTCCAGCCAGGCGCCACAACGTACCAGCCGGGCGCCACCGTTCCACGCCGCCGGAAGCACAGCGTGTTGTTGTGGAGCCTTCGGATTGACCTGACTTTGCTGATGGTCCTGCTGGCCCTGCAGGCTGCCCTGGCGGCGGGATTCGTCTCCGGCAGCGTGGGCCTGCTCTCCATCCACGGGGTGAACGCCTTCTTCATCACGGTGCTTGCCTTCATCGGCTTCGCATTGGCGGGTTTGTTTTACTTCGTGTCTCGCGGACCGCTCTGGCCATTCCCGAGTACCGGACTACTCTGGCTCGCGACCTTCGTTCAGGAAATTTTCGGTTACGTACGTCTGGTCGGAGTGCACATCTTTTTCGGCGTCACGGTGATCAGCGTTGCCGCTGTGGTCTGCGCACTGGTCTGGCGCACGCCGTACAACCGAAGACCAGGCCGCTCAGAGCTGCGCGAGGCGTCCCGGTGACCCCGGCCAGCAGCGTAGGCTCAGCACGACTCGGCATTCAGACCGGGCCGTCTGGTTCGCTATCCCGGCGGCGATTGCTCGGCCTCGGCATCACGGCCGGAATTGGCGTCACCGTAGCCGGCGGCCTGGCCGGCTGCTCGACGGCATTTGCGCCAAAGCAGGGTGTATCCGGACAGACCGGCAAGGTGCTCAAGAGCCAGATAGACCTCCCCCAGCCATTCTCAATCGCGCTGCCCCTCCCGGCCGTGCTCACGCCGGACGGAATCCAGGATGGCAAGACGCGGTACACGCTTACCCAAAGGGAGGCAGACGTCGAGATCGTTCCCGGCTTTGCCACCACGATCTGGGGTTACGACGGCACGTTTCCCGGGCCAACCATTGAGGCCCGGCGTGGCGAGCCGATCGTCGTCCGGGTCAGCAACGAGCTTGCAGTGCCGACATCGACGCATTTGCACGGCGGCGTCGTCGCCCCGGAATCGGACGGCTACCCCACTGATCTCCTGGTGCCTACCCGATTCAAGGGCCGCGTCGATGCGGCCATGCTCGCCATGCACAAACGCGCGCAGGTGCAAGGACAGCAGGACGGCAGTTCCGCGCATCAGCACCCCACAGACGCTCCAGCCGAGCCCGATCCGAAGATCTGGACGCTGCACCGGGTGGCCAAGGACTACCACTACGCATGTGACCAGGCGGCGTCGACGCTCTGGTACCACGATCACCGAATGGACTTCTCCGCCCCGCAGGTGTGGAAGGGCCTGGTTGGCTCGTTCCTGATCCGGGATGCCGAGGAAGAGGCACTCAATCTGCCCACAGCAGATCAGGAACTCCTTCTGGTGATCTGCGACCGGTCGTTCGATGCCGACGGCCAGTTCGCCTACCCCGCCCTCGACCCGACGCTCACGGAACTATCCGGGGTCCAGGACGACTACATGGACGGCGTGCTGGGTGACGTCATCCTGGTGAACGGAGTGCCGTGGCCGGTCGCCAAAGTATCCAACACCCGGCATCGGCTCCGCCTGCTCAATGCTTCCAATGCCCGGCAGTACGACCTGACGTTGAGCGTCAACGGCGAAAGCGTCCCGATCAGCCAGATCGGCAGCGACGCCGGGCTGCTGGCCCGGCCGCAGCGGCTCGATTCCGTGCCGATGTCACCCGCCGAGCGTTTTGACGTGGTCGTCGACTTCGGCACATTTCCGGTGGGCACCGAGGTCGTGCTGGAAAACACCCTGGCCACGGGCGACAGCGGGAAAGTAATGAAGTTCATTATCGACGAGGCGAAGGACGACCGAAGCGAACTACCGGACGTGTTGGTGAAGGACTTCGAGCAACTGCGCCGCCAGGACGCACAGAAAACGAGGCTGTTCGACTTTCGGATGACCGCTGAGCGAATGTGGGTCATCAACGGTGAGGCCTTTGATCCGAGCGCGGCCGGCACCAGGGTTGAGCGGGACACGGTTGAACTCTGGAGGCTCACCAGCGACTTCAATCATCCGGTTCACCTGCACCTGGGCCACTTCCAGGTACTCACCCGGGACGGGCGCGAACCGGCCCCTGCCGACGCGGGTTGGAAGGACACGGTGAACGTCACGCCCTACGGAGTGACGGAGGTGCTGGTGAAATTCACCAAGTTCGAGGGCCGCTACATGCTGCACTGCCACAACCTCGAACACGAAGACATGGCGATGATGGCCAATGTCGACGTCGTCTGACCCTCAAAAGACCGATTGCCCGACTCTGGCCGGCTTGCGGCGCACATAGAGCTGGCGACGGACCCGCGCGATCATCGATCCGTCTTCCGCGGTGATATCCACGTCGAACCATGGCAGCGCCTTGCTGCCATCCTCGGTCGCCTGCCGGATCTCGTTGACGGCACTGGCGGGCAGCTCGAAGTGGGCGTAGACGGTGCTCCTGCCCGGCGCAACGAACTCGATCTCCGCAGCCTTGTCCCACACGACGTAATCACGACCGAATTGCTGAAGTGCCAGCATCATGAAGAACGGGTCAGTCATCGCCGAAAGCGAACCGCCGAAATGCGTGCCGACATAGTTCCGGTTCAGTTTTGTCAGCCTCATCCGCACTAGTGCGCTGGTGAAATCATCGCTGATGCTTTGCACCCTGATGCCTGCACCGATAAAGGGCGGCCACACGTTCATCAGCCGCTTGAGACGACGGGAGGAAATTTGCATAGCGCCTATGTTACCCGCCAGTAACTTATGGTTTCGTCGGGATGGCAAATTGTTACGCTGTTTGCTATGCCGCGTACAGCAGGCGCGACTCGAGGAGGTGGCCGTGCCAACACCCTGCATCATCCCCATGTCATTCGCTTTGCAGACCGAGCGGCTCACCCTGAGCATGTGGGAGGTCGACGATGCGGTCTGGTACCGGCAACTGCTCGCCGAACGTGGCGCCACCCGGCCAACCGTCAAAGCCGCCCGTGCCAAACTCCGCGACCTGCGAAACCGGGCCGATGAAAGCGGAATTTCGCTGCTGACCATCCGGCGTCGGGCGGAAGGTGACTTCATCGGGTACTGCGGCCTTATTGTGGGGCGTTCCAGCTGGGAAGAACCGGAAATCGCCTATGAATTGTTCCGCCACGCGCACCGCAAGGGCTATGCGACCGAGGCTGCGGCCGCGATCCTGGATGCAGCCATCGCCACCCACCGCCGCCGGCTATGGTCCACGGTGCGAGCCTGGAACGCTGCTTCCTTCCGGGTGCTGGACAAACTTGGTTTCGAACGCCGCCACAGCACATGGGACGATCGCGGAGAACTTGTCTGGAGCGTGCGCGACCTCTAGACAGTTCTCTGCGGCTCGACAACTGAGCAGCTCGACAACGGCCCAGTGCGAATCCAAGATCTTCGCCGGGCCCTCAATCTCAGTCGCTGACCGCCGGCAGTGGGGTGATCGCGCCGTGGAAGTGTCGTCGTCCACTGCGGGAGTCCCAACCGACATAGCTGGCGCCGCCCTGAGCGTCGACATCGGCGCGGAAACTCACCATCGAGGGCAGTAGCACCGGCGCCTGGAACGACACGTCCCAGGTGTAGGCCTCGGGCTTCGCCGTCCCGAGCGAAGCCTCGGCCCGGGCAGCCAGGTACATTCCGTGGGCGATAGCTCGAGGGAATCCCAGCGCCTTGGCCGCGAGCGGGTTCAGATGGATCGGATTGTAGTCTCCGGACACGGAGGCGTAACTGCGGCCGGCATCGGCTCCCAGTCGCCAGACCGCCGTTGGTTGCGGCGGCCTGAATCGCTCTTCGGGGCGCTTCGGCGCAGCCGGGTCCGGAAGGCGAATGCCCTTCGCCAGGTAGTTGGAAACTCCGGACCACACAGTCTCCCCGGCGCTGCGCACCTCGGCATGCACGTCAACGGTTGTGCCTCGGTGGTGCGGCCGGAGATCGGAAACCCAGGCCCGGAAGTCCAGCACCTCGGTCGCCGAAATCGTCCGCCGGACCTCAATACTGTTGCTGATATGCACCATGCCGAGCACCGGCAGCGGGAAGTCGGCGCGAGTCAGCACGCTCATGGCCAGCGGAAATGCCTCAGCATGCAAGAATCCAGCAGGCATCGAGTCGTTGACCGGTACCCGCAGCAAGCGTTGGTATGCGGTCAGCCGGGCGGAATCGGCGCGGACACCGTGCACTGTGTGCACGGCCTCTGGCAGAGTCAGCGCCGGCGCTGAGCTCCTCAGTTTGCGCCCCGCCGCAAGCCGGACACCGCGTGCGTAGAGGGCGGGAAGCTTCGGCATCTCCTGCAGGGCGGCTTCGGAACTCATGCTCCCACCAGGTTCTGTCCGCAGACCCGAAGAAACTGCCCGTTGATGCCGCCCGCCTGCGGAGCAGCCAGAAACGCGATTGCTTCGGCGACGTCCACCGGAAGTCCACCCTGCTGCAGGCTATTGAGTCTGCGAGCCACCTCGCGGGTGGCAAAAGGAATTCGCGCTGTCATCTCGGTTTCGATGAAACCCGGAGCGACGGCGTTTATCGTGCCGCCATGTTCCGCGATCAGTGGTGCCGTCGCCCGAGTCATGCCGATCACACCGGCTTTCGATGCGGCATAGTTGGTCTGGCCGCGATTACCGGCGATTCCGCTGGTAGAGGCTAGCGACACTATCCGCGGTGAATCGGTGAAGTACTCCGAACCCAGCAGGACCTCGTTGATCTTCAGCTGAGCAGAAATATTGACACCGATAACCGAGTTCCAGCGGTCGGCATCCATGTTCGCCAGCAGTTTGTCCCGGGTGATCCCCGCATTGTGCACAACGATGTCCAGCCGGCCATGCCGATCGACACAGTGTCTGAGTATCTGCTCGCCGGCGTCGTCCCGGGTGATGTCCAACTGCAGTGCGGTGCCATGGACCTCGTTGGCAACCGCGGCAAGTGCCTGGCCCGCGGCCGGAACGTCCACGGCGACAACCTTGGCGCCGTCGCGGGTCAGCGTCCGGGCAATCTCGGCCCCGATGCCTCGCGCGGCGCCGGTGACCACCGCGACCCTGCCGGCCAACGGGTGGTGCCAATCGGCAGGAATCGCGCCGGTTTCATCGCCAACGAGCAGAAATTGTCCGTCGACGAAGGCCGAGCGGCCGGAGAGCAGGAACCGCAAGGCTCCCTGCGCGCCAACCGAGGACGGGGGTACCCCGTCGGCAAGCTGGATCCCGTTGGCCGTCGAACCAGCGCGCAGCTCGTGTGCGAGTGACCGGAGAAAACCCTCGACGCCCTGCCTGGCCGCGGCGACCGCCGGGGCGTCCCCGTCAGTGCCTGGCCGGGAGATCGTGACCACCTGGCCCCCTGGCGCCAGATCCCGCAGCGCTGCGCCGGCCTCCAGAACATGTCCGGCCAGCTGGTCCGGGTGGCTCAGCTCGTCGAGCAGCACGACGATGGCTGAAAGTTGCTCGTCGGCCAAAGCGTGCCGATGCACCTCGACATCCCAGGACAGCAACGACGTCGACACCGCGTCCGACTCCGCGCTGTCGCCGAGCACGAGCACAGGTTTGGTGACGAGAGGATCGCCGGTTGCGTATCGACGCAGCGGTGCGGGCCGGGGAAGCCCAAGCTTCTTCGCGACGTTCCTCGTCGGACCAGCGTTAACCAGTTGCAGATACTTGTCGGTCATGCCGCCTCCACGATCGCCGTGACGCCCTGGCCGCCAGCCGCGCAGACTGAGATCAGCCCGCGTCGCTTTCCTGTTTGCCGCAGCAGCTTTGCCAGCGAGGCCACGATTCGTCCGCCGGTTGCCGCGAAAGGGTGTCCCGCGGCAAGCGACGACCCGTTGACGTTGAGCTTGCTGCGGTCGATCGGGCCGAGCGCCTTGTCCAGACCGAGTCGGGTTGAGCAGAATTCCTCGCTCTCCCAGGCGGCAAGTGAGGCAAGCACGGTGCCCGCGAATGCCTCATGGATTTCGAAGAAGTCGAAGTCGGCAAAGCTGAGCTTGTTGCGGGCCAGGAGCCGCGGCACTGCAAACGCCGGGGCCATCAGCAAGCCGTCCTTTCCATGCACGAAGTCAACGGCCGCCGCCTCGGAATCGACGAAGTGAGCCAGGATCGGCAGCCCATTCCTGGTGGCCCACTCTTCCGAGCCGAGCAATACCGTCGAAGCGCCATCTGAGAGCGGGGTGGAATTACCGGCAGTCATGGTGGCAGGGGTGGACAGCCCTGTGCCGAAAACCGGCTGAAGCTTCGCGAGCTTCTCGATGCTGGTGTCGGCGCGCAGGTTGGCGTCCCTGGCCAGACCGAGGTACGGCGTCACCAGGTCGTCGAAGAACCCGGCATCGTAGGCCGCGGCCAGATTGTGGTGACTTGCCGCGGCAAGCTCGTCCTGCGCTGCCCGGCTGATTCCCCACTCGGCAGTCGTGATCGCCTGGTGCTCTCCCATCGAGAGCCCGGTGCGTGGCTCGGCAGTGTTCGGTGCGGATGGCGCGAGGTGCTGTGGGCGGAGTGCCGAGAGTGCGCCGAGCTTGTCCTTTGTGGATCGGGCGCGGGAAAGTTTGAGCAGCACTGCACGCAGGCCTTCGCTAACGGCGATCGGCGCGTCCGAGGCGGAGTCCACACCGCCAGCGATTCCCGATTCGATCTGCCCGAGTTTGATCTTGTTAGCCAGGCCGGCGACGGTTTCCAGACCGGTTGCGCAGGCCTGCTGCAGGTCATAGGCGGGAGTCTCCGCCGAGAGCGCGGAACCCAGCACCGCCTCTCGGGTCAGATTGAAGTCACGGGAGTGCTTGAGCACAGCGCCCGCGGCGACTTCCCCAATCCGCTGGCCCTGCAGGCCGTAGCGGGCGACCAGGCCGTCGATGGCAGCCGTGAGCAGGTCCTGGTTGCTCGCCTCTGCGTAGTGCTTCCCTGCCCTGGCGAACGGCGTGCGGTTACCGCCGACGATGACGGCGCGCGTCTCGCTGCTCATGTGTTCTCCCTGAAATGGTTGACGTGTCAGAAATGCCCAGTCGTGCTAGTACTCACTACCGAGAGTACCTGATACTCTCGGTACCGTGAACCCAGTTCCCGAAACGCCCGATCCGACTGGCTGGCCCTCCGCTGCAGGCGCTCCGGAGGCTGCCGCCACTGAGCCGGCCGTCGGCGCCGAGCCCGAGCCGCTGGACGGCCGAGCCTCCCGCTGGGAAACGCACCGGGAAGCCCGCCGCAGCGAGCTGATAACAGCCGTGCGCAAGGCGGTGCATCGGCACGGTGCCGGGGTCTCGATGGACGACATCGCGGCACAGACCAATACCGCCAAGTCGGTGTACTACCGCTATTTCGGTGACAAGGCAGGCCTGCAGCGAGCAGTCGGCGAATTCGTGATCAACCAGATGCAGCAGGCACTGGAGGCCGCCGCCGAGTCGGCACATTCCCCACGGGAGAGCCTGCAGGCAATGGTGTCCGTGTACCTTGCGATGACCGAGTCATCACCCGCCGTCTATGCCTTCTCCACCCAGACGGCGAGCGGCGGGTCTCCGAACAGCCTCAATCACTTCTTCGCTGCCGTGACAGCGATGGTTGCCCGGCCGATCAGGGAACAGTTCGGCACCGGCGAGGCGGCCGAGCGGCTCGCCGACATCTGGGCGGCAGGGGCAATCGGTCTGGTTCGGGGCAGCGTCGAGTGGTGGCTCGAACACCGCACAACGCAGAGCGTTCCTGACCGCGAGGCACTAGCGCGTCAGATCACCGAATGGCTATGGTCCGGCGCCACCGGCGCCGACCTGCCACCCAACCGATACTGAAACCCGAATCCGGCGAAGACACAAGGAGCCCCCTATGGCGCAGACAACCAGCGCACGGCGTGACGCGACAGCTGCCGCCCCGGCACCGATAGTGGACATCGACTATCTGCAGAACTACCTGCTCGGTCAGTGGGGATACGCGCGGTCGGCGTCACGGGCCCTTGCCGGTACCGATGAGTTTGCCGCCATCGAAGGCATCGGCGTGGCTGAACACCGGGCCCGAGTCCTGGAACAGCTCAAAGGCCTCGTCCGGCATAGCGCGGTGCACAGGGCGTTTCCGCAGGAACTAGGCGGCGACGACGACCACGGCGGCAATATCGCGGGCTTCGAGGAACTGGTGGCCGCCGATCCGAGCCTGCAGATCAAGGCAGGCGTTCAATGGGGCCTGTTTGGTTCGGCGGTACTGCATCTGGGCACGGAAGAGCATCACAAGAAGTGGCTCCCCGGAATCATGAATCTCGACATCCCGGGTGCATTCGCCATGACCGAGACCGGTCACGGTTCTGATGTCGCAAACATTGCCACGACGGCGACGTATCAGCCGGACACCGAAGAGTTCGTCGTGCATACTCCGTTCCGGGCCGCCTGGAAGGACTACCTCGGAAACGCCGCGCTGCACGGGCGTGCCGCAGTGGTGTTCGCACAGTTGGTCACCAGAGGGGTCAATCACGGCGTGCATGCCTTCTTCGTTCCGATCAGAGACGAAGCAGGGAACTTCCTGCCCGGGATCTCCGGCGAGGACGACGGGCCAAAAGGCGGGTTGAACGGGGTCGACAACGGTCGCTTGTGCTTCTCCCGGGTACATATCCCCCGAACGAACCTGCTGGACCGATACGGCGCTGTGGATGCGGAAGGCGGCTACAGCAGCGCCATCGCGAGCCCCGGGCGTCGCTTCTTCACCATGCTCGGCACCCTGGTGCAGGGCCGGGTTTCGCTGGACGGCGCAGCAGTCGTCGCCAGCAAGCTCGCGCTGAAGATCGCCATCGAGTACGGCAGTCAGCGGCGGCAGTTCAATGCCGCAAGCGACACGGACGAGGAGGTGCTGCTGGACTACCAACGTCATCAGCGCAGGCTACTGCCGCGACTCGCCACCACCTATGCGACGTCCTTTGCGCATGAGAAGCTGCTGAGCAAGTTCGACCGGGTGTTCTCCGGCGCGGCCGACACCGACGAGGATCGGCAGGAACTGGAGACACTGGCTGCTGGCTTCAAGGCGCTGTCCACCTGGCATGCTATCGACACGTGTCAGGAGGCACGCGAGGCATGCGGCGGTGCCGGATATCTGAGCGAGAACCGGATCGTCGGACTCCGCGCCGATCTCGATGTGTACGCGACCTTCGAAGGCGACAACACGGTGCTGCTCCAGCTGGTTGCCAAGCGACTACTGTCCGACTACAGCAAAGAGTTCGCCAACATTGATGTCGGCGGGGTGGCCCGGTTCGTCGCGACCCAGACCGCCGAGTTCACGCTCAATCGAAGCGGGCTGCGAAAGCTCGGCCAGGCATTCGCCGACTCCGGCTCGGCGCGCCGCGCGGCCGGCCAGTTACGCGAGACAGTTACCCAGCGCGAGCTGCTAACCGAGCGTGTTGACGCAAGGCTTGCCGAAGTAGCAGCCAAGCTTCGACCTGCGGCGAGGATGGATAAGGTGTCGGCGGCTCGGTTGTTCAACGCCAACCAGGACGAGTTGATCGAGACCGCCCGCGCTCACGTGGAACTGCTTCAGTGGGAGGCGTTCACCGACGCCGTGGACGACATCGATGATCCCGGCACAAAGCAGGTGCTCGGCTGGCTGCGTGACCTGTTCGGCTTGTCACTTATCGAAAAGCACGCCGCCTGGTACCTAATGAATGGCCGGCTATCGATGCAGCGGGCCCGCACGCTCAGTGGTTACATCAACCGTCTGCTGGAACGGCTGCGACCCTACGCCCTCGACCTGGTGGACGGCTTTGGCTATAGCCACGCGCACACCCGGGCGGCAATCAACTCCGGTGCGGAGGGTCGCCGCCAGGACGAGGCTCGCAGCTACCACCGCTTGCAACGTGCGACGGCCGGCGCTCCGGTGCACGAGAAGACCCTGCTGGCACGCAAGAAGCAGGCGAAGCGGGCCGCCAGCTCCCGGCAACGTTAGGCGAGCGGGACGTTCCCCGGCGCTAGGCGAAGACGGAGCCGCCGAGAATCGCGCCGAGCTGGTCAGTTTCAAGCAGGAACCCATCGTGACCGGCCGCCGACCGGATGGTGTGCACGTCGACCGGGTCAGCCCACGCCGCGGCCAGTTCGGCGGAAAGCGCCGCCGGGTACAGCCGGTCGGAGTCCACCGCGATAACAGTGGCCTGCGCCTCCGTCGACCCCAGCGCCTCGCGGAGTGTTCCGCGGCCACGTCTGACGTCGTGACCCATCAGTGCCTGAGTCAACGCGATGTAGGAATTCGCATCGAAGCGGGCGACCAGCTTGCCGGCTTGATGATCCAGGTAGCTTTCGACCTGGAACCGGGACGGCGCATCAGAACGGGGCGGTTGCTGTGCCTCGTTGCCGAACCGGGCCGACAATTCCGACTCGCAGCGATAGGTGATGTGGGCGATCCGGCGGGCAAGGCCCAGGCCGGCGTCCGGTGTGCGCCCGGTCTGGTAGTAATCGCCGCCCTGGAACGACGGATCCTGCCGGATGGCGAGCAGCTGTGCCTGGGCCCAGCCAATCTGCTCCGCCGTGCTGTAGGCCGATGACGCCAGGACCACGACATGGCCGACCCGGGACGGTTCGAGCACCGACCATTCCAGCGCACGCATCGCGCCCATCGAACCGCCGACCACGGCGTGCCAGCGCGAAACACCGAGCAGGTCGGCCAGCCGGGTCTCCGCAACAACCGAGTCACGGATGCTGACTTCGGGAAACCGCGAACCCCAGGGCCGCCCGTCTGCAGCGGTGGAACCAGGACCGGTTGAGCCGTAGCAACCGCCGATCATGTTCGCCGCGACGATGAACCACCTTGAGGGGTCGATCGCTTTGCCTGGGCCTACCAGGCCGTCCCACCAGCCGGTGGCGGAATCTCGGCTGGTGCCCGTGGCCACATGGGAGTCTGCGGTCAGAGCGTGCTCGATCAGCACGGCGTTGCTGCCCGCGGAGTTCAGCGTGCCCCAGGTTTCGAAGCCAAGCGTCACGTCGGGCAGGGTGAAGCCGCTCTCGAGCCGGACATCGCCGACGTCGAGGAATCGCAGCACGCCGTCGGCGACAAGCGGCTCCCGGACCGGCACACCGGTTGCGGCGGAAGCCATGGCTACCGCTTCGCTGCCCGGAATCCGGCCTCGAGGTCGGCGAGGATGTCTTCCACGTTCTCGATTCCCACGGCGAGCCGGACGAGTCCCGGCCGGACCCCGGATTTCGCCTGGTCTTCCGGCGACAGCTGGCTGTGCGTGGTCGATGCGGGGTGGATGACGAGCGATCGCACATCACCGATGTTAGCCACATGCGAATGCAGTTCCAGCGCGTCGACGAAGCGCTTGCCGGCATCCACGCCACCAACGATGTCGAAGGCCAGCACGGCACCCGTTCCCAGCGGTCCGTACTTCCTGGCGCGTTCGTGCCAGGGGCTCGATTGCAACCCGGCGAACGCTACCGCCTCGACGCTTTCGTGCTGTTCGAGCCATTCTGCAACCTTTTGGGCGTTAGCGACGTGCCGCTCTATCCGTAGGCTGAGCGTCTCCAGGCCCTGCGCGATCAGGAACGCGTTGAACGGAGAAACTGCCGGCCCAAGGTCCCGCAAAAGCTGTACCCGAGCCTTGAGGATGTAGGAAAGATTTGCGCCAAGTGCTCCTCCCTCGCCGAGATCCCGGCCGAACACCAGCCCGTTATAGCTCTCGTCCGGGGTGTTGAATCCCGGGAAGCGGGCGGCATCCTTCGTGTAGTCGAATTTGCCGGCGTCCACGATGGCGCCGCCGATCGAGGTACCGTGACCGCCAAGATATTTCGTGGCCGAATGCACGACGACGTCGGCACCCCACTCGATGGGCCGGATCAGATACGGGGTGGCCAGGGTGTTGTCGACGATCAGCGGGACACCGCTGTCGTGGGCGATCGAACTGACCAGCTCGATATCCAGCACGTCCTGACGAGGGTTGGAGACGACCTCGCCGAAGAATGCCTTGGTGTTCTCCTGGACCGCGTTCCGCCAGTCGTCGGCCGCATCCGGATCCGGCACGAAGGTGACGTCGATGCCGAACTTCTTCAGGGTGATGTTCAGCAGATTGTAGGTCCCGCCGTAAAGGCTCGGGCTTGCCACGATATGGTCGCCGGCCTCGGCCACGTTGAGAATGGCCAGTGTCGTGGCCGCCTGCCCCGAGGACACGAGTAGCGCGCCGACGCCACCCTCCAGGTCGGCGAGGCGCTGCTCGACGACGTCGTTTGTCGGATTGTTGATCCGGGAGTAGATCGGCCCCAGCTCTTTCAGCGCGAACCGGTCGGCAGCAGACTCGGTACTGTCGAACACGAACGACGTCGTCTGATAGATCGGCAGCGCACGAGCGCCGGTGGCGGCATCGGGGGTTTGACCTGCGTGGATCTGGCGTGTTTCGAAGGACCAACCGTTGCTCATAGCGCACTCCTGAAGGTATCTGGTGAAAGAGCCTGTTTCATCACCGTAGATAGCCATCGGCTGGTTGGCGTGACCAGAAGTCACATAGCGTCATCCGCCGGATTGACGCGTGCTGGCCCAGGGAGCGGCATCAGCGTCTAGATCAGATCGACGATGTCGGCGATCGAATCGACAACGCGGCTTGGCCGGTATGGGAAGCGGTCAACCTGGTAGGGCCTGGTCGATCCGGTCAGCACAAGCATGGTTCGCAGGCCGGCTTCCATCCCGGAAACGATGTCGGTGTCCATTCGATCGCCGATCATCACTGTGGTTTCCGAATGCGCTTCGAGCCGGTTCAGCGCGCTGCGCATCATCAGCGGATTCGGTTTGCCGACAAAGTACGGCTCGACGTTGGTTGCCTTGGTAATCAGGGCGGCCACGGCACCGGTGGCCGGAAGCGACCCGGCGGGTGAAGGTCCACTCGGGTCGGGGTTCGTGGCAATGAAGCGCGCACCGTTCTCGATGAACCGTATTGCCTGGGTGATCGCCTCGAAGGAGTACGTACGGGTTTCACCGAGCACAACGTAATCGGGCTCCCGGGCCGTCATGACGTAGCCGACCTCGTGCAGCGCCGTGGTCAGGCCGGCCTCGCCGAGCACATAGGCGGTGCCGCCGGTGCGCTGACTGTCCAGGAATTTTGCCGTGGCCAGCGCCGAGGTCCAGATCGACTCTTCGGGAACCTCCAGCCCGCTGGCCAGCAGCCGGGCGCTGAGGTCACGCGGTGTGTAGATCGAATTGTTCGTGAGCACCAGGAAACGTTTGCCCGAAGATTGCAGCTTGGCCAGGAACTCGGCCGCGCCCGGTATTGCGTGTTCCTCGTGGACTAGGACGCCATCCATGTCGGTCAACCAGGTTTCTACAGGCTTAGATTCGGTCATGCCTACATTCTGCCGTACCGGCTGGCGGCAACGCCGCGCCCTGCGGTCCGTGTCGGCATCGCACGCCTGTTTCTTTGTGCGGAGGACGTGCGGCTCCCGTCGGTTAGGGCCGGCATCGCAAGCACGCTTCCGGGCACAGCCGACTTCGGCTTCCGGGCACAGCCGGCGTCAGTTAAGCAGCGGGCACCGCCCCCGGGCACAGAAACCTTCGGTTAAACAGCCGGCCTCGGTTAAGCAGCGGGTTGAACAGCCGTCACTGAAAGTCGCGGGACCGTACCTTGCGGGCTATGGGCAGGGTTTCAAGTTTCTCGGCCGTCACACTGACCACGGTGTCCGCGCGTTGAACCCGGCCATGCACCAACATGGCATTGGCCTGCATCGCGACCTGACGATACCGCGCCCACAAACCGGGACTGCACACCACGTTCACCATCCCCGATTCATCCTCGAGGTTGATGAAGGTAATGCCGGATGCGGTGGCCGGCCGTTGCCGATGGGTCACCAGGCCACCGACCAGCACCCGTCGCCCATCGGAAACGCTCAGCAGGTCGGCGGTAGAGAGCACACCCCGGGCATCGAGGAGCTGCCGAAGGTGCCGGGTCGGATAACCCTCGGGAGTTATCCCGGTCGCCCACAGATCGGCTAGCGACGTTTCGAAGTCGGACATCACCGGTAACGCCGGGGCCGTTGCCAGGCGATGTGTTCCGGGCAGGGTTTCGGCGCTCTCCCCCGCCATTGCCCCGGCGATCCACAGTGCCTCGCGTCGCTGCAAGCCGAGACTGTCGAAGGCGCCCGCCGTCGCCAGGGCCTCAAGGGATGCCTGGCTGATCGTGACACGGCGGCACAGGTCCGGGATGTCGCGGAACATCCCGTTCCGCTCCCGCTCGGAATCGATCTCTGCGGCCAGCTCGGCGCCTATCGTGCGCACCGAATCCAGGCCGATCCGAATGGCGTGGCTGTTCACCGGCACATCGGGGTAGCCATCGGTGCTGGCTACGGGCGTACCGGCCGGAGGATAACCAGCCCCGGGCGTCCCAGCCCCAGCCGTAGGTGCCCCAGCCGCATGCGTGTCAGCCCCGGGCATACCCGCCCCGGGCGTGCCGACCGCAGGCGTGCCGGCCGCATGCGTACCAGCCGCAGGATGACCAGGAAGTCTTTCCAGGTCGCCCTGCCGTCGACTGGCATTAATGTCCACGCCACGAATTTCAATGCCGTGCCGCCTCGCATCGGCGACCAGCGATTGTGGCGAGTAAAACCCCATCGGCTGGCTGCGAAGCAAGCCGACGCAGAATGCGGCGGGAAAATAGAGCTTCATCCACGCGCTTTGGTACACCAGGTTCGCGAAGCTGATCGAGTGACTCTCCGGAAAGCCGAAGTTCGCGAATGCCTCCATCTTGTCGTAGATCTGTTCGGCGGTCTCGCCGGTAATGCCGCGTTCGGCCATGCCGCTGAAAAATCGTGCGCGCAGCCGTTCCATTCTTTCGATGGACCTCTTGTTGCCCATCGCACGCCGCAGTTCATCCGCATCCGCGCCGGAAAACCCGGCGACGTCAATGGCCATCTGCATCAGCTGTTCCTGGAACAGCGGAACTCCAAGGGTTTTGGTCAATGACTTCTCCAGCAGTGGATGCAGGTAGGTTACCGGTTCCTTGTTCTGCTTGCGGCGGATATAGGGGTGAACGCTGCCACCCTGAATCGGCCCGGGGCGGATCAACGCGACTTCAATCGCAAGGTCGTAAAACGTCCTCGGTTGCAGTCGTGGCAGGGTGGCCAGTTGCGCCCGGCTTTCCACCTGGAAAACGCCTATCGCGTCCGCCCGGCAGAGCATGTCGTAGACCCGGGGGTCATCCGGCGGAATGGTTGCCCGGTCGATCTCCCGGCCATGGTGCTCGGCAACGAGATCCGTCATCTGATGCAGGGCCGAGAGCATACCCAGCCCCAGCAGATCGAACTTCACCAGCTTCATATCGGCGCAATCGTCCTTGTCCCACTGCAGGACGGTGCGGCCAGGCATCCGGCCCCATTCCACCGGGCACACCTCCGCCACCGGCCGGTCACAGAGCACCATGCCTCCGGAGTGGATGCCGAGATGGCGTGGGAAGTCGAGGATCTGCCCGGCCAGTTTCATCACCGGCCGCGGGATGTCGTGTGCCTGTTCTGCCTCCGAGCTCTGATCGGGCATCGACCGCCAGCGGTCGACTTGTTTTGCCCACGCATCCTGCTGGCCCGGATCGTGTCCCAGTGCCTTTGCCATATCCCGGATGGCCGACCGTGGCCGGTAGCTGATCACATTGGCCACCTGGGCTGCGTACTCGCGACCATAGCGGTTATAGACGTACTGGATGGCTTCTTCACGGCGGCCGGATTCGATGTCCAGGTCGATATCCGGATACCCGTCCCGATCCGGCGCGAGAAAGCGATCGAACAGCAGATGGAAGTACACAGCGTCGACTGCGGTGATTCCCAGCACATAACAGACGGCGGAGTTGGCGGCTGATCCCCTGCCCTGGCAAAAAATATTATTGTCGCGGCAGAACCTGGCGATGTCCCAGACGATCAGAAAGTAGCCCGGAAACCCCATCCGGTCGATAGTCGCCAATTCCTGGTCGATCTGCTGCCAGGCGGCATGGGCCTGCGGGGATGATCGCGAGCCGTAGCGTTTTTCGGCGCCTTCGTAGGTCAGGTGCCGTAACCAGCTGCCCAGTGTGTGACCTTCCGGTACCGGATAGGGCGGCAGGCGCGGCTCGGCCAGGTGCAGCTCGAAGGCGCACTCCCGGGCGAGGGCCACCGCGGTGGGCACCGCCAACGGAAACCGCTCGAAGATCCTGGCCATCTGGCTCCCGGACCGCAGATGTCGGATACCGGCCGGCGGCATCCATCCGGCAAGGTCATCCAGGCTCCCCCGGGCCCGCACCGCCGCCAGCGCGGAGGCAAGCGGAGCCTGTTTTCTGGTCGCATAGTGCACAGCATTCGTGGCGACCACCGGCAGATGTGCCGCCCGGGCAAGCGCCGCCAGCCGGTCGAGGCGTTCGTCGTCATCCGGGAAGCCATGGTGGGTGAGTTCCACGGCGACATTCTCGTGACCGAACAGATCAATCAGCTTGCGTAGTTCGGCGTCGCCATTACCCTCGGCAAGCGCTCGATGCAGCGTCCCCTTACGACAACCGGTCAGTACCATCCATTGATCATTGGCCGAGGCGGCCAGATCTTCGATGTGATAGACCGGACGACCTTTTTCGCCGCCCGCCAGCTGAGCCTTGCTGATGGCGCTGGACAGCAGACGATATCCCTCGATGCCGCGGGCCAGGACCAGAAGGTGCTGCCCCGGTGGATCTTTTTCTCCCTGCGGCCGCGCGGGTAACCCGAGGCTGAGCTCTGAACCGATAACCGTTGGCATGCCAAGTGTCCGGGCCGCCTGGGCAAAACGCACCACACCGTAGAACCCATCGTGATCGGTGAGCGCGACGGCTTCGAGGTCGAGTCTTGCCGCCTCCTCGACCAGCTGTTCCGGGTGGGAAGCGCCATCCAGGAAGCTGAAGTTCGAATGGGCGTGCAACTCGGCGTAAGCCACTCGTCCTGTTCGCCCGCGGGTAGCAGCAGGCGTGGATCGCCGCACCCGCTCCGGATAGGGTTCACGCTGCCGTGACCAGGCCGGTGCGTCATTGCCGTCGGCACCGTCGACCGCTCGTTGGGCTGGTGTGTCGGGGCGGCCGGTTTCGGTGTGCCGAGTTTCGGTGCTTCGGGCGTCGGTGCGGCGGGCTTCAGTGCTTCGGCCCGGTTTATCGCCGAGTTTCCGGGCAAGTTCCGACCACGGGACGCGTGGATTATTGAACTCCATCGCGGTTCCGTTCTCTGGACATGACGCGGCTACTCATAACAGCCCTCGATCCACCACCGGCCGGACTCGCAGGTCAGCAGGAAAGCCTCGCCGGTCTGCACAATGAATTGCAGCCGGGCACGACGGCGCGCAGCGTCCGGATCCCACCACTGGGTTTCCAGCGGCCATGCCCCAGACCAGGAAACCACCGGCAGTGAGAACGGCCGGTCCTTGTCATCGAGGCGCAGTAAAACCGCGGGACGGTCACTCAGGCCTTCGGCAATGCCGACCGTCACCGAACGGCCCCGGGGATCCAGCACCCTGACTTCCTCGTGCATGAGCCGGACCGGGTGCGGGCTCGGCAGGCGGCCAGGCCAGGGAGCTTTCCGGGGCAGCAGGCTCGCCGCGGGCTGTTGCCAAGGTGTCCACAGGTTCTCCTGGGTGGCATCGCGGCCTCCCTGCAGGGATCCGCTGAGGACCTTACCGGCACCGATAAGTCCCTGCACCCGGCTGATAGTACGGCGGACCTTTTCATCGTTCTCGCGTTTATCGTCGAAAACGGTGTGCTGCCAGGAACCAGGCGTGCTGACTTCTTCCGCCTCAAGCCGAAGCAACACGATGGCGGAGCCGGCTTCGTCCCGGTCGGCTTCGTCAGTGGCATCAGCTGCGGCGCCAGGACCGGGACCGCTGCCGGCGCCACCGCCAGGACCGGCGTCAGGGCCACTGCGAGAACCGCCGCGCTTTCTGTTCCGGCTGAAGGAACTCAGCCAGCCGTCCAGCTGCCAGCGAGTGCGATCGGCAATGTCCCGGGCGGTCAGAGACACATCGTGACGCCACACCCTTACAGTGGACTGGCCGCCATCCGTGCGTGCCTCTACCCGGATCTGTGAGCAGACCAGCCCCCGGGCATGCACCAGCTGCAGGAACTCCTCGGCAAGGGAAATCGCAGCGAACGCGGCGCTATCGATTCGGTCCGCGGGCGGGTCAAGAAGTCTCTCGACCACGAGCGGAGTCTCCGGTCGCCTGCCTGCCATGGGTAAACCTGGCAGACCGCCGGCCTGCCGATGAGCCAGCATCGCATCGGGACCGAAACGGTTAGCCACCTCGGTGCTGGACAGCGCAGCAAAGGCGCCAAGTGTGCGCAGGCCAAGCCGCTGCAACAGATCGACAAGCTCGTAGCGGTTGGTCCAGGCAGGCACCTCCGGACGGATCAGCTCGTCGATCGGCAGCGGTGCCAGGAAGTCCGCAGTGCCGCCGGCCTGAACCCTGGCCGATCTCGCGGCGGCGATGGTGCCAGCGAATATCGTGTCGGCGATTCCGACCATTATTTCGTAACCAGTGCTGTCGGTGAGGTGGGTGAGCAGTTTCTCCGTTGCCGCCAGCTCCGAGCCGAAATACTGCCGGGGACTCTCGACGCCGACTGCCAGAATCCCGGGATGGATGGGTTGCACCTGGGCGACAATGTGCTCGCTGGCAGTAATGACCGGATCGAAAAGCCGGGCGTCCCGATCGTCGTCCGGGTCGAGAATCACCAGGTCAGGCGCGCGAAGCTGGGCCAGTCGACGGCGTTGCCCGCGTGCCACCCCCGCGCTGCGGGCAGTTGCGGAGCAAGCCACGACTTCGTTTCCGGAAATGACAGCAACCGGCCGATGCGCTGAAATATTGGCCTCGACCGCCGCCGCCACAACAGGCCAATCGGGACAGAGCAGAACGATGACCCGGGGCTCAGTCATGGCAGTATCCGGGGGTGGCGGCGCGAGGTTCTTTTCGATGCAGCGACTGTGGCTGCGCTGACTGTGCCGGCTGCGACTGTGCTGGCTGCGACTGTGGTTGTGCTGACTGTGACTGTGCCGACGCCCGTCATGCCAGCTGTGGCTGTGGCTGTGCCGACGCTGTCAGAGTCCACCGCAACCGCCGCACTTATCCCACCACCGCGGTTCGGCAGCCAGACGGAAGCAATCGAATCCCTGGCGCCACCTCTGCCCTCCGCGCGGACCCGAAGATTCCGCCGAGATAGTCGGCCATGGCCGTTCTCGAGGCCATGCCAGGTCTGATCCACAACGTTCAACCGGGTATCGCTGCCCGGCCAGCTGCTCATCGCGATCAGCACTGCCTCTCGTTCCCTCAGCTTCGCCGAGAGCCTGTTCAGCTGGGCCGGTGGTGGAACGCCCGGCGGCCGGACAATGAGCAGGTCAACGGATTCGACCAGAATTGAGAGCACCCGCAGCCAGTCCTGTCCTGGGTCCGGCACGCAGACCAGCCGCTCGAGATCGACGCCCAGGTCGGAAACTGCACCCAGCCCCAGGCCGGGCAGTCCCAGTACGGTGCACCAGTAGCCCTCACTCGAGGCTTGAGCTGCAAGGGCGATGGCCAGGGACAACGACCCCGTACCGGTGACGCTCAGTGAACTTCCGCGCCGCAGGCCCGAAGAACCCAGCAGAGGCGCCAGAGTCTGATTGACCGGCAGCGTCTTTTCTGCTGCCAGCGGCCCCGTGGCGGTCGACAGCCCAAACTGCCTGCTGAGTTCCGCGACTGAGATGGACACCCTTTAATTATCGAACACATGTTCGAAGGTGGCAAGTGAGCGAGGAGAGGTCAGCCGGCGGCCGAGGCGCCGCCCAGCCAAGCCGTGCCATCGGCCGGGACAGCAGGCAAGCCGAGGAGCCATCGGCCAGGACAGCGGATCGGCCGGGGGAACATCCCCCGGCCGATCAGCGAACTATTCAGGTTTGAATCTACTTAGGTTCGAATCGCGCGGATGGCGATTCGGTGCCCTTCCGGTGTGAAGCCACCCGCCACATCCAGGTGAACAGCCAGAGCACCAGCCCGACAGCGAGCAGGACGCCTGCCACCTTGTAGTCCGCGGCGGCCCGGCCGGAAAGCGGCGTGACCAGGTACGCACAGAAGATGAAGCCGAGAATCGGGATAATCGTCGGTGTCCTGAAATGGTCGTGGTCAACCGGGTCCTTGCGCAGCACAAGCACCGTGATATTGACAATGGAGAAGACGGCGAGCAGCAGCAGCGAGGTCGTTCCGCCGAGCGCCTCCAGATCGCTGAACGCGATCAGGCCGACAGCCAGCGCCGTCGTCACGACGATGGCAACCCAGGGTGTGCGTCGGCTGCGATGCACGGCGCTGAGCTTATAGGGAAGCACTCCCTGCTTTGCCATTCCGTAGAGTAGCCGGGACGCCATCAGCATGTTGATCAGCGCGGAGTTGGCCACCGCGAACATTGTGATGAACGCGAAGATGATGATCGGGAACGCCGGCGCACCTGCGGCAACCACCTTGAGCAGCGGGGCGTCGCCCTCCCCCAGCTCTGCGGGTGCAACCAGGGCTACCGACGAAATCGACACCAGGATGTAGATCACGCCCGTGATCGACAATCCGAGCAGCATCATCTTCGGAAAAATCTTCGATGGATTCTTGGTCTCTTCCGCCATATTGACCGAATCCTCAAAACCGACCATAGCGAAGAACGCCAAAGCGGTCGCCGCAGTCACCGCCATGAAGGGGCTTTCGCCTTCCGGCACGGCGAATTCAAGCAGACGTCCCGGCTCGCCTTTGCCTTGGCCAAGCGCGACCAGGCCGATAAAGATAATGATCAACAAACCGGAGAGCTCGACGAGGGTCAGAACCACATTTGCCTTAACGCTTTCCCCGACGCCACGGTAGTTCACCAGCGCTACCAACAGAATGAAGCACAGGGCTACGGCCAGCACGCCGCCGCCATCGACGCTCCAACCAATATCGAATGCGTTGACGAAGTTGGCGGCGAACGCCTTTGATGCGCTGCTGGCCGACGTCAGGCCCGAACACATCACCGTAAAGGTCACCATAAAGGTCAGGAAGTGCAGACCGAATGCCTTATGGGTGTACAGGGCGGCACCGGCGGCCTGCGGGTACTTGGTCACCAGCTCGAGATAGCTGAATGCGGTCAGGATCGCGACGATGAACGCGCACAGGAATGGTAGCCAAACGGCACCGCCCACTTCGGACGCGACCTTTCCGGTAAGCGCATAAACTCCGGTGCCGAGGATGTCTCCGACGATGAACAACAGAAGGAGCTTCGGGCCCATAACCCGCTTGAGTTCGGGTTTATCGCCCGACGTTGGGGATGTGCCGTCCTGTGGGACGGCTGAGGAGGGAGGGGTTGCATTTGCCATGCACCTAACGGTGGCTTCCGAGCGCCCAATTGTCCAGCCCCTAACGCTGCCGAAATCGGCTGTGTCGTCAGCGCCTAGACTCAGAGACGATGTTTACCGTTGTTTTCCACACCCCAGAGATCCCCGGCAATACCGGCAATGCCATCCGCCTCGCCGCCGTGACCGGCATCGACCTGCACCTGGTCGAACCGCTCGGCTTTTCGCTTGACGACGCCAAGCTACGACGTGCCGGCCTTGACTATCATGACCTGGCGCACGTCACAGTGCATCCGGATATCGAAGCGCTGTGGCTCGCCCTAGGTCCGGGCCGCCGGGTCTTCGCTTTCAGCACCTCGGCGACGACGTCGTTCGCGAATGTCTCCTACCAACCAGGGGACGTCTTTCTCTTCGGTCCCGAGTCGGTCGGACTTCCGGACGAGGTGCAGTGCGCCGAACAGGTGACCGAGCGGGTACGGATCCCGATGCTGCCGAGCCGCCGTTCGCTCAATCTCGCCAATTCGGCATCGATTGCCATATACGAAGCGTGGCGCCAGCATGGCTATCCGGGAGCCAGCTGACACCACGCGTCGAAGCACGTCAGGCGCAATACCCGACTGTTTCTAGAGTTCGTCCGGGTTCGAGCCGGTGCGGGCTCCATTGTGCAGGGCCGTGATCGCCTGGACATCGGCGTCGGCGAGTTCGAAGTCGAAGACCTCGAAGTTCTCCTTGATCCGACTCGGGGTGACCGACTTCGGGATCACGATATTCTCGTCCTGCAGGTGCCAGCGAATGATCACCTGGGCCGGTGACTTTCCGTATTTCTCCGCAAGCTGCGTCAGGAACGGATCACCCAGCAGTGCGCCGGAAGCCAGCGGACTCCAGGCCTCGGTGGCGATTCCCCGTGACTCGTTGAACTGCTTAAGTTCGCGCTGGGTCAGGTTCGGATGAAGTTCGATCTGGTTGACCACCGGCACGATGTCGGTTTCAGCCAGCAGCCTGGTGAGATGCTGAGCATGGAAGTTCGAGACCCCGATAGCCTTGGCCCTGCCGCTGGCCGCGATGTCTTCCAGGACCTTCCAAGTTTCGACGTACCGGTTCAGCTTCGGCTTCGGCCAGTGGATCAGGTAGAGGTCGACGTAGTCGAGCCCCAGCCGTTCCAGGCTGGCATCGAACGCAGGCAAAGTGGTATCTGCACCCTGATCGTCGTTCCACAGCTTCGTCGTGATGAAGAGCTCGTCACGATCAATCCCGGAATCGGCAATCGCTTTTCCGGTCCCTTCTTCGTTGCCGTATACGGCAGCGGTGTCAATGGCGCGATATCCAACTTCAAGAGCTTTGGCCACCGCATCGTTCGCGTCATCGTTGCCGACCTGCCATACCCCGAATCCGAGCTGCGGCATTTCCACGCCGTTGTTCAACCGAATGTGTGGAACGTGTGACACGTAATTCTCCTAGCTCATCGTTTGTCTTGCCCGTCCAGTCAACCATGTGCGACAACGGTCTCATTCGTGCAACCCCCACCGTCCGCGCACGATTCCCTGAGGCGCGATAATTAGGGAAGTTATCTCTAGAAAGGACGGCACACCTTGGTTAAGCGCGCTCTGACAGTCGCCGGCTCGGACACCTCAGGTGGTGCGGGCATCCAGGCTGACCTCAAGGTCTTCGAAGAACACGGAATTTTTGGCACCACGGCTCTGACATCGATCGTGACATACGACCCGGCCAACGAACTCCACCACGACATTGATTTCGTTGACAGCGCCGTCATCGAGAAGCAGCTGACGAGCGCCTTCGCCCTGCACGCGTTCGACGGCGTGAAGTCGGGCATGCTCGGCAGTACAGAAACTGTGACCCTGCTTGCTGCCGCGCTGCATCGGGCGGAGGGCGTGAGATATGTCCTCGACCCCGTTCTGGTTTGCAAGGGCCAGGGAATGATGGTCGACCTGAAGCAGGCATTCCTTGACGAACTGCTGCCTCAGGCCTCGGTTGTGACGCCGAACCTGCAGGAAGCCGCCGCCCTGGTCGGCGCAGAAAGCATCGACACGGTCAACGAGATGCGTGATGTGGCCCGTGAGTTGCACTCGCGCGGCGCCAAGGCTGTCATGGTCAAAGGCGGAGCCCGGTTGGCCGGCAACCAGGCCGTCGATGTGCTTTATGACGGCGAGGAGTTCACTGTGTTCACCTCGCCGAAGCTTGGCGACTTGATGGTCAACGGAGCGGGCTGCTCACTGGCTGCTGCGATCACCTCCGAGCTTGCGTTGGGCTCGGACGTGCGCACGGCCGTCGAGCGCGCCAAGGCCTTCGTCACACATGCCATCGCGGGGCACATTTCCAATGCGTCGTCGGTCGACTCCGTCTACCACGCAGCGGCCCGGCTGTCGCCGTCGGAGGACGTCAACGTCCAGCGGCAATAGCGGGACTGGTTGTGTCTGAGGGGGCGGACTGGCCGCCCCCGCGGCAATAGCCGGCGAGGTCGCCCCTGCACATACAAATCAGTGAAGGGACCCACCAACTGGTGGGTCCCTTCACTGATATATACGAGCTAAGCCGCAATTGTGCGAGCCGAATTAGCCCTTCTTGCCGAATCCCTTGTAGCGATCCTTGAAGCGCTCGACGCGACCGGCGCTGTCCAGGATGCGCTGCTTGCCGGTGTAGAACGGGTGGCTCTCCGAGGAGATTTCAACGTCGATGACCGGGTAGGTGTTGCCGTCCTCCCACTCGACCGTCTTGTCGCTGGTGGCGGTTGAGCGGGTCAGAAACGAATTGCCCGAGGCGAGGTCGTTGAAGACTACCGGTCCGTAGCTCGGGTGGATGTCATTCTTCACGTGAGTGTCCTTATCTAAGATCTCTGAGGGTTTGGTGTCGAAGACGAAATAGCGTCATCCACGCTGCGCGCGGAGGCTGATCTGCGTATATCCGACCGGCCAAGGCCCAAATCCTGGCTGTCTGCCAACGCCCAACTATAGCCGAGTGCCTGTGCTCTTCGCGAGTTCCCGGTCCGACACACCGGCGCAGGGGTGCTCCGGTCTGGACCCCGGGACCTGTCGTGACCCGTTTGCCGCCACTATCCGTCCGGTTCGATAGTCTCGACCCAGACCATCACTGCGAAGGGGAACTTATGAGCGAGCCTGTTGTCGTCATTGCCACATTTGTGCCGAATCCCGGCGAGCTCGACCGCGTCCGTCTTGCGTTGGATATCGCCATTGAGCAGGTGCACCAGGAGGACGGCTGCGAACTGTACGCCATCCATGAAGCGCCGAACGGCAACATCATCATGATCGAAAAGTGGGAATCCGCCGAGCTACTCGATACGCATGGTGCGGGAGTCGCGGTTCAGGATCTGAATGAATCGCTCAGTGGCCTGTTGGCCGAGGCAGTGGATGTTGTCCGGCTGACGCCGTTGCCGGTGGGCAGCGACGGCAAGGGCGCGCTGTAACGATGACATTCCCGGCCTTCTCCGGCGTAGATGTGCTTGCCGCCGAAGATCATCCCGAATTACTTGCCTCTGCGGTGAGCGATGGACTCCAGGCATCCGGCTTGATAACTCAGGCCGGAGTCTTCGCAATCGATCCTGAGCACGCTGACACCGAGACGCTGACCAGTCAATTCGGCTTCTCGCTGGATGATTCTGCCAACTGCGTGGTTATCGGAGGCAAGCGCGGAGGAGAGCAGCGCGTTGCCGCCTGCGTCGTGCTGGCGAGCACCCGAGCCGACGTCAATAAAACTGCCAAAGGCATGCTGGATGTGCGAAAGGCTTCGTTCCTCTCGACCGAGCAGGCCGTGGCGGATACCGGAATGGAGTTTGGCGGAATCACTCCGATTGGGGTGCCGGCGGTTTGGCGGATACTCGTTGACTCACGAGTTGTGGACCGGGAGGCAATAATTCTCGGTTCCGGAGTGCGTCGCTCCAAGCTCGTGCTCCCCGGGTCGGCCCTGGCGGAATATCCGGGTGTCGAGATCGTCGAAGGGCTGGCGAACCCGGCCTAAGTGGCGGTTTTCTTCACTGCCGGATTGCGGCAGTCGGGTGGGCGGTCGGCTTCCCGCACGGATGGCGGCGGCCCGGCGGGTGGGTGGGCAGCGCTTCCCGCACGGATGGCGGCGGTCGAGTGGGCGGTCGGCCGACTGGACGTCGAGAGTGCAGCCGGGCGGCGGTCGGATGGGTGAGCGGCGGTGGTTTCCTTCCTGCACGGATGGCGGCGGCCGGGTGAGCGGACGGCGAGAGTGCAGCCGGGCAGGCCGTTCGCCGGGGGCGGCCAGTTGCAATACGAGCAGCTCGCGCCGCATGATCTGGCAATACTAGTACGAATTTAGAACACTCTGCGTAGCAGTCGGCAGTGACTGTCAGTGGTGCCGGATACGGTTGTTTCATGGATAGCAACCGGGAATCGCATACCGACGACATGGTCGAGCGGGCGAACGGCGTAGCCGCCGCGGTTGGTGCCGTCTTCAGCTCCGGCGAGCTCGCCCGGGCCGGCGACCGCGAGGTCCTTGCTATCGCAGATGCCGTCGAGGCCGCGAGCCGCCGACTCGGCGCACTTCAGGTCCAATTGGCCGGAGAGATCGAGTCCCGGAGCATTGCCGACCGGCGCGGCCAGCGCGGCACCGTCCCGCTGCTACGCGACCGGCTGCGGATCACGGCGAGCGAGGCGAAACGGCGGCTCGATGTCGCAGCCGCGACAGCCACTCAACGCTCCCTGACAGGAACGCCTCTCGCGCCAGCTTGTCCAAGTACGGCAGGAGCCCTTCACGACGGCCGGTTGAGCATAGATGCTGCGAAGGTGCTTGCTGAGAAACTGTCAGTGATCCGGGAAAAGGCGGAGACCGCGGACGACGATATCCTGGCGGGGCGCGCCCCGGCCGAGATCACGGCTCAGGCCGAGGAATACCTCGTGGCGCAGGCGGAGGGATACGACCCGGGATTCGTCGCGCAGTGCGGTGCCCGGTGGATTACCCTCCTCGATCCCGATGGAGTCCGGCCCAGCGCGGCGGAGATCAGGCTGGAACACGGCCTGTGGTTCGGAACACCCCGCCGGAACGGACTGGTTCCGTTCCGGGGAGCCATGACTCAGATCCAGCACGAAACGCTGCTCAGCGCAGCCGGTCCGGCCACCAGCCCGCGTCACCGGAATGGCTCGGACGAGGAGTGCCAACCGGGCAGAACGAACGAGCAGAGTGTCGCCTTCAAACCAGGTGCCGAAGGGACAGTAGGTGCCGACGGTGTTAGGCCAGGTGCTGTCGGCGGAGTAGTGCAGCAGGCCAGCGGTAGTGAGCCGGTTGTCGGCGGCGGTCAGCCAAATGCTGTGGGCGGACCAGCGCCTGTCGGCGGGACAACAGATGGCGGGGTCGGCGAAACAGCGCCTGCCGGCGAATGTCAGCCGGAGGGCAGGGTCGGCGAAACAGCGCCCGCCAGCGGAGCAGATACGGGAGTCGCTACGACGGTCTGCTGCGAACCGGACATGGGCGGTGATGCAGCAGATGCCGGCGGCGAAGACCAGAGAACTTATCAACACAAGCTGCTCGATGAGCTTATCGCGTGCTGCTCCACGGCATTGAAGTCGGGCACCGTAGGCGGCAGCGACGCCACGATCATGGTCAGCATCGACTATGAAACCCTCTATGAGAAGGCCAGCGGCCACGGTCTACTCAGTCATACCGGTCCGATCGGCGTCTCGACGGTCCGTCGACTGGCCTGCGACGCCGCGATGATCCCGGTTGTTCTCGGGGGCGCCGGACAGGTGCTCGACGTAGGCACTGCGCGACGCCTGTTCACGCCTGCCCAGCGACGCGCGATCATTGCGCGCGACGGTGGCTGCATCATGCCTGGCTGCACCGCGCCGCCAAGCTGGTGCATTGTTCATCATGTCGACTTCCACTCCGAAGGCGGTCCCACTTCGATAGCCAACGGAGCTTTGCTCTGCGATCACGACCACGGCGTGATCCACGCCGGAGACTGGACCGTAATCATGCAGGAAGGCATCCCGTGGGTAATTCCGCCGCGCTGGGTCGACCCGCGCCGGACACCGCGGCGGAATCACTATCATCGACCGCCACCACTGGAATAAGACCAGTGGAACAAGACAACTGGAACGAGACAGGACTGTCAGGTCGAATTTCTGCCAGCTCCGAGGTCGCGGGGCGTGATGGGATCGAGCAATCACCGCGCTTCCCGGACCCAAGAACTGAGGAAAGAATGCAAGAGCCCACCACACAAACGATCGCGAAAGCTTCACAATTTGCCGCGCTGCACCAAAATGGCCCTCTGGTACTTCCCAACGCGTGGGATATCGCCTCGGCGGTCTTGGTCCAGGATGCGGGCGCTGCGGCAATCGCGACAACAAGCGCCGGCGTTGCCTGGAGCCTGGGCGTACCGGACGGAAACAGCCTCACCAGGGAGCAGGCCATCGAGTTCGCCGCTCGGCTTGTCGCGGCCGTAGACGTTCCAGTGACCGTCGACATCGAGGCCGGATACGGCGAAACAGCAGATCAGGTAGCGACAACAGTGAGCATGCTTGCCGCCTGCGGAGCTATCGGTTGCAACATCGAGGATGCAAATGGTTCGACGCTACGAGACGTGCGCGACCAATCGGAGCGGATCGCTGCCGCCAGGTCGACGGCCGATAGATCTGGCATCCCGTTCTTCATCAATGCCCGGATCGATACCTACCTTTTGAACGCAACGTCGTCGAGCAACCTGCTCGCAGAAACTGCTCAGGAAACTGCTGTGCGCGCGCAGGCGTACGTGGCCGCGGGCGCGGATGGGATCTTCGTTCCCGGCCTCACCGACCTGTCAGCCCTTCGAATACTGGCGGATTCGATACCTGTTCCACTGAATGCGATGTCGGGAAGCGGCGGACCTTCGGTTGGCCAGCTTTCGGCGTCCGGCGTGCGTAGGGTGAGCGTTGGGATGGGCCTCGCGCAGTCGGCCTACGCCGTAGCTCGGACGGCGGCAGCGGAAATGTTGGACTCTGGCACGTTCGACTCGCTTGGCGAGTCAGTCGACTATGGCCAGATGAACGCCTTGTTGGCTGAAGCTCATCGCCGGTAGGCACGCGTCCGCCCGATCACGTTCGCTGCGTTACCCGCTCCCCCCGGACCGATCCCCCGCCCCCTGGCGGTCGAACAGACGACGCTTCCGGCGCCCGCAGAGCCCAGAGACCAGCTAGGCACGACCTTCAGGAGGAGTCAGCTACGCTCTGGGCGCCCTCAGCGCCCAGAAAACCACGGCGGACGCCGCAGCCACATTCAGCGAATCGACGGCGCCGGACATCGGTATCCGCACGACCTCATCGGCAGCTGACACTGTGCCGCGCTTCAGGCCGTCTCCCTCCGTGCCAAAGATCACCGCCAACTTGTCCGGTGCAGCCGCGGCAAGCGCGTCCAGGGAGACGGCGTCGTCGCTGAGTGCCATGGCGGCCGTGGTGAATCCGTGTTCGGTGAACGTCGACAAGCCGCTCGGCCATTCGTCCAGCCGGGTCCACGGGACCTGGAAAACTGTGCCCATCGAGACCCGGATGCTGCGGCGATACAAGGGATCCGCGCATCGGGGCGTCACGAACACCGCATCCACCCCAAGCCCCGCCGCGGAACGAAAAATCGCCCCCACGTTAGTGTGGTCCACGATGTCCTCCAGCACCGCCACGCGACGCGCGCCGGCAAGCAACTCCGGAACGGACGGAAGTTGGGGCCGCTGCATCGCGGCAAGCGCGCCTCTATGCAGGTGGTACCCCGTCAGCTGCTCGAGGACGTCGTCCTCGCCTACGAACACCGGAACATCTGGATGCGCAGCGATTAACGGCGCGAGATCTTCCAGCCACTTACGATGCATCAGGAACGAACGTGGCACGTGGCCGGCCGCCATCGCGCGGCGAATAACGGTCGACGACTCGGCGATGTACATTCCCTTCTCCGGCTCGTGCTTGCGTCGAAGCACGACATCGGTCAGCCGGGTGTAGTCCGCGACACGCTCGTCGGTCGGGTCCGTGATCCGGATCGGCTCAAATCTCAAGGATTCTCCACAGCGCGACGAGCCCGAGGATTACGATAATCACCCGCAGCAGAACGGGCGAAAGCCTGCGGCCAATTCTGGCTCCGAAGCTTCCACCGATCATCGACCCGATCGCGATCAGCAGGACTGCCAGCCAGTTGATCCGATCAAAGCCCACCACGACGTACGTCGTCGCCGCCACCGCATTGACTACCAGGACGAGAATGTTCTTCGCGCCGTTGATCCTTTGTAAGGTCTCAGGCAGCAACAGCCCAAGGAAACCAATCAGCAGAATTCCCTGGGCGGCAGCGAAGTAGCCCCCGTAGATTCCGGTGAGGAAGACGACAGTTATCACTCCGATCGTCCGCCCCAAAGACATGTGAGGCTGACCGCCGCCGTCCGCGTGGCCGGGATTGTGCCGGTCCCCGGCCACGTCCGACGAGTCTCCCGAACTCGCTGATCGCCCGGTTGAATCGTCGCCCGCCTGCTGGTCCTTGTCGAGCTGCGCCGCCTTGCGTCGCCTAATCCAGCGCTGCAGCGCCGGCTGGGTGACGACCATGACGAGCGCCAGGACCAATAGAACCGGCACGATGGTTTCGAAGGCGGTCTCCGGCAGGTGCAGCAGCAACCATGCCCCGGTCAGCGCGCCTACTAGGGAAGCCGGAATCAGCTGAAGCAGGCGCTTCTTCTGGCCCGCCAACTCCTTGCGATAACCAATCGAGCTGGTGATATTTCCGGGCACGAGACCGACTGCGTTACTCATCGTGGCGGCTACGGGTGGCACGCCGAACGCGACAAGAGCGGGAAAGGTGATCAGGGTGCCCGAACCGACAATCGCATTGATCACGCCGGCGCCCAGGCCCGCAAGGAGGATGAGCGCCATTTCAAGAACGGACAATTAGCTGACCTTCACTAGTTGACCTTGGCCCGGGCCGTGAATCGCCCTTCCTCCTGGCTCACCGTCAGCTCAACGCCGAAAGTTGCCGTCAGGTTCTCTGCGGTCAAGACGTCATTCACCGCGCCCGCGGCAACAATCTGTGCGTCACGCAGCAGCAGGGCATGCGTTATTCCAGGCGGAATTTCTTCCACATGGTGAGTCACCATGAATACGACCGGCGCGAACTTGTCTTGCATGATCTCAGCGAGAGCCGCAATCAGTTCCTCGCGGCCACCCAGATCAAGGCCGGCGGCTGGCTCGTCAAGCAACAGCAGTTCGGGGTCGGTCATCAGCGAGCGAGCGATCTGGACCCGCTTCTTTTCGCCATCGCTAAGCGTGCCGTAGGTGCGTTCGGAAAGTTCCGCCACGCCGAATGCTGCCAGCAGGTCCGCGGCCCGTGACTCATCGACATCGTCGTAATTCTCATTCCAGCGGCCGGTCACCGCGTACGACGCCGTGACTACCGCGTCACGTACCGTTTCGTGCGGCGGGATCCGGGCTGCCAGCGAGGCAGAGGCGAGGCCGATTCGCGGTCGCAGTTCGAACACGTCGACTGAACCGAGCCGCTCGCCCAGAATGTTCACCTCACCAGCGGTCGGGTGCATCCTTCCTGCGGCGATCTCCAGCAGCGTTGTCTTGCCAGCGCCGTTCGGGCCAAGGATCACCCAGCGATCCGTGTCGAAAACGGTCAAATCCACGGATTCGAGGAGCAACTTGTCTCCGCGCCGGAGGCTCACACCGCTAAAAGAAAGCACTTCAGTCATGGTCTCGACCTTATCGTTTACGGTCGACCAGCTTTGCGTTGGGATGCCCGTCGTAGTGTTGCTCTATGCCCGGAGCAAACGAATCTATCGCGATGACAGCCTGGATGAACGGAGTGCTCTGTCATCGCACTGGAATCGACCACGCGCTCGACGCGATAACGGGTGACAACGATCTGGCGCCCGTCGTCGCCGCGGACGACGTTTTCGGGCTGCCCGCAGGGGCCGGAATTTCACTTTTAGCCGGCGCGCTTCGCCAGGCCGACGTCACCTCGCTACGACTCGCACTGCCAGTCCCGGGAGATGTCTCCATGCTTCCCGCGACGCCCGGTCTGGCTGAGGCAATGTCATCGGGTCAGGCGGTAGTTGCCGAAACAGCCGGAGTCGCCGCGGCGGTATTGGTGCCCTGCTCTCTTCGACCCGCCGGCCAGTCCCTCGACGACTATGTGTCCCGCAGCGAATGGCGCATTTTCGAATGCGCACCGGTTCGTTACTCCCCTGTCGCGTCCTCGACGCTTGGCGAGGCCGAGCGCGCGATGAAGGAGGCGGTGCTGGAGGCGCTGGGATCGCTCGCCGAGCCCTCCAGCTCGCAGGCTTTCCCGCTAGCCGCCTGGCAGGAAGGAAACGTGGATCGAGCCCGCGGCGTTCTATCGGCCGGTGATGACGTCGACCTGCCGGGAGCATCTCCGCGTGCAGTGCGTGTGGCAAGCATGGCGCTGCGCATGTTGGCACTGACCGAAGCCGCTCCACCACACGAACTCGGATTTTCCAGCCACCATGAAGAACACGCGCAGCTGGACTTTCTGAATCGCGCAGCGCGGCAGGCCTTGGTACTTGCGGTCAACGACACCCGGCCGTAGCTGATGTGCGCGGCGAAATGCACTACGAGGCATTGGCTTCGCGATTCTCCGTAGCCGGACCGATCCGGCTATTCTCAAGCGGTGATCGATTCTTACAGTCATCTCGTCGTCGTCGCGGAAACGCTGAATGACGACCAGCTCAAGCCAGTTCGGGACATCCTCGGCGCCGATTTTGTCGAATCCCGGACATCCTCGACGGCGTGCCAGGCGGTACATTTCCGACTGCGCATCGAGGCGACAGCAGATCAGCAGCAAGCAATTTCCCGAGCCGCCACCAGACTCGGCCTGGACACTTGCTGGCTTCCTGCTGCGCTGCAACGGTCCGCGCCCGGCTTGCTGGTCCTGGATGTCGATTCGACATTCATCGATCAGGAAGTGATCGAGCTGATCGCCGAGCGCTCGGGCACCCGCGAACAGGTGGCGGCTGTGACGGAGCGCGCGATGCGCGGTGAGCTGGACTTCGAGCAGAGCCTGCACGCCCGGGTGGCGACTCTGAAGGGAATCAGTGATGACGTGTTCGATGCCGTGCGGCAGGAGGTCACCGTCACGGCGGGCGCCGAGGAACTCGTCCGCGCCGTCCAGTCGAATGGTGGCGACGTTGCCCTGGTATCGGGCGGCTTCGCAGAGATCGTCGTTCCGCTCGCCGCCGGCTTCGATATCGACAAGGTTCGCGCGAATCGGCTCGAAGTGGACGGCGGGGTGCTGACCGGAAGGGTCCTGGGCGAGGTTGTGGATCGATCGGTCAAAGCGCGGATGCTTCAGGAGTATGCCAACGAGCTGGGCGTGCCGCTCAGCCGGACCGTCGCGGTCGGCGATGGCGCCAACGACCTGGACATGCTCGGCGTGGCCGGCCTGGGCATTGCCTTCCAGGCCAAGCCTGCGGTCCGTGAGCAGGCGGATATGAGTTTGGGGTTCCGGCGGCTGGACGCGATCGTCGCATTGCTCGGACTCTAAGCCCGGCCGCCAGCCGGATGAGCGAACCGGCTGGTGAGCCATCCAGCCGGGTGAGCTAGCCCGGCCGCCAGCCGGGTGAGCCAACCAGCCGGGTGTGCCAACCGGGTGCCCCAACCTCACGCCATGAACGCTACGGTCACGCCGTACTTAACCCGGCAGATCCGCGACGTAGACAACCTGGCTCAGTCGAGCCTGGGCGGATTCGATCGAATCCCATTCGCCGGTGAACTCGAGGATTGCAGCCGTGCCGGGCGGAAACCGGTCGGCCCGGTCGTTGCTGAGCTGCTCGACAACGTCATGCATGGCGGGTTGATGCCCGATCAGCACAGCCGTCACGATGTCATCGTCGATCGTCTTGACCAGTTCCACCAGTTCGGCAGCTTCTGCCCCGTACATACCCCGGTCTGGGATGCACCGAACCGGACTTTCCCACTGTGCGACCACCAGCTCTGCCGTCTGCACGGTGCGCAGTGCCGATGAGAAATAGATCTGCTCGGCCGGAACATTCTTGGCGAGCCACAGCCCCATCTGTTGGGCTTCCGCCTTGCCCCGGGCGTCGAGTGGGCGCTCATGGTCCGGCGTCCCTGGGGACTGCGCCGCATGTGCGTGGCGCATTATGACCAAACGGCGCGGCGCAGTCCCCATGGTGACTTCCTGTTCTGAGCTAAACGTGAATGAGGCTTCGAACGGTGATGCGAACCGGCTATGCGAGTCAGGGGCACGCTCTTGTGCGCCCCCAGCTTGGGCTGTTACGCGCCGGTGGCGTGCAGCCCGCCGTCCACATGCACCATTTCGCCCGTGGTCGCAGGGAACCAGTCTGAGAGCAGCGCAACGATGGCGCGCCCAGCCGGTTCGGTGTCCTTGTTGTCCCAACCCAGCGGCGCCCGCTGGGTCCAGGTGTCCTCGAAGGTCTCGAATCCCGGAATCGACTTTGCTGCCGTGGTGCGCAATGGCCCAGCGGATACCAGGTTGACCCGGATTCCTTCTGGTCCGAGGAACTTCGACAAATACCGGGCGGTCGACTCGAACGTGGCCTTGGACACACCCATCCAGTCGTACGTCGGCCAAGCAAATCGGCCATCGAAAGTCAGGCCGACAACCGATGATCCTCTGCTGAGCAACGGCTGGGCTGCGACGGTGATCGCCTTCAACGAGTAGGCCGAAACATGCAGGGCAGTCGCCACGTCCTCCCATTCAGTCTTCAGGAAGTTGCCGCCGAGCGCCGTCTTGGGAGCGAAGGCAATGGCATGCACCACGCCATCCAGCCCGTCGACGTGTTCACGGAGCCGGTCCGGCAGGGCGGCGAGATCGTCGGCGTTCGTCGCGTCCAACTCGATCACCGGAGCCGGCGTGGGCAGGCGTCGCGCGATGGCCTGGGTGATCTTGGATTGACGGCCGAACGACGAGAGCACGACCGTCGCGCCCTGCTCCTGCGCGAGACGCGCTGCCGAGAATGCGATCGACGACTCGGTGAGGACGCCGGTGATGAGAAGACGTTTTCCGTCCAGAATGCCCATGAAGATTCCTTGTACCTAGGAGGTGATGTGGTCTATTTTCGCACTGTCCGCTTAGTGACCCATGCCCAGGCCGCCGTCGACCGGGATGACTGCACCGCTGATGTAGCCGGCGTCTTCGCCACTGAGCCAGCGCACCACGCGGGCAACCTCTTCGGGTTGGCCGAAGCGTCCTGCCGGAATCGAGCCGAGGTAAGCCTGCTGCTGCGCCTCGGGAAGAGCCGCCGTCATATCGGTCGCTATAAAGCCGGGCGCGACCACGTTGGCTGTTATGTTGCGGCTGCCGAGCTCACGGGTTAGCGACCTCGCGATGCCGACCAGACCGGACTTCGAAGCCGCATAGTTGATCTGCCCCGGCGAGCCGTACAGCCCGACGACAGAGGAGATCAGGATGACGCGACCGCGCTTCAGTTTGAGCATGCCCTTGCTAGCCCGCTTGACCACCCGGAAGGCGCCGGTGAGGTTCGTGTCGACAACGTCGGTGAAATCCTCCTCGCTCATCCGGAGCAAAAGGGTGTCCCGGGTGATGCCGGCATTCGCCACCACGACTTCCACCGGACCGAACTTCTCCTCTACCGCCTTGAAGGCGGCGTCGACCGAACCGGAGTCGGTCACGTCGGCCGCGACGGCGAAGGCTCCATCCGGTGCGTCGCCATTGCGGGAGGTAACGGCCACCCGATCACCGGCCGCCACGAACGCCTCGGCGATGCTTCTGCCGATTCCCCGGTTTCCGCCCGTGACAAGCACGGTTCGCGGTTGAGAGGCGTGTTGTTCGGTCGTGGGTTGCGCCACAGTCAGGCTCCTTGGGATCGCGCGGGAAATTTGGTGTGCACACTGCACCGTAGCCGATCCGGGGGCATTCACCGTCGATTTGGTGGGAGTGAGACAATGAAACTACACGTTATTTTGTCGATTGAAGCCCACACAGGGACGCGACTCCGGGCGGGAACGCAGCCATGAGAACGAGACACGAGGTTCCTCGGGTCACGAACGCACCACTCTCCCATGCCGACGACATCAAATCACGGATGATCAAGTACTCCGTGTCGATGGGAATCCGCATGGTGTGCATAGTGGGTGCATTCCTTGTGGACGGCTGGCTGCGCTGGGTCGCCATCACGGGAGCAATCGTCTTGCCATACGTTGCGGTCGTCCTCGCGAATGCGGGCAGGGAGGCTCACACCTACCAGAACGACACGTTCATCGCCGCTCCGCCGCAAGAGCAGCTCACCGCGACCCCGATGACCGGCGAGAATGACCAGGCTGCCACGCACATCCCGGATGGCGATGCCCGGTCCGCTAGCGCCGATGACGCAGGCAACGGATCCGCGTCAGGGTCGAACGATGTGATCGCCGGCGAGGTCGTCTCCGATCAGCCCGACGACAGAGGTTCCGACGATGAGCGTATTTGACCTGGGCCGGCCGTCGGGCGGCGAGAATGAATGGGAGTCGACGCCAGAGCCACGCTGCTCGCGCAAAGCTTGTCACCAAAGCGCCTCCTGGGGACTGCTGTGGAACAATCCCAGGATTCACACCCCGGTCCGCCGCAAGGTCTGGCTCAGCTGCGACGAACATCGAGACTGGTTGCAGCAGTACCTGACCTCGCGGGGGCTGCACAAGGAGACCCTGGCGCTCGCAGACATCCCGGCAGACGCGGGTTAGGAGGTCACAGGCTAGGCATGCAGCAGTACCGATTCTTGATCTCCCGACGCTGGCTTGGCTATTTGGCCGGCGCAATCGTCCTGGCGATAGCCTGCGTGGGCCTTGGCATGTGGCAGCTGGACCGCCGCGATCAGAAGCTGGTCGAAATCAGCAAGGTCACCAACAACTACGACGGTTCGGTCAAGCGACTGGACGAGGTTATCGGCAGCCGTACCGCTGAGCTGCCCGCCTCGGCCGAGTGGACCCGGGTCGTGCTCCATGGCAGCTATTCCACCGACGAGACGGTGCTGGCTCGGAACCGGCCGCTCCATCAGCAGTCGGGGTACGAGATCATCGTTCCTTTCGTATTGGACAGCGGGGACGCAATCCTGGTCGATCGCGGCTGGGTCAGCACCAGCAGCTCCGGCGGCGTACCGGAATCCGTTCCGCAGCCGGCGGCAGGCCAGGTCACTGTTACCGCCTGGCTCCGCCCCATCCAGACCGGAATCGGCCAGGGCTCGCCGGAGGGCCAGATAACCGCGATCAACCCCGCATCGGTGCCAAGCGATTCCGCGCTCTACCAGTCGGGTTACGCGCTTATGCAGTCCGAATCCCCCGCGGCAACCGTAACTCCCGACCGGTTGACGAAGCCGTCAATCGATGAGGGCCCACATCTGTCCTACGGGATGCAATGGTTCTGCTTCGGCCTGATGATTTTCATCGGATACGCCTACGCGGCGCGCACCGAAGCACGGAACCGCAGGGAGTCCGCGGAACTGGCCGACGCCAGCAGTCCTGCCACCGGCAGTACGGCCAGCACCCCACCGCGGAGGCGCAAGCGCCGCAGCGCCGAGGAAGAAGAAGACGCCATCCTGGCCGAACAGGGTTTCTAGCCCCGAGTTGCGGCCTGGCTGTATGGAGGTCAGGAGGTTGTTGACGGCAATGAGAACTACCGACGCGGGTGGTTGTCCGTCGTTCGACGGAGCGCGCTTGGGGCTGTCGCGCCCGTGGACGCGCGAGCCACCGCCGTCGGGGATACGGCCGACCTTCTTCACGTCGAAATGCACCATGTGCCCGGGACGTTCGGCGACGATCCGCTGCGGCTCACGATTGGTCTCCCCCGGTCGAGTCGATGAACCGCCTGCGATTGAGGCCGAGCTGGAGCAAGATGTGCGAGACTCTGCGGCGACTGATCGTGGTGCCTTCGAGAGCGAGCTCGAACTCGATCCACGCCGTCGGCCACTTGCCCTCGCGGCGCATCCATTCGACCGCTTTACAACCTCGTTGTCGGTTGCCGTGGGCTGACGGAGCGGAGTCGAGGAACGGTCGAAGAGGCGATCCCGCCGAACTGCTTGTAACGGTTGACCCACTTCGATGCGGTCGCGCGGGAGATGCCACCTCTGCGGCGATGTGAGCGATCGGGTGGCTGCGGCAGCGCTCGGCAAGCCGTTTTCGGCCTTCCACTGTCAGCGGTGCATTCCAGTGAACTCTGATGCTCATTCGGTCCGCGAGGCTTCGCTCCGGCTCTGCCGGCGCTCCACTCGTCGCCGGTCAGCCAGATGTGCGCCGCGGAGGGCTTCCAGCGCGCGATTGATCGTTGCTCCTCCAGGGTTCACGACGCATACCCACCCGTAAGCGCCATACAGTGGGTGGGGAAGGAACGCGTCCGTGGTGCCGTAGTCCGCGCCCGACTCCTCGATCTCTTCGGACGGGTATCCGAGGAGTTCGGTGAAGACCTGTGAACCGACGTGGATGTTCAGTCGCCAGCGATCATCGACACCGAGGCGAGACTGGGTGTCGCCCGGGTAGTCGTTCGTCACGATCGTCGCGTATGGCTGGCGGTTGCGCGGTACCCGCCTGTCCGGGGCGTAGTAGAAGTAGAAGTCGCCCCACGAGATCTCGGGATGTTCGCTGCCTGGCAGGGGCGCGAGCTCAAGGAGACCATCGTAGGTTCGGATTTCTGACAAGATCTGTTCCATAGACATGGTTCAAGTGTGAACGTGAAGTGCTTATGGAGGGTTGCCGCATGACGGACGCCGCCGCTCTCGACTCCGAGCGATACACGACGAGTCGTCTCGCCGCTCTCTCCGGTTACTCGGTGCAGCAGATCCGAGACCTCGAACACCTCGACGTCATCCCGCCAGCAGTTCGACAGCCCAACGGATATCGGCAGTTCACCAGCATTCACGTGACAGCGCTACGCGCGTACCGCCACCTGGCGATCGCGGCCGGCCCCGTGGCCGCCCGGTCGACAATGCGCGAAATGCGTCATCTGCCGTCCGACGAAGCCATCGCGCGTATAGTCGCACTTCACGTCGACCTCGCCCGCTCCCGCGCCGATACGATCGCCGCGCTCCACGCCCTCGACAGCATCGTCGATGAAAGCGCCCACGACGCTCCCCCAGCACCAGGCGACACGATGAGCATCACAGAACTCTCCGCCGCGCTCGGTGTACGCTCCTCCACGCTCCGCTTCTGGGAACAGGAAGGACTGATCAACCTCGAACGACGAGAACCACTCGCCGCACGACGCTACCCGCCGGACGCCGTGAGAGACGCCCGGATCGTCGCCGCTCTCCGCGCAGGCAGATACCGGATCCCCGCAGTCCAAGCCGTCATGACATCCCTGCGCACACTCGACAACACCATAGATGCACGCAACGCCCTCCAAGACCGACTGCAGAGCATTGCCGCCCGCTCCGACGCGCTGCTCCGCGCCGGCACAGATCTCTCCGCCCTGCTGCGCTCACCAGCTGTCAGCAACGTTCCGGCCAGCAACACCAGCTCCCGTCCGGCGCTATCGGCCGACGGGCTGCTGGCCCCGCACTTCCGGCCCAGTCCCGGGTTCCGGCCGTCGACGAGCTCCCGGACCTAATCTCCGTGCGGGCCGCCTAGCTGCCAGCCCGGGTTCAGCCGTGGACGACTCCCCGACCTGGTTTCCGGCCCGGCCTGATCGCTAGGCGAGCGAGACGAGGTCCTGGTACGAGTCATTCCAAAGGTCCTCGTCGCCATCCGGAAGCAGCAGCACCCGGTCCGGCTGCAATGCCTCGACGGCGCCATCATCGTGGGTGACCAGCACGATTGCACCCTCGTAATTGCGGATGGCGCCGAGCACCTCTTCGCGACTGGCAGGGTCCAGGTTGTTGGTCGGCTCGTCCAGCAGCAACACGTTGGCCGCGGAAACCACCAGGGTTGCCAGTGCCAATCGGGTCTTCTCACCCCCGGAGAGAACGCTCGCCGGCTTGTGCACGTCGTCGCCGGAGAACAGGAACGAGCCGAGCACACTGCGCACAGCTGTGTCGTCCAGGTCCGGCGCCTCGGACCGCATGTTTTCCAGCACCGTGCGTGAGACATCCAGGGTGTCGTGCTCCTGGGCGAAGTATCCCAGCTTCAGTCCGTGACCGGCGATCACCTCGCCGCTATCCGGGGAGTCCACTCCGGCGAGCATCCGCAGCAGTGTCGTTTTGCCTGCTCCGTTGAAGCCCAGGACGACGACTCGGGTGCCTCGATCGATGGCCAGGTCGACGCCGGTGAAGATCTCGAGCGATCCGTACGCCTTGCTCAGGCCCTCCGCGGTCAGAGGAACCCGTCCGCAGGCCTTCGGGGTCGGGAAACGAAGGTGCGCGACCTTGTCCTGGACCCGTTCGTCCTCGAGTCCGGACAGCAGCCGCTCCGCGCGCCGCGCCATGTTCTGCGCGGCGACGGTCTTGGTGGCCTTCGCCCGCATCTTGTCCGACTGCGCCATCAGCGCGGAAGCCTTCTTCTCCGCGTTTGCCCGCTCGCGCTTCCGACGACGCTCGTCGATCTCGCGTTGCTTCAGATATGCAGACCAGCCGAGTGAGTAGACGTCGATCAGCGCCCGGTTGGCATCCAGGTGGAAGACCTTGTTCACCGTCTGGTCGAGCAACTCGACATCGTGGCTGATCACGATCAGCGCGCCCGGGTAGGTCTTGAGGTAGTCGCGAAGCCAGACGACCGACTCTGCGTCGAGGTGGTTGGTCGGCTCGTCGAGCAGCATCGTGTCGACGTTGGCGTACAGGATTCGCGAAAGCTCCACACGCCGCCGTTGACCACCGGAGAGCGTATTGAGCGGTTGGTTGAGAATCCGGCTGTCCAGGCCCAGGTTGCTGGCGATGGCGTCGGCCTCGGACTCGCTCGCGTACCCACCCTTCGCGATGAACTCCTCTTCCAGCCTGGAGTACTTAGCCATCGCACGGTCGCGGCGATTCGGATCATCGCCGGCCATGTCCTCCTCCGCGCGGCGCATACGCCGGATTACGCCGTCGAGATCACGGGCGGCGAGGATCCGGTCGCGCGCCAGTACTTCGAGGTCTCCGGTTCGGGGATCCTGTGGCAGGTAGCCGATATCGCCTTTGCGGGCCACGGTGCCGCCCGCGGGAGTGCCTTCACCCGCCAGTACCTTAGTCAGAGTGGTCTTACCTGCGCCGTTTCGGCCGACCAATCCGACGCGATCGCCCTTGTCGACTCGGAAGTTCACGCCCCCCATGAGCAGCCGGGCACCGGCGCGCAGCTCAAGATCCTGGACGGAAATCACAGATTCAACCTCTTCAAAATTGGGTTGTCGCCCGAAAATGGCAACCTCACCAGTCTACTGCCCGCGCACGTCCCCCGTCGCATCGATAAGTATCGTCGCCGCCGAATCCCGGTGCGAGATGCGGCACATCGGACCTCAGGCACCGAGAGATTCGGTTACGATCTCCCGCAGCAGAGTCTCGGGGCTCAATCCCCGGGCGCGGGCTCGTTCGGTTAACGCGGCAAACTGCTCGGGATGAAGCTCAACGCTTAATTGCCGGGCAGCCCCCGCCGATCCGGTCTGCGCCCGTTCGGTCTGCGCCCGTTCGGTCTGCGCCGGTTCGTCGAACAGAGATGGCGGCGCGTCCATCGCGTGCAGCCGTCCGCCTCCGATGTCGACCGGAGGTACCTGCCCGCCGCCTCCGTAGTCCGCCGCGGGTGGCTGGCCAACGGCGTCAGCGGTTGAGCCGCCGAGCGTCCAGCCCGGACCCTCAGGCACCGCGGACTTGCGCTGATACGCCGTCGCCGCGCCACGGGCTCGCTCGTCGGCCGCCTCGTTCATCGCGTGGTTGGCATGGCCCTTCACCCACTCGAACCGATAACTGCGCCCCTGCAGCTCGGCATCGAGTGCCCTGAGCAGCTCCTGATTGAGCACCGGCGAGCCATCCGCCTTTCGCCAGCCGCGACGCTTCCAGCCCGGCATCCACTGCGTAATGGCCTTGATCACATACTGGCTGTCGCACATCACGTGCAGGTCCTCGTTGATGCCGCGTGATGCCCGGAACAGTTGAAGCACGGCGTTCAGCTCACCCTGATTGTTGGTAGCCCGAGGCCAACCGCCCGCCGCCCAGCAGTCATCGCTGACGTACCACGCCCAGCCGGCCGGCCCTGGATTACCTAGCGCCGAGCCGTCGGCAGCTGCGCGGATCGTCATCGGGTCTCCTGTTTCGTCATTAACGTCTACTCGTTTCCACCAGCTGATCGGCCAATGGTCTGTCCCGCGCACTAAACTATCGAACGTGAGCTTCGATCCGAACAGCCGCCTCGACACCTCCCAGGTCAGCGACCGCCGCGGCGGCGGTGGTTTCCGCGGGGGCGGAGGTTCTCGACGGGGTGGTGGCCTGAAGCTGGGCGGCGGCCTTGGCGGCCTCGTCGTGGTTATTCTCGTCGCCGTCTTCTTCGGCCCGGAAGCGCTCACCAGCATTGGCCTGACCGATGATTCGAGCTCGGGCAGGTCGACTTCGTCCGGAGACCTTTCCGAATGCCGGACCGGCCAGGATGCCAACGAGCAGGCCGACTGCCGGGTCGTTGGCACGGTGAACAGCCTAAACGCGTTCTGGCAGGGATATCTGCCTGATTACGGGATCTCGTACCGGGCACCGGAGGCCGCGTTGGAAAATGGGCAGTGGGACACCGGCTGTGGCGTCGGCAACTCGGAGATGGGGCCTTTCTACTGCCCATCCGATGAAACCGCGTACTTCGACACGGACTTCTTCCAGGTACTCAAGAGCGACTACGGTTCCAGCGGCGGGCCGCTCGCCGAGGAGTATGTCGTCGCCCACGAATGGGGCCATCACATTCAGAACCTGACCGGCACTCTCGGCAAAGCTCAGCAGGATCCGCAGGGTGAACAGTCCGGGGCTGTCCGAGTCGAGCTGCAGGCCGACTGCTATGCCGGTCTGTGGGCGGCGCATGCCGCGACCACAAATGACCCGGAAACCGGCAAGCCGTACCTAGAAGAACTCACCGAACAGGATGTCAGTGACGCGCTGTCCGCCGCCGCCGCGGTAGGCGACGACCGCATTCAGCAGAAGGCTCAGGGCCGGGTCACTCCGGAATCGTGGACGCATGGTTCCGCCGAGCAGCGACAGAAGTGGTTCATTGCCGGCTACACCTCCGGGGACCTCGCCAAGTGCGACACCTTCGCTGTTGACCGGGTGTGACGAACAGAGCCTGACCAGCTAGCCGCCGTGGAAGACTGCTTCGACGTTGTGGCTATCCGGGTCACGGAGGAACACGGCGTAATAGCCGGGGTGGTACTCGGGCCACTCCCGCGGAGAATGCAAGACCTCCGCACCGCCGTCCCGCGCGGCCTCGTACACGGCGTCCACGGCTTCGCGATCGGTAGCGGCAAAGGCGAGGTGGAGTTCCCGGGTCTCGACGCCGTCGGCCTGACTGAGCCAAAAGTCGGGAACACCATCCGGTCCGCTCAGGCCGATCACCGGAGCGGCATCGAGCGGTATACGGACCGCCTCGCGCATCCCTATCGGCCCGAAGACGCGCAGGTAGAACTGCAATGAGGCCTCGACATCGCCGACCTGGATTCCGACGTGATTGAGCATGCCATGACAGTAGCAGCCACGCCGGCCGAGCGTCGTTAACCTAGTGCGGTCCAGCCTAGAAAGCTCAGCCGCGATCCAGCCTAGAAAGCTCAGCCGCGATCCAGCCTAGAAAGCTCAGCCGCGATCCAGCCTAGAAAGCTCAGCCGCGATTCAGCCTAGACAACGCAGCTTCAGGCATACCTAGACAACGCAGCCTAGATATTGAACCCAAGCGCACGCATTTGTTCACGGCCGTCCTCGGTGATCTTCTCCGGACCCCACGGCGGCATCCACACCCAGTTGAGCCGGTAATCGGGCACGATGCCATCCAGGCACGCCCGGGTCTGGTCTTCCAGCACGTCGGTGAGCGGGCAAGCCGCCGAGGTCAGCGTCATCTCAATCACGGCGCTGCCGTCTTCTTCGATCGACACTCCGTAGACGAGCCCGAGATCGACGACATTGACCCCGAGTTCCGGGTCGACGACATCCTTCATTGCTTCTTCAACATCGGCAGGCGTAGCCGGTACCGGTTCCGCGAGTATCTGGTCCATTTCAGTCCTTAGTTAATCGGGCTTGGCGCAAAGCGTCTTCAAATGCCGTCCAGGCAAGCATCGCGCACTTTATCCGTGCCGGGTAGCGGGAGACGCCCTGGAAAGCGGCGGCATCGCCGAGCAGTTCCTCGTCGGCATCGAGCTTTCCCCGTGAGTGCATCAGTTCGCGAAACGCATCCTGAATCCTGGCCAGTGATTCCAGGTCGGATTCTTCGGCCAGCGACGTCAGCACGGATGCCGAGGCCATCGAGATCGAGCAGCCACGGCCGTCCCAGCGGGTTTCCTCGATACCGGTTTCCGGGTCGAAACGCACCTCGACGGTGATCTCGTCACCGCACGTCGGGTTGATCTGATGCGAGCTGCCGACGCCGTCTTCCATCGTCGTGCCGCTCAGCCGGCGGCTAGCCAGGTCGGCAGCGAACTCCTGATTGCCGTGCCGGGCCTTCGAATGGTCGAGAATTACCTGCTGGTAAAGCTGTTCCAGACTCGCACTCATGCGGCATCAACCCCGAAGAAGCTCCGGACCTCAGCCAGACCGGCCAGAAATACATCGATTTCGGCGTCGGTCGTGTAAAGGTAACCACTGGCGCGGGTGGTCGCGGTCAGTCCAAGCCTGCGGTGCAGTGGCTGTGCACAGTGGTGGCCGACCCGGACGGCGACACCCCGGTCGTCCAGGAACTGTCCGACGTCGTGGGCATGCACGCCGTCGACGTCGAAGCTCGCCACGGCGATCCGCTCCTCGCCCGGTGGCGGCCCGAGCAGTCGGACTCCCGGAATCGCGGCGATGCCGGCAGCGAGGCGCTCCGCGAGGTGCGCTTCCCAGCCGGCAATGCGCTCCATTCCGGTCTCGGACAGGTAGTTCACCGCGGCGGCCAGGCCAACAGCCTCCGCGATCGGCTGGGTGCCGGCCTCGAAGCGCTGCGGCGCCGGCAGGTAGTCCGCGGCTTCCATCGTGACCGTCGTGATCATCGACCCGCCGGTAAGCACGGGCGGGAGTGCGTCGAGAAGCTCTGCCTTCCCGTAGAGCACGCCGATGCCAGTAGGCCCCAGCATCTTGTGCCCGGAGAACGCGGCGAAGTCGATATCGAGCTCTTTGACGTCCACCGTGAGGTGCGGCACGGATTGGCAGGCATCCAGCACGACGAGAGCGTCATGTGCGCGGGCCATCGCAACCAGTTCGGCGATCGGGTTGATGGTCCCGAGCACATTCGACGCGTGCGTGACCGCCAGCAGCCGGGTGCGCGGACCGATGATTGACGCGGCCGCATCGAGATCCAGCCTGCCGTCGGCCAGGATCGGGATAAACCGCAGCGTGGCTCCTGTGCGGGCCGCAAGTTCCTGCCACGGCACGAGGTTGGCGTGGTGTTCCATCTCGGTCACCACGAGTTCATCCCCCGGCGCGAGGGCGAACCGGCGAGACGCCGCTCCCCCGCGCCCCAAGGAGGCATTCGACATGCCGTACGCCACTATGTTGAGCGCCTCGGTGGCGTTCTTGGTCCACACCACCTCGTTGTCGGCCGCGCCGATGAACTGCGCGACCGTGGCCCGTGCCGCCTCGAAGGCGTCGGTAGCCGCCACCGCGAGCTGATGCGCGCCGCGGTGCACGGCGGAATTCCGCTGGGCGTAGAACTCCTGCTCGGCTTCGAGCACGCTGACCGGCTTCTGCGAGGTTGCACCGGAATCGAGGTAAGCAAGCTCGTATCCGTTGACGGTGACGTCAAAGATCGGGAAATCGTTCCTGATCCGGGCGACCTCGGCAGCCTCCAACGGCTGCGTCCTAGCGGAATCCAATGCGGTCATGGCTGAGCTCACGCCTTGGCTGCGGCGGCCTGCACGTAGCGGTCGTAGCCCTCTGATTCGAGGCGGTCGGCCAGTTCCGGACCGCCCTCTTCGGCCACCCGGCCGGCGACGAACACGTGCACGTGGTCGGGCGTTATGTAGCGCAGAATACGCGTGTAGTGGGTGATCAGCATGATGCCGATGTCGCTGTTCTCGCGAACGCGGTTAACTCCTTCGGAGACAACCTTCAGCGCATCGACGTCCAGGCCCGAGTCGGTCTCGTCCAGAATGCCGAACTTCGGCTGCAGGAGCTCCATCTGCAGAATCTCGTGCCGCTTCTTCTCACCGCCGGAGAACCCTTCGTTCACATTGCGCTCCGCGAAGACCGGGTCGACCTTGAGCCGCTCCATGGCGGTCTTCATGTCTTTGACCCAGTGGCGCAGGTTCGGGGCTTCGCCATCGATGGCGGTCTTGGCCGACCGCAGGAAGTTCGAGACGGTGACGCCGGGAACCTCTACCGGGTACTGCATGGCGAGGAACAGGCCGGCGCGGGCCCGCTCGTCGACACTGAGCGACAGCAGGTCCTCGCCGTCCAGCTTGGCCGTTCCGGACGTCACCTTGTACTTCGGGTGACCCGCCAGTGAGTAGGCCAGCGTGGACTTGCCGGATCCGTTGGGGCCCATGATGGCGTGCGTCTCGTTCTGGGAGATGTCGAGGTCTACGCCGCGCAGGATCTCCTTGGGACCGGATTCGGTTTCGACGCTGACATGCAGGTCGCGAATTTCGAGAGTGGACATCTAAAACTCCTAGTTATTGATTGTGGTGTCCACGTCCACCAGCAGGTCGGTGCCTTGCTGCTGGACGGGAAAGACGGCTACCGGCGTTATTGCCGGCGGACTGAGTGGCGCTCCGGTGGTCAAGTCGAACACCGAGCCGTGCAGCCAGCATTCGATGGTGCAGCCGTCGACCTCGCCTTCGGAGAGCGAGATCTCGTCGTGGCTGCAGATGTCGTCGATAGCGTGGAACGCGCCATCTGCATCGCGCACGACGGCGACGGGGCGCCCGTTGATGACGCAACGCTTTGCGCCTTCTTCGGGTACCTCGTCCACGCCGCATGCCGGAACAAAACTCACACCATGCTCCTGGCCAGTTCGAGCTCGATAGCGTCGCTGAGCCGGCGTTCGACATCCGGAACGCGGATCTGCTGGATGACCTCGTTGAAGAATCCGCGCACCACCAGACGACGTGCTTCTGTCTCGGAGATTCCTCGTGAGCGCAGGTAGAACAGGTGTTCCTCATCGAAGCGTCCGGTCGCCGAAGCGTGTCCGGCGCCTTCGATCTCGCCTGTCTCGATCTCAAGGTTCGGCACCGAATCGGCCCGGGCGCCATCGGTCAGCACCAGGTTGCGGTTCAGCTCGTAGGTGTTGATGCCGATCGCTGTCGGGCGAATCAGCACATCGCCAACCCAGATCGTGTGCGCGCCATCGCCCTGCAGGGCTCCCTTGTACTTGACGTTCGAGGTGCAGCTCTCGGTGGCGTGATCGACGAAGAGACGCTGCTCGAAATGCTGGCCTGCATCGGCGAAGTACACGCCGAGCATTTCCAGTTCGCCACCGGGACCGGCATAGGTGCCGTTCGGGGTCAGCCGGACCAGGTTGCCACCGAGGGTGATGGCGATGTGCTTCAACTTCGCGTCCCGGCCGACCTTGGCATGGTGCGCCGCAAGGTGCACGGCGTCGTCGTCCCAGTCGTGGATGGCTACCACGGTGAGTGATGCCGAGTCGCCGACGATGATTTCAAGGTTGTCGGCCAGCACGGCGCTGCCCCGGTAGTCAACGACGACGACGGCCTTCGAGAAGGCTTCGGCGTTGATCACGGTGTGTGCGGCAGCAGGAGTCAGCTCGGTTCCGGTGTATGTCAGCTGCACCTCGCTGCTTGCCTCGACCTCGCGTGGGATGGTCACCACGGTGGCCTCCTTGAAGGAGGCCCAAGCCGATGACGCTATCTTCTCGTCAGGCAGTCCGGAAGTCCCGATCCGGGCATCGTCGCGGCCGACTGTCTCGACGTTGACCTCTGCGGGCGACTTGACCTCGAGCTTGGGCGCGGGTCCGGTGAGTTCGGCGGTGTCCAGGCCACGCAGTCGCGCCAAAGGCGTGAAGCGCCATTCCTCCTCACGACCGTTGATCGCAGGGTAGTCCGCCGGATTGATCGACCTGATCCGCTCGTCGCGCGACTGCTTGGGGATCTCCGTACCGGCCCCGTGCGAGTGCGCGACGTTGCCGTGCTGTTGTGACACCTTGTGTTCTGCCTCCTTGGCTGCTGCGGTGCTATCGGTGCTAAGTAGCTGCTCGCTCAACCGACGGCACCTTCCATCTGGAGCTCGATCAGCCTGTTCAGCTCGAGCGCGTATTCCATCGGCAGTTCGCGTGCGATCGGCTCGATGAAGCCGCGAACGATCATTGCCATCGCCTCAAGTTCGTCCAGGCCACGTGACATCAGGTAGAACAGCTGGTCCTCGCTGACCTTTGACACAGTCGCCTCGTGCCCGAGAGAAACTTCGTCCTCACGGATGTCGACGTACGGGTAGGTGTCGGAGCGGGAGATGCTGTCAACCAGCAGGGCGTCACACAGAACCGTGTTCGAGGAATGCTCAGCGCCGGGCTGTACCTGGACAAGTCCGCGGTAGGAGGCGCGGCCACCGCCACGGGCAACCGACTTCGACACAATCGACGACGAGGTGTGCGGTGCAGAATGCACCATCTTGGCACCGGTGTCCTGGTGCTGGCCCTCGCCGGCGAAAGCCACCGAAAGGGTCTCACCCTTGGCGTGCTCGCCGGTCAGGTAGATCGCGGGGTACTTCATCGTGACCTTGGATCCGATATTGCCGTCCACCCATTCCATCGTGGCGCCCTCTTCGGCGATCGCACGCTTGGTCACCAGGTTGTAGACGTTATTCGACCAGTTCTGGATCGTGGTGTACCGAACCCGGGCGTTCTTCTTCACGATGATCTCCACGACCGCCGAGTGCAGCGAGTCGGTGGAGTAAATCGGAGCGGTGCAGCCTTCGACGTAGTGCACGTAGGAGCCCTCGTCGGCGATGATCAGCGTGCGCTCGAACTGCCCCATGTTCTCGGTGTTGATCCGGAAGTAGGCCTGCAGCGGGATCTCGACGTGCACGCCTGGCGGCACGTAGATGAACGATCCGCCGGACCAGACTGCAGTGTTCAGCGAAGCGAACTTGTTGTCGCCGGCCGGAATCACCGTGCCGTAGTACTTATCGAAGAATTCCGGGTGCTCGCGTAGCGCGGTGTCGGTGTCCATGAAGATGACACCCTGCTTCTCGAGCTCTTCGTTGATCTGGTGGTAGACGACCTCGGACTCGTACTGAGCAGCGACGCCGGCAACCAGGCGCTGCTTCTCCGCCTCGGGGATACCCAGCCGATCGTAGGTGTTCTTGATGTCCTCGGGCAGGTCCTCCCAGGAGGTCGCCTGCTTCTCCGTGGAACGGACGAAGTACTTGATGTCGTCGAAGTGGATACCGGTCAGGTCTGCGCCCCAGGTCGGCATCGGTTTCTTTTCAAACAGACGAAGGCCTTTGAGCCGGTTCTTCAGCATCCATTCCGGCTCGCTCTTCAGGTTCGAGATATTGCGGACGACCGCCTCAGACAGGCCACGCTGTGCGGTGGCACCTGCATCGGTTGCGTCGGACCAGCCATAGGCGTAGTTGCCAATGTCCTTCAGTTCTGGATTTGCGTCCAGAATCGGGTTAGTCGTAGACATTTCAGTCACCTAGACTCCTTCGTTGTTGTGCTGATGAACTGGCCGGTTGTTCTCGACTTCGCCGAGCGGCCGGTTCGCAATCGAGGTTGGAATGTGGGTTGTGCATACATGGGCGCCGCCGGCCAACGTCGAGAGCCGGCGCACGTCGACGCCGAGCAGCCGGGCGAATGTCTGGCGTTCCGCTTCACAGAACTCGGGGAACTCGGCGGCGATCTGTTGCACAGGGCAGTGCCCCTGGCATAACTGCATAGCCTCCATTGGTGTTCCCGAGGCGACCGGCGAGGCTGACGCGGCATACCCGTCGGCGGATAGCGCGGCCGCCAGCGCCCGGGATCGGGACGCGATATCCGAACCCGCGGATTCGACCAGCGGAAGGTATTTGCGCTCCATCTCATCGCTGCGCTGGCCGGCGAACTCGGCGACCGCGTTCGGGCCGCCCATTTCGCGCACGAACTTCAGCGCCGCAGAGGCGAGGTCGTTGTAGGAATTGCCAAGATATGAATGTCCGCTATCCGTGACGACGTACTGCCGCGCGGGCCGGCCGCGTTTCGCCGTCGTTCCCTTAAGACTGCGCACGTCGATATGGCCGTCGTCCTGCAGCGCATCGAGGTGACGCCGGATCGCTGCCGGGGTCAGCCCGAGTTCGGCAGCAAGTTTCGAGGCGGTGATCGGCCCGTGGGCCAGAACGGCGGCAAGCACTCGCTGGCGGGTGCGAACATCTTCGCTGGCGGCTCGATGCGCGGGCGCGTCGGCCACAGCAACGCCAGACAACCTGCCAGCCGAGGCGGCAGAGGCGGCACCAGGGTGCACATCTGGGATATTCACAACACAAGCATGACGTAATTAACCCGGGGTGTAAACAAAGGGCGACCTAAACCCGCCCTCATTCGACGCGTCGTAGAAAGCTTCTCTAGACTGGTCAATGTGTTGACATCAGAAGACCCTGTTCTGCGAGTCGAAGGGTTATCCAAGCGATTCGGCAAGACGCAGGCCGTTCGCGATGTCTCCTTCTCCGCCCGTGCCGGCGAGATCTCCGCCGTGCTCGGGCCGAACGGCGCCGGTAAGACCACGACGATCGAATGCTGCGTCGGCCTCAGAGCCGCCGATTCCGGCGATATTTCCATCCTCGGTATGAACCCGAAAGCCGACAGCGGAGCCGTGCGGGCGCGAACCGGTGTAATGCTCCAAGATGGCGGACTGCCGATGGGAGCACGCCCGCTCGAGGTGCTTCGGCACTTCTCGCGGCTGTATGCGAATCCGCGCAATGTCGATGAGCTGGCCGAACAGCTTGGGATCACCGCCTTCTCGAATCGCACGATACGCCGGCTGTCCGGCGGTCAGCGCCAGCGCGTTGCCCTGGCCGCGGCGCTCGTCGGAGGCCCGTCGCTGGTCTTCCTGGACGAGCCGACCGCCGGCCTCGATCCGCAGACGCAGCTCGTGGTCTGGGAACTGGTTGAACAGCTGAGGGACAGCGGGGTGGCCGTCGTGCTGACCACACACACCATGGAGGACGCCGAGCGGCTTGCGGATCAGGTTTTCATCTTCGATATCGGTGAGGTCGTCGCCGCGGGCACCCCGGCGGAACTCACCGGCGGTTTCTCCGACGACGGCAACTGCGAGTTTCTCCGCTTCGATGGCCCGGCCGACCTCGACCTCGGAACGCTCCGGCTCGCGCTGGGCGCGAATCGCCAGGCCGGGCACGACGGACCGGGCGCGAATCGCCAGGCCGGGCACGGCCAACCGGGAGATGCTGGTTCGATGAGCCACGGCCAGCTAGACAGAAACGGGCTGCTGGTTGAAACTGGCCGACCAGATGCAATCGAGCTTTCGGAGGGGCCGTCCGGCCACTATCAGCTGACCGGCCGGATCACCCCGCGCGTTCTCGCCACCGTGACTGCCTGGTGCGCCGATCATGACCTGATGCCACGTAATCTTTCGGTCGGGCGACGCACACTGGAAGACGTCTTTCTCGAACTGACTGGAAGGACGCTTCGATGACCAGCACGCAGGACTCGTTGCCGCGCACTGCCGTGCCCGAGCAGGCAGTCGCAGCGCCAGCCGTCCGCCGGGTGCTGGCGCAGGCCGAGTTGGAGAGCAAGCTCATTCTTCGCCACGGCGAACAACTGCTGCTCTCGCTGGTGCTGCCAGTGCTGCTTCTGATCGGTCTGGGCACCACCGGAATCATGGCCGCGCTGCAGGTCGACCTGAACGGCATGCAGCGGCTCGATATGGCAACGCCGGGCGTTCTTGCGCTGTGCATCGTCTCAACCGCCTTCACTGGGCAGGCGATAGCCACCGGATTTGACCGTCGATACGGCGTCCTCCGGTTGCTTGCCACGACACCGTTAGGCCGCTCGGGCCTCCTGCTCGGCAAGATCATCGCGGTTCTGCTGGTTGAGCTGGTCCAGGTCGTCGTCATCTGCGGGCTTGCCGCGGTCCTGGGCTGGCGACCGCACGCCGAGGCCTTCGTCCCCGTCGTCGTGACCATAGTTCTCGGCACCACTGCCTTCACCGGACTCGGCCTCCTGATCGCCGGCACGCTGCGGGCCGAAGCGACCCTGGCCGGCGCAAACCTGCTCTGGGTACTTTTCCTGGTCGGCGGCGGCCTGGTCGTCCCGGCCAACGGCGCGCTGGCACAGGTCGCTGACTTCCTGCCATCTGCTGCGCTCGGCAACGCTATGCGCGCCGGCATGCTCGGCGGAAACATCCCCTGGCTGGCGTGGCTCATCCTCGCCGTCTGGGCCCTCGGTGCCGGGCTGGCCACCATGAAATGGTTCAAGTGGAGTTAGTTCGAGTGGAGTCGGCAGTGAACAACCAAGCGGAAGCACCCAGCTCTGGGGTGCTCAGCCGTCGGATCCGAATTCTGGCCTGGCTGACTCTGGTCTCCCAGGCAGGAATCGTCATCACCGGGGCGCTGGTCCGGTTGACCGCATCGGGCCTGGGTTGCCCGACCTGGCCGCGGTGCACCGACCAGTCATACGTCAACACCCCCGAAATGGGCATTCACGGCTACATCGAGTTCGGCAACCGGACCCTGACATTTGTGGTCGCGGCAATCGCCGTGCTCACCCTGATCGCACTCTGGAAGATCCGGCGCGAGCGTCGCGATCTCTGGACACTCGCTGTAGTGCTGCTGTTCGCGGTGCCCCTCCAGGCGGTGATCGGTGGAATAACGGTTCTGAGCAACCTCAACCCCTGGGTCGTCGGCCTGCATTTCCTGGCCTCGGCGATTATGGTCGCGCTAGCCACGCTCATGGTCCGCCGCGTATCTGACTCAGGTGCAGCGCCGGCGCGGGTAGTCCCGCCGGTTGTCAGCAGACTCGGCTGGGCGATCCTGGCGCTGATGATCATCGTCGTGGTCAATGGCGTGATGGTCACCGGCGCAGGCCCGCATTCCGGCGACCACGGTGCGGCGCGGAATGGCCTCGATCCGACCTGGATCACCCGGCTGCATGCGGCCCCGGTCTACCTACTCGTGGCGGCTACTGTGGCTGCGCTCGTGCTGACCGCGCGCAGTCGGCGCGCGGCCGGCGCCGACCAGCTGGCCGAACCGCGGCGGGCTTTGATGACGTTGCTTATCGTCGAGCTCGCGCAGGGCGCAATCGGCTATACCCAGCACTTCCTGCACCTGCCTGTCGCGCTGGTCGTACTGCACATGCTCGGCGCAGTTACACTGATCGCGGCCGCCGTGGCGGCAGTGGACTCGATGTATCAGCGGCCGCCGCTAATGCAGCTTCCCGACAACGGCGAGAACACACCTAGCTCAGCCTCGGCCGAAACGCTCTAGACGCCGCGCAGAAGAACGACCCGGAGCAAATTCTGCGCCTAAGGAGGAAGCAGTGCCTCAGGACGCCCCTTCCGCGACACTGGAACGAGCGGTCAGCTTGCTGTCGGCGGAGCCAATCTTCGTTCTCACTGGTGCGGGCATGAGCACAGACTCCGGCATCCCGGACTACCGCGGCCCGGACTCCGTGCCGCGCACCCCGATAACGTATTCGACGTTCCTGCGCGACGAGAGTGCCCGGGCTCACTATTGGGCGCGCAGTTACGTCGGCTGGGCCAGCTTCGGCACCGCCGCCCCGAATGACGGGCATCTGGCCCTGGCGGAGTTGCAGGAACGACAGCAGCTCACCGGCGTCGTCACCCAGAATGTAGACGGCCTGCACCAGCGCGCCGGGACGAAAGACGTCATCGACCTCCATGGCCGGCTGGATCGTGTTCGATGCCTGAACTGTGAGAATTATTTCGACCGGCACGAAGTGTCAAGGTGGCTGGGCCAGGCAAACCCGTCGTTCGCCGCCAGGCTTCCCGAGCTGCAGCGTGATGCTCAGTCCGCGCCCGATGGCGACGCCGAGGTCGACAAAACGGACGAGTTCGTCGTGGTGGCCTGTCCTATCTGCGGCGGCATCCTCAAGCCCGATGTGGTGTTCTTCGGCGAACAGGTGCCAAGGGAACGTGTGGATGCCTGCTACCGGCAGGTTGAAGCGGCGGCAGCCGTCTTGGTGCTGGGCTCTTCGCTGACCGTAATGTCCGGGCTGAGATTCGTCAGGCACGCGGCTCGGCGGCAGCTGCCGATCGTGATTGTCAATCGGGGAAAGACTCGGGCTGATGACATCGCCATGGCCCAACCGGCCATGCGGCTTCATCTTGATTCGGGCGTCAGCGAGTTCCTGCGCGACTACCTGAAGCTGCTAGTGACTAGCAGAAGCTGAACCTGGCTGAGACCTGAAGCTGGCAGTGCCCTGAACCTGGCTGACACCTGAACCTGGCTGAGACCTGAAGCTGGCAGTGCCCTGAACCTGGCTACGACCAGAACCTGGCTACGACCAGATGTTGAAGAACGGATCGACCGCCACCGCGAGGAAGAGCACCGACAGGTACGTGATCGAGCCGTGAAACAGCTTCATCGCCCGCAGCTGGGTTCCTTCGAGACCCTGCTTCACCCGATGCTGCAACATGTATGCCTGAGCCAGGAACCACGCGCCAGCCGCGACGGCTGCCACGGTATAGATCGGTCCCATCGGGGCAAGCGGGATCAACGCCAGCGATGCGGCAACCATTGCCCAGGAATACAGGATGACCTGCCGACCGACCGAACGCGGTGGTGCCACGACTGGGAGCATCGGCACCTCTGCCGCCTCATAGTCGGCCCGGTACTTGATCGCGAGCGGCCAGTAGTGCGGAGGGGTCCAGAAGAAGATCACCAGGAACAGCAGCAGCGGCTCCCAGCTGAGCGACCCTGTCACCGCCGACCAGCCGATCAGAACGGGCATGCAGCCGGCTGCGCCTCCCCAGACGATGTTCTGCGAGGTGTGACGCTTGAGCACCATGGTGTAGACGACGGCGTAAAGCAGGATTGCGATCGCGGTAAGCCCCGCGGTGACCCAATTGGTGAAACCGCCGAGCCAGAGAATCGATAGGGCACCGAGCACCAGCCCGAAAATCAGCGCGGCCCGGGGACTGATCTCGCCGGTAACCAGCGGCCGGTCCGAGGTGCGGTGCATGACCGCATCAATGTCGCGGTCGTAATAGCAATTGAGCGTACTCGCCGAAGCCGCGGCAAGCGCCCCGCCGATCAGCGTCGTCACGATCAGCATGATCGGCGGAAGGCCGCCCTGGGCCAGGAACATCGTTGGCGCGGTCGTGACCAGCAGCAGTTCGATCACTCGTGGCTTGGTCAACGCTACGTACGCCGCGAACGTCGAGCGCTTCTTCTTCGGCCGCTGATCCCCGGGATGCAGGGGGCCAGCCGGATCAGTCGAACCGGACGAGCCGCTTCCGATGGCAGCTGCGTCTGGTGTGCCGGCATGCGCCGATGCCCGCGGATGAAGTGCCGTCACGTTGGTTATCTATCCTTAAATCCGGTCCCGCGCTGCTTGGGTCCATCTGAAGCGTCAGGCCCTTGGCCAGCTTCGAATTCTGCCGAGCACACGCGATGCTTGGTATCCCTTACAAAGTTTTCTACGTTCTGTAGATCAACCGCCGTGCCCATCCTAACGCCTCCTACCCCGGTCGGGGGCAGCGGGATCGGTGTTTCCGGCTGGCGGACACAGGGGTTCGGAAATCGGCTCTACGCGGTAGGGTTGGCCGTGGCGGTAAAACCATGATCCACCGCTGCTCACGCTGGCGTGATAACCGTCGCCTGCGTGGTTGGGTGACGATTGTCGCAAGAGCGAAGTCGCGTGGATCGATTTCAATCATCGACCCGTGTGATTGCCGTACGCAACGGCAACACAGAAAGAGGTTCTGGAAGGCAATGCCCACACTGAATTGGTCAGACAAAGACTTGCGCGCGGTGGATACCGCCCGAATCCTTGCCGCAGACGCGGTCCAGAAGGTCGGCAACGGCCACCCCGGGACGGCGATGAGCCTTGCTCCGGCGGCCTACCTGCTCTATCAGAACGTGATGCGCCACGACCCGAGTGATTCCCACTGGCTTGGTCGCGACCGTTTCGTGCTTTCTGCCGGTCATAGCTCGCTCACCCAGTACGTTCAGCTCTACCTCTCCGGATACGACCTCGCGCTCGATGACCTCAAGGCCTTGCGCACCTGGGGGTCCAAGACTCCGGGTCACCCCGAGTACCGGCATACCGACGGTGTAGAAATCACGACCGGCCCCCTGGGTTCCGGCCTCGCCTCGGCCGTCGGCATGGCGTTCGCCGGCAGGCGCGAGCGCGGTCTGCTTGATCCGGAAGCTCCTGCGGGCCAGTCCCCCTTCGACCACAACATTTACGTGATTGCCTCCGATGGCGATCTCCAGGAAGGCGTTTCCGGCGAAGCAAGTTCCCTGGCCGGCACCCAGCGCCTCGGCAACCTGATCGTGATCTGGGACGATAACCGGATCTCAATCGAGGACGACACCTCGATCGCTTTCACCGAAGACACCGCCGCGCGCTATGCGGCCTACGGCTGGCACACCCAGCATGTCGATTTCACCGCCGGTGGCGAGTACACCGAGGATGCCGAAGCTCTTTACGCCGCGATTACCGCTGCAAAGGAAGAGACTGACCGGCCTTCCTTCATCCGGCTGTCGACTGTTATCGGCTGGCCCGCTCCCGACGCGCAGGGCACGGGTGCCGCCCACGGCGCGGCACTCGGCGATGACGAGGTCGCAGCAACCAAGAAGGTCCTCGGCTTCGACCCGGAACGCACATTCCAGGTGGACGACGAAATCCTCGACCACGCCCGCGAGGTTGTCGAACGCGGCAAGAAGGCGCACTCCGAGTGGGACGCGAACTATGCGGCATGGCGCGAGGCTAATCCGGAGCGGGCGCAACTGCTCGACCGGCTCGCCGCGCGTGGACTTCCAGCTCAGTGGGAGCAGAAGCTCCCGGTTTTCGAGCCTGATGAGGAAAAGGGCCTCGCCACCCGCGCGGCATCCGGCAAGGTGCTCAACGCCATCGCCGGTGTGCTGCCCGAACTGTGGGGCGGTTCCGCCGACCTCGCCGGCTCGAACAACACCACGATCGACGGCGAGCCCAGCTTCCTGCCGACCGACCGTTCAAGCAAGAAGTTCCCCGGTGAGCCCTACGGCCGTACGCTGCACTTCGGCGTCCGCGAGTTTGCCGCCGGGCTGATCTGCAACGGCATCGCGCTGCACGGCCTCACCCGGCCGTACATGGGCACGTTCCTGGTTTTCAGTGACTATCAGCGTGCAGCAGTGCGGCTGGCAGCCATCCAGAAGGCCCCGGTCACATTTGTCTGGACCCACGATTCAATCGGACTCGGCGAAGACGGCCCGACCCACCAGCCGGTCGAACACCTGTCCTCACTGCGCGCCATCCCCGGCCTGGACATCGTCCGTCCCGCCGATGCCAATGAGACCGCGGTCGCGTGGAAGACCATCCTGGAGAACCACGATCGACCTACCGGCCTCGCACTGACCCGGCAGAATGTGCCGACGTATGACCGGAACGTCTATGGCTCCGCGGCAGGGACCGCACGAGGTGCCTACGTCTTCTCGGAAGCCTCGAATGGCTCGCCTCAGGTACTACTGCTCGCCTCCGGCTCCGAACTGCAGCTGGCCGTCGAAGCGGCCAAGGTGCTCGAGGCCGCCGGAACGCCCACCCGCGTAGTCTCGTTCCCGTCGCAGGAGTGGTTCGAGAACCAGGACGAGGCCTACCGCGAGTCGGTTCTGCCGTCATCGGTCAAGGCACGGGTTTCGGTGGAGGCAGGTGCCGCGATGAGCTGGCACCGTTACGTCGGGGACGCCGGTCGCTGCGTATCGCTGGAACACTTCGGTGCTTCCGCGGATTACAAGACGCTCTACCGTGAGTTCGGCATCACATCGGACGCGGTTGTTGAGGCTGCTCGCGCCTCGCTTGACGCAGTTTAACCACATCTCGATATCGCACATGCGCCCGGCGGTTGCCGGTTCGGCTCAACGGCGACCGCCGGGCGCGAAATGGAGAAATCATGACTGAAGTAGCTACCAGCCCGCTGTCCACCCTCTCGGCCCAGGGTGTCTCGGTATGGCTCGACGACCTGTCTCGCGAGCGGATCAACTCTGGAAATCTGCAGGACCTGATCGACACCCGCGATGTCGTCGGCGTCACAACGAATCCAACCATCTTTGCCGCCGCGCTTGCCAATGGCGAGGCCTACACAGACCAGGTACGCGAACTTGCGGCAGCCGGCACCGATGACGCCGCGGTGGAGAAGGCGGTGTTCGAGATCACGACAGCCGACGTTTCGGCGGCGGCCGATGTTTTCGCCCCGGTCGCGGAGCGTACGGGCGGCGAAGACGGCAAGGTTTCGATCGAGGTCGATCCGCGCCTCGCGCGGGATACCGACGGGACGATCGCCATGGCCAAGCAGCTGTGGGAGCGGATCGGAAAGAACAACGTACACATCAAGATTCCAGCCACGGTCGAGGGCCTTCCGGCGATTACCGCCGCGATTGCCGAGGGAATCAGCGTCAATGTGACCCTGATCTTCACGCTCGAACGCTACCGCCACGTCGTGGAGGCGTACCTGGCCGGACTGGAGAAGGCCAAGGAGAAGGGGCTCGACCTCTCCTCGATTCACTCGGTTGCCTCGATCTTCATCTCGCGTGTGGACACCGAGATCGACAAGCGTCTGGACGAGATCGGCACTCCGGCGGCCAAGGAGCTGCGCGGCAAGGGCGGACTCGCCAATTGCCGGCTGGCCTACCAGATCTACGAAGAGCTTTTCGCAACGCCGCGCTGGCGTGCGCTTGCCGACGCGGGCGCCAACAAGCAGCGTCCGCTGTGGGCTTCCACCGGCGTCAAAGATCCCAGCTATCCCGACACGATGTACGTGACCCAGCTGGTTGCCCCGAACGTGGTTAACACCATGCCGGAGAAGACCCTGCAGGCGTTCAATGACCACGGCAGCATCGAGGGCCCGACGGTGATCGACACCTATGCCGAGTCCGATGCCGTACTCGATGCCCTGGCGGCAACCGGGATCTCGTACAACGAGGTGATGGATGAGCTGGAAGAAGAGGGTCTGAAGAAGTTCGTCGACAGCTGGACCGAACTGCTGGCGACCGTGCAGGACGAACTGGTCAAGCACGCGGGTGAGGCCCGATGAGCCACAAGGAACTCGCGGACGCCCGGTCCGCCGACGGTTCGCTGCGGCTGAATTTCGGCTATCCGGACCAGGAAGCCTACGAGGAGAACCTTCAGGACCTGATCAGGGATTCGGTTGCGAGCCGGATTGCTGCTCGTGACGCCACACTGTGGGGCCCCGATGCCGAGAGCGAGGCGTCCATCCGGCTTGCCTGGGTCGACCTGGCCGAGAGCTCTCGCCCGCTGATCAATGAGATCATTGCTCTTCGCGAGGAACTCCTCGCCGAGGGACTCGATCACATCGTGCTTGCCGGCATGGGCGGCTCTTCGCTGGCGCCGGAGGTCATCTGCGGCACCGATGGCGTGCCGCTGGTGACGCTGGACACAACCGATCCCGGTCAGGTCGCGGCCGCAATCGCAGACGACCTTGACCGGACCGTTCTCGTGGTCTCATCGAAGTCCGGCGGCACAGTCGAAACTGATTCGCACCGGCGCGCCTACCAGGCAGCGTTCGAGGCGGCCGGCATCGACCCGGCGTCCAGGATAATCGTCGTCACCGACCCCGGCTCGCCGTTCCAGACGCTCGGTGAAGAGGCCGGATACCGCAAGGTCTTCCTCGCCGATGCACAGGTCGGCGGGCGCTACAGCGCGCTGACCGCATTCGGGCTGGTGCCTTCGGGGCTGGCGGGTGCCGATATCGAGCGTCTCCTGGATGACGCAGCCGCGGTCGCACCCTCACTGACCGACGACAGCAAGGACAATCCTGCGCTGCGGCTGGGCACCCTGCTCGGCATGGCCCACTGGCGTGAAACCGAGAAGCTGGTGTTCGCCGACAACGACTCAGGGTTGGTCGGCTTCGCCGACTGGGCGGAGCAGCTGATCGCCGAGTCGACCGGCAAGGACGGTCACGGACTGCTGCCGGTAGTCACCGAGGGACTTGGCGCCCCCGGCTTCGATGATGCCCGCGCGGACGCCGTGGTCGTGTATCTCGGCGAGCCGGATGCCGGGCCACACCCCACCTCGGGGTTCGGCGTCAGTGTCGCCGGTCCGCTTGGTGCGCAGATGCTGCTTTGGGAATACGCGATCGTGATCGCCAGCCGGATGATCGGCATCAATCCATTCGACCAACCCAATGTCGAAGAGGCCAAGATCCAGGCCCGGCAACTCCTGGACAATCCAGAGGCCAGCGCCGCAGGAGAACCCCTTTTCGTCGACAACGCGATTGAAGTGTACGGCTCCGACGAACTTCTCGGTTCGGCTGCCTCGGTCAGCGAGGCGCTTGGCACGTTCTTCCGCGCCGCGCCTGACTATGGCTACATCGCCATCCAGGCCTACCTGGACCGCCACGGTGACGCAGCCGCGGCAGAGCTTCGGGCCGACATCGCTCGCAGGACGGGGCTGCAGACAACGTTCGGCTGGGGACCACGATTCCTGCACTCCACCGGGCAGTACCACAAGGGCGGCCACCCGAACGGGGTGTTCCTGCAGATAACCGCCGAGCACGACCAGGATCTGGCAGTTCCGGATCGCCCCTACACCTTCGGTGTGCTCCAGCTGGCCCAGGCCTTGGGCGATGCCGAAGCGCTGCGAAAAGCAGGACATCCGGTCCTCCGCCTGCACCTGCAGGACCGGGATGCCGGACTGGCACAGATCCGCTCAGCCGTCTCACACCTGAAGGGATCACGTGACTAACACCCGTGCTGAGAACCCGTTACGGGATCCTCGGGATCGCCGGCTGCAACGAATCGCCGGCCCGTCCAGCCTGGTGATCTTCGGCGTGACCGGCGATCTCTCCCGTAAGAAGTTGCTTCCCGCCGTCTACGATCTGGCCAACCGCGGCCTGTTGCCGACCGGCTTCGCCCTGGTCGGCTTCGCACGACGGGACTGGGAAGACCAGGACTTCGCCCAGCTTGCCCACGATGCGATCAAGGAGTACTCCCGCACCCCGTTCCGTGAGGAGGTCTGGGCGCAACTTGCAGAGGGAATCCGCTTTGTCCCCGGCGAGTTCGACGATCCGGAGGCCTTCGAACAGCTGCGTACCACCATCGAGGAGTTGGACGCGGTTCGCGGCACCAACGGCAATCACGCCTTCTACCTCTCTGTTCCGCCGAAGTTCTTCGCCGTCGTCTGTGAGCAGCTGGCCAGCACGGGGCTCGCGGCGTCCACGGACGACCAGTGGCGTCGCGTTGTAGTGGAGAAGCCATTCGGGCACGACCTCGCTTCCGCACAAGCCCTGAACGCCACGGTCGAACAGGTGTTTCCTGCTGATTCGGTATTCCGGATCGACCACTACCTGGGCAAGGAAACGGTCCAGAACATGCTGGCACTGCGGTTCGCCAACCAGCTCTGGGAGCCGATCTGGAATTCGAACTACGTCGACCACGTGCAGATCACGATGGCTGAGGATATTGGCATCGGCGGCCGGGCTGGGTACTACGACGGCATCGGCGCGGCACGTGACGTCATCCAGAATCACCTGCTGCAGTTGCTTGCGCTGACCGCGATGGAGGAACCGGTCTCCTTCTCGGCCCGCGACCTGCGTGCAGAGAAGGAGAAGATCCTTTCGGCGGTCAGGCTGCCCAAAGACCTGTCGGCAAGCACGGCACGCGGGCAGTACTCCTCCGGCTGGCAAGGCGGAACAAAGGTTGTTGGCTACCTCGAGGAAGACGGAATCGACCCGGCCTCCACGACCGAAACCTACGCCGCCGTCCGGCTGGACATCGATACCCGGCGTTGGGCCGGCGTGCCGTTCTACCTCCGTGCCGGTAAACGGCTGGGGCGACGGGTCACCGAGATTGCGATCGTGTTCAAGCGCGCACCACACCTGCCGTTCGAATCCACGGCGACGGAGGAACTTGGCCAGAACGCACTCGTGATCCGGGTTCAGCCGGATGAGGGCGTGACGATCCGGTTCGGATCGAAGGTGCCCGGAACCCAGATGGAGGTCCGTGACGTCACCATGGACTTCGGCTACGGCCATGCCTTCACCGAGGCGTCGCCCGAGGCGTATGAGCGGCTGATCCTCGACGTCCTGCTCGGAGAGCCGCCTCTTTTCCCACGACATGAAGAGGTCGAACTCTCGTGGAAGATCCTGGATCCGATTGAAAAGTACTGGGCCACGCTCGGCCAGCCCGAACAATACGGCCCCGGAACCTGGGGCCCGGCAAGCGCCGACGCCCTGATGGCAGCCGAGGGCCGGCACTGGAGGCGACCATGATTGTCGATCTGCCAAGCACGAATGCCAGCAAGGTGTCCCGCGCGCTTGTCGACCTGCGCGAGCAGGGCGGCGCGGTAACCCTTGGCCGGGTGCTGACCCTGGTGATTCCGACTTCGGACCAGAACGCCGAGACCGCGATCGAGGCAGCCAACGAAGCGTCACGGGAACACCCGTGCCGAGTGATAGTCATCGGTTCGGGTAACCGTCGTGCCAGTGCGCGCCTCGATGCCCAGATCCGTCTGGGCGGCGATGCGGGCGCCTCGGAGGTCATCGTGCTCCGTGGCTACGGCCCGCTGGCAGATCCGGAAATTCAGGACGGCTTGGTGATGCCGTTGCTGCTTCCAGATGCTCCGGTAGTGGCCTGGTGGCCGGGAGCGGCGCCGCGGAAGGTTTCCGAGTCTCCGATTGGCCGGATCGCCCAGCGCAGGATTACCGACGCCGCGAACCAGCCTGCCCCGAAGAAGTTCCTGGAGCAGCTTGCCAAAAGCTATGCCGATGGCGACACCGACCTTGCGTGGACCCGGTTGACGCCGTGGCGCGCGCAGCTTGCCGCGGCACTCGACTTGCCGCCCTATGAACCGGTGAAATCAATCGTGGTCAAGGGCGCCGGTGACTCCCCGAGCACCGAGCTGCTGGCCGCCTGGCTTCAGCTCAGCCTCAAGGTTCCGGTCAGCCGGCAGACGGTCCCCGCCGCGGGAGGATCCGGTATCGCCGGAGTTCTGCTGAAGCGGGAGCATTCGTCTGTCGAGTTGCATCGCCTGACGCCGACCACTGCCGAACTGAAGCAGCCGGGCCGGCCGAGCCAGGAGATTCCGTTGCCGCGCAGGAATCTGCGGGACTGCCTGGCCGAGGAACTACGCCGACTGGACTCCGACGAGGTTTACGGTGAGGTGCTGCTCAGCGGCGCCAAGCCGACCCGACCGGCCGGGAAGCGGGGATCGCCTGCTGGCAAGGCTGGCAAGACTGGCTCTAGCAAGGCTGCCGCTGGTAAATCAGCTTCCGCGTCGAGCACGAAAGCCGCCGGAAAAGCTGCTGGCAAGACTGCCGGTAGCAAGTCTGCCGGCAGCAAATCTGCCGGTAGCAAGTCTCCCGCTCGCACCAGCGCCGCTGGCGAAACTGCCGACGGCGCGACGAAGGCCGCTCCGGCCCAGAACAGTCCCGCCGGATCCGGCAGCACGGAAGCGGCAGCGCAGTGACCGCCAGCCCGGTCATCGTCTCCTGCCAGGACCGTTCGGCGGTGGCACAGCGCGCTGCCGGTGACCTGATAGCGCATATCGAAGGCGTCCCTGCCGGCACTGCGGTACATATCGCCGTGACCGGCGGTGGCGTCGGGATAGCGACCTTGGCCGAATTGGCGAAGAGCCCGCGGCTAGCGGAGGCTTCCCCAGGTCGTGTGCATCTATGGTTCAGCGACGAACGGTACGTGGACGCGGGCAGCCAGGATCGCAATGACATTCAGGCAGCAGCGACTTGGGGTCCAGGGTTTGTCATTCCGGAGGCGAACATCCACCGAGTGGCGGGCGCCGATAGCGGTCTGAGTGCCGAGGCTGCCGCCACTAACTACGAGACCGAGATCGGCCGTGCGAAAGCCGCCTTTGACGTCGTATTGCTGGGGATGGGTCCGGATGGGCATGTTGCCTCGTTGTTTCCCGGGCATCCCGGGGTCAGCGACAAGCGCACCGGGGTGATCGCCGTGCACGACTCCCCCAAGCCACCGCCTGACCGGGTTTCGTTCACCATGCCGCTGATCCGGTCGTCGGACCGGGTGTGGGTCATTGCCTCAGGCGCCGAAAAGGCGCCAGCGGTCAAAGCGGCGCTCAGTCCGGCATCGACCGCCGAGGACGTCCCCGCGTCCGCCGCGCGCGGACAGTTGGAATCCCGGTTCTACCTCGATACCGAAAGCTCCAGCCTGCTGGACTAAGCGTGCGTCGTTTACACACGACGCCCCACCCACGGGAGAGGCTTGGAGCCCCAGTATCGACTACTAAGCCTCCCAACGGCCCGCGGAGCCTGCTCGAGCAGCCAACCCCAAGGCCCGAGCGACGCGAACAACAAGCGAGTTACCTACTGCGCGGGTACGAAAAAGCGCGAGCCCGCTGAGTGAATCAGCAGGCTCGCGCTTCAGTCGCGGGGATCTATACGGTGAAGCGAATCACCAGTCCCAAGGCGATGATCGTCGCACCCCAAATCACTGCGACAAGGGTGGTGAAGCGGTTCAAGTTCCGCTCGGCAACCCCTGAGGACCCCAGGTTGGAACTCATGCCACCACCGAACATATCGGACAGCCCGCCGCCCTTGCCCTTGTGCATCAAAATAAGCATAGTGAGGAACAGGCTGGTGAGCAGCAGGATGACGAGCAGCACAACGTGCAGTACTTCCACGGAGATTCCTTAAAAATCGGGTTCATCGTCTATGCCGTGAACTATGGCCGGAGACAACCGAGTCACTAGTCTAGCGTTAAAGTCCGACCTGATGTTGCTGGAACCGGCAGATCGCGGCGAACTCTTTGGGATCGAGGCTTGCGCCGCCGACCAATGCGCCGTCCACATCCGGCTTTGCCATAATGCTGGCGACATTGGACGACTTCACCGAGCCACCGTACAGAACTCGGACCGACGCAGCGACATCCGCGGAGAACAGCTCGACGAGGGTGGACCGAAGTGCCGCAGCAACCTCCTGTGCATCCTCAGGTGTCGCCACCTCACCGGTGCCGATCGCCCAGACGGGCTCATATGCCACTACGAGAGTTGCGGCCTGCTCAGCGGTGAGGTCACGTACGGCGGCCTTCAGCTGTCCGGTCGCATGCGCGACCTGGTCACCGGCCTGCCGTACCTCCAGGTTCTCGCCCAGACAGAGGATCGGCACCAGGCCGTGCCGGTAGGCGGCGGCCACTTTCGCCGCAACGACCTCGTCATTCTCGGCGTGGTACTCGCGTCGCTCGCTATGCCCCACGGTTACGTAGCTGCACCCGAGCTTGGCAAGGAACGCTCCGGAGGTGTCGCCGGTGTAGGCGCCGGAGTCCTTGGCGGATAGGTCCTGGGCACCGTAGCGAAGGTCGAGCTTGTCGCCCTGCACCAGTGTCTGCACGCTGCGGATGTCGGTAAACGGCGGCAACACGACGGCCTCAACCTGTGAGTAGTCGTGCTTGGCGTCCTGCAGGGTCCACGCCAGCTTCTGCACCGTGCTGATTGCCTGGATGTGATCCAGGTTCATCTTCCAGTTTCCCGCGATCAGGGGAATTCTCTTGTCTGCCACGCTATTTCTCCAAAACTGTCAGTCCGGGCAATTCCTTGCCCTCGAGGTATTCGAGGCTTGCGCCGCCGCCGGTCGAGATGTGCCCGAAGTCGTCGTCTGCGAAGCCCAGGGCGCGAACAGCGGCGGCCGAGTCGCCCCCGCCGATGACGCACAGGCTACCGTCAGCCCGTTTCGTGAGCTCCGCACAAGCCGCTGCCACGGCCTTGGTGCCTGCCGAGAACGCATCGAACTCGAAAACGCCCATCGGTCCGTTCCAAAACACTGTGTGTGCGGCCTCGATATGCCGGGCGAACCCCGCGGCAGACTCCGGTCCAATGTCCAGGCCGAGCGCCTCGGCTCCTGCGGCCGATCCCTCGAGATCGTCGGCAGGCCGGACCTCGTGACTGGCGTCGGCGGCAAAGGCGGAGGCCATCACGATGTCAGTCGGCAGGACCAGGTCTACGCCGCGCTTGGCAGCCTGGTCGATATAACCGCGCACCGTCTCGATCTGGTCGTCTTCCAGGAGGCTCTTGCCGACTTTGTGTCCGAGCGCGGCGAGGAAGGTGAAAACCATGCCGCCGCCGATCAGCAGAGCATCGGCCCGCTCAAGCAGATTGTCGATCACCCCGAGTTTGTCGGAAGCCTTAGAGCCGCCGAGAACGACGACATACGGGCGGGGTGGGTCGCTGGTCAGACGTTGCAGCACCTCGACCTCGGACCTGACCAGGCCTCCGGCCGCATGGGGCAGCCGTTCGGCGATGTCGTACACGCTGGCTTGCTTGCGATGCACCACCCCGAATCCGTCGGAGACGTAGAAGTCCGCGAGCCGGGCCAGCTCATCCGCGAAGGCGCCACGTTCGGCGCCGTCTTTCGAGGTCTCCCCCGGGTTGAATCTCAGGTTCTCAAGCAGAACAACGTCGCCGTCGCTCATTGCCGCCACCGCCGCCTGTGCAGATTCCCCTACGGTGTCGTCGGCGAACACGACTTCCCGACCGATCGCTTCGGCCAACGGGGCAACAATCGGCCGCAGCGAAAATTGCGGCTCCGACTCTCCCTTGGGGCGCCCCAGATGAGCCATCACAATAACCCTGGCGCCAGCATCCGCCAGCGCCTTGCATGTCGGAGCCGAGGCGTTGATCCGGCCCGGATCCGTGATCTTATCGCCATCAAGCGGCACGTTCAGGTCACTACGGACCAGAACCCTTTTGCCTTTCAGCTCGGCGGGGTCAGACAGAAAACTAATGCTCACCGATCATCCGTTCGTAGGGAGTAAAAAGCCGGGGCGCACGACTCACGGTGCGCCCCGGGTACTGCTTTAAACTTCGACGCCGCGGCGATCTACAGATCGCGTCCGACGATGCCGACCAGATCGACCAGGCGGTTGGAGAATCCCCACTCATTGTCGTACCAGGCGACGACCTTGACCTGGTTGCCGTTCACCTTGGTCAGTCCCGAATCGAAGATCGAGGAATGCGGATCCGTTGTGATGTCGGTAGAGACCAGCGGGTCCTCGCTGTAGGCCAGCACGCCACTGAGTGCTCCGTCGGCTGCAGCCTCACGGTATGCGGCATTGACTTCCTCGGCCGTGACGTCCCTGGAGACAGTTGCGGTGAGGTCGGTCACCGAGCCGGTCGGCACCGGAACGCGGAGGGCGTACCCATCGAGCTTGCCCTTGAGTTCCGGCAGGACCAGGCCGATGGCCTTCGCCGCGCCGGTGGAGGTCGGCACAATGTTGAGGGCCGCCGCGCGTGCGCGCCGCGGATCCTTATGCGGGCCGTCCTGCAGGTTCTGGTCTGCGGTGTACGCATGCACTGTCGTCATCAGACCGCGTTCGATGCCGAAGCTGTCATTGAGCACCTTTGCCAGCGGCGCCAGGCAGTTGGTCGTGCAGGAGGCGTTGGAGATGATGGTGTGCTTGGTGGAATCATATTCACCGTCGTTAACACCGACCACAATCGTGATGTCGTCATCGGTAGCCGGTGCCGAAATGATGACCTTCTTGGCTCCGCCTTCGATGTGCTTCCTGGCATCGGCTGCCTTGGTGAAGAATCCGGTGGACTCGATCACCACGTCTACGCCGAGGTCTCCCCAGGGAAGATTTGCCGGGTCACGCTCGGCGAGAACCTTGATCAGCTGGCCATCGACCTCGATGCCCTTGTCGGTTACCTTGACGTCCTGGTTGAGCCGACCGGTGATCGAATCGAACTTGAGCAGTTGCGCCAGCGCGGTCGAATCGGTGAGATCGTTGACGGCGACAATCTCGATGTCCGCGTCAAGTGCCAGCGCGGCACGGAAAAAATTACGGCCGATGCGGCCAAACCCGTTAATGCCTACACGCGTTGTCACGGGTGTACCTCCTTCTTGGCGCCCTGAGCCGACGCCAGCAGTAGTGATCGTTCGGGTTGAACAATCTGCTGTGCCGTGTGCCGGAGTGCACTCCCTGCACACGGCAGTACCCATTACTGGGCAGTTACCCATTACTGGGCAAAACCTCTGCACCTTACGCAACGGACCGAAGTGCCCGGTCCGATCGTCGCCTTCCCTACTCTAGTGCGTTCGCGGCCCGGCAGCAGTAGCCGGGTATTAGCTGCGTCACATTCAGCCGTTTCGTGCGCCGACTGTTTCGTGCATCGCCAACGGCGTCCGGTTCGTGCGCCAGCCGTTTTGTGCACCAGCGTCCGGTTCGTGCGCCAGCCGTTTTGTGCACCAGCGTCCGGTTCGTGCGCCAGCCGTTTTGTGCACCAGCGTCCGGTTCGTGCGCCAGCCGTTTTGTGCACCAGCGTCCGGTTCGTGCGCCAGCCGTTTTGTGCACCAGCGTCCGGTTCGTGCGCCAGCCGTTTTGTGCACCGGCCGTACCAGTGGCCAGGAACGACAAGAGGCGGAGACTTCGCACTGCTGTGCGACTTCTCCGCCTCTTCACGGTGTGGAAGGAATCGGAAACCCGTTTAAGCTCCGATCACGGTGATTGGTGCTTAAGGAACAATTAGTCCCTGGGTCTGGCTGCGGGCAGCGGCGAGGCGCTCGGCGACATCGGCCCAGTTGACCACATTCCAGAACGCCTTGACGTAGTCAGCCTTCACGTTCTTGTACTGAAGGTAGAACGCATGCTCCCACATATCCAGGAGTAGCACGGGGACCTGTCCGAGTGGCACGTTGCCCTGCTGATCGAACAGCTGAACGATGTTCAGGCGCTGACCTAGGATGTCCCAGACCAACATTGACCAGCCGGAGCCCTGGATACCGGTCGCATTTGCCTCGAACTGACCACGGAATCCATCGAACGAACCGAAAAACTCATCGATTGCCGCTGCGAGCTCACCGGTTGGCTCGCCGCCGCCCTCGGGGCTCAGGTTCTTCCAGAAAACGCTGTGGTTGACGTGGCCGCCGAGGTTGAACGCCAGGTTCTTTTCGAGCTGGTTGATCGTGCCGAACGAGTTGTTGGCGCGCGCCTCTTCAAGCTGCTCTAGAGCTGTGTTCGCGCCGGCGACATACGTGGCGTGGTGCTTCGAATGGTGCAGCTCCATGATCGCGCCGGAGATGTGTGGTTCCAGAGCGCCGTAGTCGTACGAGAGCTCAGGCAGGGTGTATACACTCACGAATCCTCCTAAAAGTTCCGTCGTGGCGGGGAGCACCACCGACGGTATGCAGATGCAGTTCTTACCTTACGCGTCGCCATTCAGGCCGAACAGGCAGCCCCAAAAGGCCCCCCGGCAGCGAAACAACGACTCATCCAACCCTAGAACCTCAACATCGGTTCAGGTCAATGTCAGGGCGACGACGGCATGCGATCATCGGCACGAAAGGCCGCCGGCCGAACAAGGCGTTCAGTCCGCCTCAAGCATCTCCGGCGTCAGATTTGCTTCCGTGCCCGGTATCCCCTGGTCGGCCGCCTTCTTGTCGGCCATTGCGAGAAGACGGCGGATCCGGCCCGCGACGGCGTCCTTGGTCATCTGCGGATCGGCGAGCTGACCCAATTCCTCAAGGCTCGCCTGCTTGTGTTCCAGCCGCAGCGTGCCCGCATAGCGCAAATGTTCCGGCACGTCGTGATCGAGGATTTCCAGGGCACGCTCGACCCTGGCGCCCGCGGCAACGGCGGCCCGCGCGGAGCGCCGCAGGTTGGCGTCGTCGAAATTCGCCAGCCGGTTCGCTGTGGCGCGAACCTCGCGCCGCATCCTGCGTTCCTCCCACGCCATCACCGCGTCATGAGCACCCATCCGGGTCAGCAGGGCGGCAATGGCATCGCCATCGCGGATCACCACGCGATCGACGCCGCGGACTTCGCGGGCCTTCGCGGGGATATCAAGACGACGTGCGGCTCCGACCAGGGCAAGAGCCGCCTCAGGGCCGGGACAGGTCACCTCGAGCGCAGACGAGCGTCCCGGTTCGGTCAACGACCCGTGCGCCAGGAAGGCGCCGCGCCACACAGCTTCGGCATCCGCGGTCGAACCGTTAACCACCTGGGAGGGCAACCCGCGAACCGGACGTCCTCTGTTGTCCAGCAGCCCGGTCTGCCGGGCCAGCGCCTCGCCTTCCCGTACCACCCGGACGACGTAGCGCTTGCCGCGCCGCAGCCCCGAAGCATTCATCACCAGTACGTCACTCGCGTGACCGAAGAGATCCTTGATCTCACTCCGGATCCTGCGAGCAGCCGAGCCGGTATCGAGTTCGGCCTCGACCACGATCCGGCCGGAAATAATGTGCAGCCCGCCAGCGAAGCGAAGAGTTGCGGAAACCTCGGCTTTTCGAGCGGATGCTCTGGTGACTTCGAATCGCGATAATTCGTCCTTCACCTGTGCTGTCAAAGCCATCTAGGAAATCCTGCCGTCAGTCCGTTGTCTGCTGTGGGTAGCTGCCTGCTGCGTTATGCGCAGACCATGATTATGCCGCGATAGTGACGTCAGCGCCATCGAGGCCGGTCACCACGCATCGTCGCTCAGCACGCCGGCGGTAATGAAAACATCACGGTAAGCCGCGGCCAGCCTCAGGCTGTCATGCTGTGCCCGTCCTCGTTTGGCCAGTGGCCTGCGGACCAGTTCAGCATCGAAAATGTCAGCTGATGCCTGGCCGAGGTCGTCCTCAAGGGCCGCCGCCTTCTGATCGACCAGTATGTAGTCGAAACGCAGTTTCGGCGCGTGGTGCGACAACGCTTCAAGGTGTCCCCGGACCGTCATGCCGGACGTCTCACCATCTGCCGAAATCAGATTCATGGTGAGACATTTCACTGCCGACGATCCAACGATTGCCTCGGAAAGTTCGGGTACCAGCAGGTGCGGCATCACCGAGGTGTACCAGGAGCCGGGACCGAGGTTCAGTACATCGGCCGCGTGCACCGACTCGAGCGTCTCCGCCCTGGCCGGCGGATCGGCCGGATCCAGCCTGAGCTGGGTGACCACGCCTTCGGTGAGGGCGAGCTTCGACTGACCGCGCACCAGCGTCAACCGGTCCGGATGCAGTCCGGCGACGTCAGCCTCGATTGCCAGCGGCACCGACGACATCGGTAGCACCCGGCCCTGGGCATCGAGCAGCCGTGCCATCCAGTCGAGGCCGTCGACGTGGTCCTGCAGCAGCTGCCAGAGGGCAGAAATCAGCAGGTTTCCAACCGAGTGGCCGTTCAGCGGCCCATCGCTCGTGAACCGGTGCTGGATGACGTCGCGCCAGGTGCGCCCCCACTCGCTGTCATCACAGAGCGCGGCAAGCGCCATTCTCAAATCTCCCGGGGGCAGGCCGCCCAGTTCCTGTCGTAGCCGGCCGGAGGAGCCTCCGTCGTCGGCGACGGTGACCACAGCGGTGAGCTTCTCCGTTATCAGGCGCAGGGCCGACAGCGCGGCGTAGAGACCGTGCCCACCTCCGAAGGCAACAACTTTCGGTCCTGCAGCCTCATCGTGCTTCGGCGACAGGGACCGGCGGGGCACGGGATAGCCCGAACGGGTGCTGCCCGTCATCATTCACGCCCCAGATCACGGTGCACTATCGAGGCGTTAAGAGATTTGAGCTTGTCGAGCCGGCGTCCGAGTTCGACCGCGATTGCGACCGAGCGATGCTTTCCGCCGGTGCAGCCAATCGCAATCGTGGCGTACCGGCGATTCTCCCGAAGGTAGCCTTCGATAACCGGTTCGAGTGCCGCCTCGTAGCGGCTGATGAAGGTGTCCGCGCCGTTCTGGCCGAGCACGAAGTCACTGACCGGCTGGTCCGTTCCCCGCAGATCCCGCAGATGGGGCAGCCAGTAGGGATTGGGCAGGAACCGCACATCGGCGACATGGTCGGCATCGACCGGGATCCCGTACTTGAACCCGAAGCTCATCACCGTCAGCCGCAGCGACGGACTGTCGGAATCACCGAAAGCGTCGGTCACCGCGCGGGCGAGTTCATGAACGTTCAGCCCGGTCGTGTCGATCAGTAGGTCTGCGCTGGCCCGGATTTCGGCCACCAGGTCGCGCTCATTGGTGATGCCGTCGAGAATTCTTCCCTCGCCCTGCAGGGGATGCGGTCGACGGACGGACTCGAACCGGCGTACGAGCGCCTCGTCCGATGAATCGAGAAAGAGCACCCGCAGGGTCACGCCCTGATCGCGGAGCTCCCTTAGCGAAGGAGCGAGGTCGGAGTAGAGCGAGCGGCCGCGCACGTCGACGACGACGGCGAGCTTTGGCAGCGCACCGTCGGCCCGGCCGACCAGCTCGGCGAGCGGCTTGAGCATCTGCGGCGGAAGGTTATCGACGACATACCAGCCGAGGTCTTCGAGAACGTTGGCCGCGGTTGTCCGGCCCGCCCCGGACATTCCGGTGACGATGAGTACTTCGGGCCCGTTACCGGGAGGACGGGATGAACCCGACGTGCTCCCAGCGCTGAGCGTGCCACCAAGGGACGTCATTCTGGTTCCTCCCCGCATTGAAGACCCGACAACCGAGATCTACTACCTCAACTGTAGCCAGTCGTACCCACTGTCCGCGCCTCGCCCGGGCCGCGCTACCCAGCCTGGGCTGTGTTGCTGGCCCGGGCTGTGTTGGTGACCTGGGGCTTGTTGCTCGGGCCAGCCGTCTCGGCAGGGTTAGCTGTGTCGTTCGGGTCAATGGCGTCGTTGGCCTCAACCGTGTCGGCCGGGCTGGCCGCATCAGCCGTGTCGTCCGGCTCAGCGGTGCTGTTCGGGTCAACATGACCGTTGGCCTCAGCGGTGTCAGCCGAGTTAGCCGTGTCGTCCGGCTCAGCGGTGCTGTTCGGGCCAGCCGTCTCGGCAGGGTTAGCTGTGTCGTTCGGGTCAATGGCGTCGTTGGCCTCAGCCGTGTCTGAACGAAGCGCTACAGAGATCGCTTCCGCAAGCTTCGGGCCGATGCCCTCGACTGCTGTAATTGCTTCGGGTGTTGCCGCACGAATCTTCTTCACGGACCCGAAGTGTTTCAGCAGTGCCTTCTGCCGGGACGCGCCGAGCCCCGGCACATCATCCAATGAACTACGGGTCATGGCTGTGCTGCGCCGTTTGCGGTGGAAACTGATTGCGAAGCGATGCGCCTCGTCGCGGAGGCGCTGGAGCAGGTAGAGCCCCTCACTGCCTCGCGGCAGGATTAGCGGGAACTCGTCATCGGGAACCCAGACCTCCTCAAGCCGCTTGGCCAGCCCGCAAATTGCGACGTCGGTTATGCCGAGATCGCTGAGTGCCCGCACCGCCGCCGCCACCTGTGGCGGCCCACCATCGACCACTAGCAGGTTGGGCGGATAAGCGAAGCGCTTTGCCATGCCCCGTTCGGCCGGTGAATCGATTTCCTCGACCGCCGCCGCAGCAATAGCGACCCGGCTGATCCCACTGGCCGAGTCGTCGGCGGCTGAGCCGGCATCGGAGGAATCGGCAGTCGACTGCTCGCTCGCGAGTTCTGCTGCCCGGGTCTCAGCGTCGGCCTCCGCCGCCATGACATTCTGTTCGTTCTCCAGGTAGCGGCTGAAGCGTCGGGAAAGCACGTCGTACATGCTCGCCGTGTCGTCCCTGGCCGCCTCGTTACGGACAATAAAGCGGCGGTACTCGGACTTCCGCGCCATCCCGTCCTCGAAAACAACCATCGAGGCGACCACATTGCTGCCCTGGGTGTGCGAAACGTCGAAGCACTCGATCCGCAACGGTGCGTCATCGAGGCCGAGAGCCTCCTGAATCTCCTGCAGCGCCTGGCTGCGGTTCGTCAGGTCTCCGGCGCGGCGGGTCTTGTGCAACACCAGTGCGTGCTTGGCGTTCTGCTCGACGGTTTCCATCAGGTTTCGCTTGTCGCCGCGCTGCGGGATCCTGATATCAACCTTGGCGCCCCGGCGCTGGCTCAGCCAGGCCACCACTTCGTTCGCGTCCGGCGGCAGGTGCGGAACCAGTACCTCCCGGGGAATCGATTCCGCCTCCGCCTCGCCGTATACCTGCTGCAGCAAGTGTTCGACCAACTCCGCCGGACTGGCATCCTCGACTCGCTCCACGACCCAGCCGCGCTGACCCCGGATCCTGCCTTGCCGGACGTGGAAGACCTGCACAGCGGCTTCGAGCTCATCGTCGGCGACGGCGAAGATATCGGCGTCGGTTGAATCGTTGAGTACGACAGCGCTCTTGTTCAGGACCTTCTTCAGGGCGTCGAGATCATCCCGGAGCCGGGCTGCGCCCTCGAAATCAAGCTCCGCGGCGGCTTCCTTCATCCGGCGTTCCAGCTGCCCGATGAATTTGCCCGTTTGCCCGCCCATGAAGGCACTGAAATCGTCGGCCAGCGTGCGGTGATCCTCCGGGCTGATCCTTCCCACGCACGGAGCCGCGCACTTGTCGATGTAGCCCAGCAGGCACGGACGGTTCGCACGCTGCGCGCGCTTGAATACGCCCGGTGAACAGGTTCGGATCGGGAATACTCGCAGCAACAGGTCCAGTGTCTCCCGAATCGCCCAAACATGCGTGTACGGCCCGAAGTATTTGACCCCCTTCTTCTTTGCGCCACGCATTACCTGGGCGCGGGGGAACTCGTCGCCGAGTGTGACAGCGAGGTACGGATAGGATTTGTCGTCGCGGAACTTTACGTTGAACCGCGGCTCGAACTCCTTGATCCAGGTGTATTCCAGTTGCAGCGCTTCGACCTCGCTGGATACCACGGTCCATTCGACTGAGGCGGCCGTGGTGACCATGGACTGGGTTCGGGGATGCATTCCGGCCAGGTTGGCGAAATAGGAGGTCAGCCGGGAGCGAAGGTTCTTCGCCTTGCCCACGTAAATGACGCGACGATGCGAATCCCTGAATCTGTACACCCCCGGCAGATTCGGGATCTCCCCGGTCTTGGGACGATAGGTCTGCGGGTCAGCCACTTGCGCTCGATCCTGTCTTGTCTTGCAGGCTAGTCTCGTCGTGCAGGCTAGTCTCGTCGTGCAGACTGGCCTCGCCGTGCAGGCTGGCCGCGTCGTGCAGACTGGCTTCGTCGTGCCGGCTGGCCTCGTCATGCAGGCGGGTTTCGTCGTGCAGCTGAGGGAACCGCGCAGCCAGGATTGCCGCAAGTTCGTCCGCATCGCCGGCAATGGCCACGGCGCCTGCGGATTCAAGTTCGCCCGCCGCCGCGAAACCCCAGCCGACACCCACGCAATCCAGACCGTGCTCGGCCGCGCCAGACACATCGTGCCGGCGATCGCCGATCATCACGGCGTCCCGGGCATCCGACAGCGAGTACTGGCCAAGCACCGCAGCAATCACATCCGCCTTCGTCCGCGGCGCTCCATCGACGACATCACCTTCCACCAGGTCGAAGATATCGAGACCGCCATGCATCTGCAGAATCTGCACGGCGAACTGCCGGAGCTTCGAGGTAGCTACCGCAACGATTGCGCCGCGGGACCGCAGCTCCCGGGCAAGGTCAAGCACCCCTGGATACAGGCTCGTCGCCGCCGGTCCGTGCTCCGAGAAGTACGCCCGGTAATACTCCGCGCCTCGGGCTGCGAGTTCCGGAGTCATCCCGGGCAGACTCAGCAGATTCTGCAACAGCGGCGGCCCGACGAAGCTACACAGCACGGCTGCGTCAGGTTCTGGCCGGCCGAGTTCGCGCAGCGCATGGAGCATCCCCGCAGCAATCCCCTGGCCCGGGTCGGCGATAGTGCCATCCAGGTCGAAGAGAATCAGCGGACGTTCGGCACTGATCGTCGTCTGCAGCGCACGCAGCGTCACGCCAGGACCTCCGCGAGGAACTTGCCGGTGTAGCTGCCCGCAACTTTGGCAACCTCCTCCGGGGTCCCCTCGGCGATAATCCTTCCACCTCCACGTCCGCCCTCGGGACCGAGATCGATAACGTGGTCTGCATTCGCAATCACGTCGAGGTTGTGCTCGATCACCAGCACGGTATTCCCCTTGTCGACGAGTCCCTGCAACACAATCAGCAGCTTTCTGATGTCCTCGAAGTGCAATCCGGTTGTCGGCTCGTCAAGAACGTACACAGAGCGACCGTTTGATCGTTTCTGCAGCTCGCTCGCCAGCTTCACCCGCTGAGCTTCTCCGCCGGAAAGCGTTGTTGCCGGCTGGCCAAGCCGCACATAACCGAGACCGACGGAAACCAGCGTCTTCAGGTGCCGGGCGATCGGCGGCACGGCAGCGAAGAACTCCGAGGCCTCCTCGATCGGCATGTTGAGCACATCGGCAATGGTCTTCCCCTTGAAATGGACTTCAAGGGTCTCCCGGTTGTACCTCGCGCCATGGCACACCTCGCAGGGTACATAGACGTCGGGAAGGAAGTTCATCTCAATCTTCAGAGTTCCGTCGCCCTTACACGCCTCACAACGGCCGCCTTTGACATTGAACGAGAACCGTCCAGGCAAGTAGCCGCGCACCTTAGCCTCGGTTGTCTCAGCGAACAACTTGCGCATGTGGTCGAAGACACCGGTATAGGTCGCCGGATTGGATCGCGGTGTGCGGCCAATCGGGCTTTGGTCGACGTGGACCACCTTGTCCAGATGCTCCAGGCCTTTTACCGCCTTATGCCGGCCCGGCACCCGGGAAGCGCCATTGAGCTGGTTGGCCAGCGTTGTGTAGAGGATGTCATTGACCAGGGTTGACTTCCCCGAACCAGAAACTCCGGTAATCGCCGTCAGCACGCCGAGCGGAAATTCCGCCGTGACGTTCTGCAGGTTGTTCTCATGGGCCCCGGTCACCACCAGTCGGCGGTTGGCATCCTTGGCCCGTCGTTTCTCCGGAACCGGAATGCTGCGCCGCTTGGATAGATATGCCCCGGTCAGTGACCGTTCCGCCTCGAGCAGTCCTGGAACCGGGCCCGAGTACACGACTTCTCCGCCGTGCTCACCAGCGCCCGGCCCGATGTCTACGATCCAGTCGGCGATGTTGATCGTGTCCTCGTCGTGTTCGACCACGATCAGCGTGTTGCCAAGGTCGCGCAGCCGGGTCAACGTGTCGATCAGCCGGTGATTGTCGCGCTGATGCAGTCCGATTGACGGCTCATCCAGCACGTACAACACGCCAACAAGTCCGGATCCGATCTGGGTGGCCAACCGGATCCGCTGCGCCTCCCCGCCGGAGAGCGAGCCGGAGGGCCGATTCAGGGAGAGATACTCCAGCCCGACATCCAGGAGGAAGCCGAGGCGCGCATGGATTTCCTTCATAACCTGGGCGGCGATCTTCGTATCACGCTCGGAAAATGCTATGTCGGCGAGGAAACGCGCCGACTCGTCCAGCGGCATGGCACACACATCCGCGATCGACTTTCCGCCGACCAGAACGGCCAGCGACTCAGGTCGCAGCCGGGTGCCGTTGCAGACCGGGCACGGGATCTGCCGCATGTAGCCTTCATACCGCTCCCGGGCATAATCCGACTCGGTCTCGGAGTGCTTCCGGTGGATGTACGGTGACACACCTTCGAAACCGGTTGTGTATGAGCGTTCCCGGCCGAACCTATTCCGGTACTGGACGTGAACCTTATAGTCCTTGCCGACCAGGATGGCGTTCCGCTGACGTTTCGTGAGGTCCTTCCACGGCGTTGTCATCTCGAAGCCGAGTTCCTCGGCAAGACCAGTCAGCAACCGGTTGAAGTACTCGGCCGTGCCCGGACCGATCGACCAGGGCACGATCGCGCCCTCGATAATGCTGAGCTCGTCATTTGGCACGATGAGCGTCTCATCAACTTCCAGCCGAGTACCGATACCGACGCACTCCGGACAGGCTCCGAACGGGGAGTTGAAGGAAAACGTGCGCGGCTCGATCTCGTCCAACGCCAACGGGTGCTCGTTCGGGCAGGCCATGTGTTCCGAGAACTGGCGCTCCCGGTGTGGCGACTCCGCTTCAATGTCAACGAAGTCGGCTACCAGTTGCCCGCCGGCCAGGCCAAGAGCGGTCTCCACCGAGTCGGTGAGTCGCTGCCGGGCGGACTTCTTCACAGCGAGCCGATCAACCACAACACTGATGGTGTGCTTGATCTGCTTCTCCAGTTTCGGCGGGCTCGACAATTGCACGAGCTCACCGTCGACGATCGCCCGGGCGTAACCCTTGGACTGCAACTCGGCGAAGACATCGACGAATTCGCCCTTGCGCGCCCGCACTATCGGGGCCAGCAGCTGGAACCGGGTCCCATCCTCCATCGCCAGCAGCTGATCGACGATTTGCTGCGGCGTCTGCCGGGTGATCGGCTCACCGCAGACCGGACAGTGCGGTTTACCGGCACGGGCCCAGAGCAGGCGGAGATAGTCGTATACCTCGGTGATCGTGCCGACGGTTGACCGTGGGTTGCGGCTGGTCGATTTCTGGTCGATGGATACAGCGGGAGACAGTCCTTCGATGAAATCGACGTCCGGCTTGTCCATCTGGCCGAGGAACTGCCGCGCGTAGGCCGACAGCGACTCGACGTAGCGGCGCTGGCCTTCGGCAAAGATCGTGTCGAATGCCAGCGAGGATTTTCCGGAGCCGGAGAGCCCGGTGAAGACGACGAGTGCATCTCGCGGGATGTCGATGTTGATATTCCGCAGGTTGTGTTCCCGGGCGCCACGGACCGAAAGCGTGTCGGTCAGCGATCCGGCCTGCGAAGGAACCGGCAGCGTTGACTCAGCTGCTGAGCCAGCTAATGATTGGGCCGATTCCACGAATGCTGCGGGTCCTCCGGCAGGGCCCGCGGCAGCTATTGTGCGCTTCTTAGTAGTCACGGTTCCACTCTATGACGCGGCACTGACAGTCACCGAAAGATGAGTCCGTGCTTACACTCTAGTCATGACTGAAACAACGAGTAGTGCCGCGACCGGCGACGGCGATTACACCGGACATGTTGAGCCGATGGGCCCGTCCGCACGACGTGATCTCGGCAATGTTTGCATTGTTAAGGTCAGCGTCTCGGAGCAGGACAACAACTGCTACTTCGTGATCGACCGGATCAGCAGCTCAGCAGTCATTATCGACGCTGCGGATAATGCCGACCGGATTCTCGAGGCGTTGTCCGCGCAGGGCGTGGAAGCCAGGAAAGTCGAGCTTCTCGTCACCACCCACCAGCACTGGGACCACCACAGGGCGCTGCCCGAACTTGTCGAGGCGACGGCAGGACGCACAATGGCCGGCGCAGAGGACGCGGATGCCCTCCCGGTCGGCGTCAACCAGACCCTGCTGCACGGCGATGAGCTGGCTTTCGGCCAGAGCAGCTTCGAGGTGATTGCGTTACGGGGGCACACTCCGGGATCGGTTGCGCTGCTGTATCGCGATCCAGACGGGACCGCCCACCTGTTCACCGGCGACAGCCTCTTCCCGGGCGGCCCGGGCAAGACCAACTCGGAACAGGAATTCAATCAGCTGATGGACGATCTGGACGAGCGGGTCTTCGCTGGCCTGCCGGACGACACCTGGATCTATCCCGGCCACGGCGACGACACAACACTGGGCGCCGAGCGGCCACAGTTGCAGGCTTGGCGGGAACGCGGCTGGTAACGCCGGCGGTCCGCCCTAATGGCAATACCTGCGGCTTGCCCGCCCCCTTGGTAATGCCCGCTGGCTTGCCCGCAGGCATGCCTGCCACCGCGATAAGCAGTCTCAGCAGCCACAAAGGAATCGACTATGCCTTCGTACCGGGTGTCGCTAGAGATCGGCATAGTTAAGGCCGGCGTCGACCCGGCGACGCTGCTGCCACGAGCTGTAAACAACCTGCAGCAGACGACGCTTGTCGAAAGCAATAGCGTCGAGATCGTCGCCGGTGTGCCGATGATCCGGCTACGCTTTCTCGCGCTGCACGACCGTCAGGCCGTCACGCTGGCGGACTCGATGCGCGAACACGTTTCCACTCTCGCCAGCACCGGACGGATGGACGTTCTTGCCCGCAGAGGTAATCGCTGGCAGCCCGCCCGACGCTAGCTCATCGATCCGCGCCAGCTCATCGATCCGCAGGAAACGGCCCTAGCCTAGGGGCCCGGGCACGTCGTTTCCGAGCCGCGCGCGCAGCCGGTCAATCTCACGACGCTGCTTCTTGGTCGGGCGGCCCGATCCCCGGTCCCGAAGCACCGGCAGCGGCACTTCGGTGCGCGGCGGGGGCGGTGGGCTGTTATCGATCAGGCACTCCGCGGCTGCGCTCGCCGCGACGCGTTTGGTCACCAGGCGGGTGACGACCACGATCCGCTCCACACCGGACTTCCGTACCCGTACCTCATCACCGACCCGCACAGCCTGCGCGGCCTTGGCCCGTTCACCGTTAATCCGGACGTGGCCGGCACGACACGCTGCCGTTGCGGCCGACCTCGTCTTGTATAACCGCACGCCCCAGATCCAGCTGTCGACACGAGCCTTACCGCCGGGATCCATGCCATAACTCTAGGCACGCACAACGGCGCCGCGAAACAGACAGCCGGGCCCGGCGTGATTCAAGTGGTCTTAGCCGCCGGCAACTGACTGGATCACCTGCACGTCCTGACCCGCGCCAATGACAGTCTTCTCGCCGTCCAGGTTCCGGATGTCCTCGCCATCGAGATAGAGGTTCACGTAGCGCCGGATCGCCCCCGTCTCATCCCTCAGCCGGCGGTCCAGAATCGGATAGGCTTCGGCAAGCTCATCCAGCAAGCCCTCGACAGTCGAGCCCACCGCCAGTGCGACCGTGACGTTCTCCTGGTCACCGATCAGCGCCGTCAGCGTGCGTGGAAGCCGGATCAGCACCTCGTGCGTTTCGCTCATCGGTCACCGACAACCGCTGCCCGAACGCACAGCACATCGGGGAGGTTGCCGACGACGTGATCGAAGCCCTCGCCCTCATTCGAACTCGCGTAGACGTCTCCGCCGCGAGTGCCGAAATATACGCCAACCGGATCAGCCTCATCGACGGCCGCCGCATCGCGCAGCACCGTGTTGTACTCGGCCTGGGGCAGACCATTGTCCAGCCGTCTCCAGCTGTTGCCCGCGTCATCGGTGCGGTGCACCGCGAGCCTGCCATCCGGCGGAATCCGCTCGCCGTCGGCCTTCATCGGGATCACCCAGGCAGTTCCCCCGGCGCGCGGGTGGGTCAGCATGACAAAGCCGAAGTCGGAAGGTAGACCGTCCGCGATGGACTTCCATGTGTCGGCGTTGTCATCGGAGCGGTACACGCCGTGATGGTTTTGCGCGTACAGTCGCTCGGGCACTTCTCCGTCCCGGGCGATCTTGTGCACGCACTGGCCGAACTCGGGATTCGGGTCGGGCAGGAAGTACGCCGAAATACCTGTATTGCGCGCCTGCCACGAGCCGCCGCCATCCGTCGAGCGGTATACGCCGCCGGTGCTCATGGCAACGTGGAGCATTTGCGGATCGGTGGGGTCCGGAGCAACAGAGTGCGCCGCCGCTCCCCCATATCCGGCTCCCCATTCGGCGCGATGCGGGTGGTCCCAGAGCCCCCGGTTCAACTCGAAGTGTTCACCGCCGTCGGTGGACTTCCACAACGAGATCGGCTCACAGCCGGCCCACACCACGCCCGGCCGGTCAGCGGAGTCCGGTTTGATCTGCCAGACTCGGGCCAGCGCCGCCCCGGTGTCGTCGGGAAACCGGATAGCGCCGTGGTCCGGCTCTTGCCAGCTGGCGCCGAAGTCGTCGGAATGGGCGACAGTCGGGCCCCAGTGCTCCGATGTCACGCCCACCATGATCCGGGTGCGCCCTTCACGGGTATCGATACCGATGCTGGGAATCTCATACATCAGGAAGTGCGGACCGGACAGCTCCCAGGACTTCCGGTCCTGGCTCGAGGCCAGCCACAGTCCCTTCTTGGTGCCGATTGCGAGGACGACTGCTCCGTTGCTGGTCATGCGCCTATCCAACCACCGCCGTGCCGCGAGTCGCAATGGCTTCGGGAGATTCTTCGTTGAACGGCCGGGCGTGTGACGGGTCACACGTTGGAGGTTAGGTTAGGCATGCTTTAGTATCGGGTCATGACGATGACCGACCAACACGTGCAGACCCCGTACCGCGCCTTCCGAGTCAGGGTGGCCAGGACAACCCGGCTCAGCGCCAGCTTCGTCCGGGTCACATTCACCGGCGATGACGTCCGTCTGCTTCGCGCCGACGCCCCTGACCAGCGGATCAAAGTCGTGTTGCCGGCTGCCGGCCAAGACCGGGTGGAGTTCGACGGCGGACCGGGCTGGTACGACGCGTTTAAGCTGAGCGATCCAGCGCACCGGCCAATCCTGCGCACCTACACCATCAGGGCGATCCGGCCGGATGACGACGAGGTGGATGTCGACTTCGTGCTGCATGGCGACAGCGGGCCGGCCTCGGGCTGGGTCAGCGGAGATCCGCTCGGCCGGGAGATCGTGTTGTTCGCACCAACCCACGAGTACTCGGGAGAGGTGGGTGGTTTCGAGTGGAAGCCACCCGCGCATGCAGTTGACCTGTTGCTCGCGGCCGACGAAACCGCGGTGCCCGCGGTCGCCGGCATCCTGGAATCCCTTCCCGCGGACGCCACCGGGCAGGTTTTTCTCGAGGTGCCGGATGCTTCGGACGCCATCGAACTGCACAGGCCAGCCAATGTTCGCGTCACCTGGTTGCCGCGCGGCGCAGACACAGTAGCCGGCGCCGCGCTGGTCCAGGCAATCAGGTCGGCTGAGATCAAGACGGCCGCGTCTGTTGCCGAATCCGATCCGTCCTTCCAGCTGGACGACATCGATGTCGATCGGGACATCCTCTGGGAGGTGACCGAGGACAACGACATTCCGTTCTACGCATGGATTGCCGGGGAAGCTGGTGCCGTGAAGGCAATCCGGCGCCATCTGGTCAACGACCGCGGGATCGAACGGAAGACCATCACTTTCATGGGCTACTGGCGGCTCGGCAAAGCCGAGATGTAAACGGCTGAGCTGTAACCGGCCGGGTGTAAACGGCTGAGCTGTAACCGGCTGAGACGTGACAGTGGCCTCGGATCTGCCGGGCAGCTAGATCTCGTTCACGTCGATCACTCGCACCACTGCGGTGCCCTGCTCGTCCGACTCCGCCAGATCAACCTCAGCGCTGATGCCGAAGTCGTTGTTGCCCTCCGGGTCGGCAAAGATCTGCCGTACCTGCCAGATGTCCGCACCCTTTTCAATGATCAGCATGGCGCTGCTACGCGCTTTGGCATCCGTGCCCAGATGGTCGTAGTTATCGAAGTAGTTCTCCATCGCTTCTGCCCAGCGGCCGGCATCCCAGCCGTCCCCGGCATCCAGCTCGCCAAGTGCCTGATACTGCCGGCGGGCTGCCAGGTCCACCCGCCTGAACAGCGCATTGCGCACCAGCACCATGAACGCCCGCGGATTCGCGGTCACTCCGGTTTCGACCGGAACTGGCGCCCGAACCTGGTCGGGAACGTCGGTGCCAGGATCCGTCAGAGCAGCCCACTCCTCCAGCAGGCTGGAGTCGACCTGGCGGACGAGCTCTCCGATCCAGTCGATCAGGTCGTGCAGCTCGGGCGTCTTCTTATCATCGGGAATCGTCTGCCGCATGGTCCGGTAGGCGTCGGCCAGGTATCGGAGCACGGCTCCCTCGGCCCGAGGCAATTTGTAGAAGGAGACGAACTCGGTGAAGGTCATTGCCCGTTCGTAGAGGTCACGCACGACCGACTTCGGTTTGAGATCGAAGTCCGACACCCACGGCTGGGTCTGCCGATAGATCGCGAACGCCTCATCCAGCATCTCGGCCAATGGGCGCGGATACGTGACGTCCTCGAGTAACTCCATCCGCTCCTCGTATTCGATGCCCTCGGCCTTCATCGCCGCAACGGCCTCGCCACGCGCCAATGATTCCTGGCCGCGAAGCACGGCCCGCGGCTCGTCGAGGGTGGCTTCCAGCACCGAAATGACGTCGAGCGGGTAGCTCTCCTGCTCCGGGTCGAGCAAGTCGATAACGGCAAGCGCGAACGGGGACAGTGGTTGGTTGAGCGCAAAGTTCGGCTGCAGCTCGGCAACCACCCGGAAACGCACTACCGGCTCGCCGTCGACTGCAGCCGTGTACCGCTCCAGCACCCCGGCCGTGAGCAGAGTCCTGCCAATACTGATCGCTTGTTTCATCAGGGCAAGCTGACGCCGACGCGGCTCGTGGTTATCTTCCAGCAAGTGCCGGATCACGGCCACGCTGTCGCCGCCGCGAGCCAACAGGTTCAGCACCATCGCGTGATTAATCGTCAGGTGCGATTCGAGAGTTTCCGGCGTCGACGACACCAGCCGGTCAAAGCTGCCTTCGCCCCAGGAAACGAAACCTTCCGGTGCCTTCTTCTTGACGATCTTCCGGCGCTTCTTCGCATCATCGCCGGCCTTCGCCAGCGACTTCTGGTTTTCAATCACATATTCGGGCGCCTGCACGACGACAGTTCCGGCATCGTCATACCCGGCGCGCCCGGCTCGCCCCGCGATCTGCTGGAACTCGCGTACCGAAAGCTGACGCATCCTGACGCCGTCGAACTTGGTCAGGGCAGTCAGCAGCACGGTCCTGATCGGCACGTTGATGCCGACCCCGAGGGTGTCAGTGCCGCAAATCACCTTGAGCAACCCCTGCTGGGCAAGCTGTTCGACCAGCCGCCGATATTTCGGCAGCATACCGGCGTGATGCACGCCGACCCCGTGCCGAAGCAGCCGGGAAAGCACCTTGCCGAAGCCGGTGCTGAACCGGAATCCACCGATAGCTTCGGCGATGGCGTCCCGCTCACTCCGGCTGGCGATACCCGCGCTCGTGAGCGATTGCGCCTGGTCGATCGCGGCCACTTGCGCGAAGTGCACTATGTAGATCGGTGCCTGTTTGGTGCTGAGCAGTTCCCCGATCTGCTCATGCAGAGGCGTGGTCGAGTAATAGAAATGCAATGGAACCGGCCGGATAGTCGAGGTGACATCCGCGGTCGGTCGCCCGGTACGGCGGGTCAGGTCCTTGGCAAGTTCGCTCACATTGCCGAGTGTCGCCGACATCAAAATGAATTGCGCCTGGGGCAGTTCGATCAGCGGCACCTGCCAGGCCCAGCCACGCTGTGGGTCGGCATAGAAATGAAACTCGTCCATCACGACCTGTGCCACATCCGCGTCCGCGCCTTCGCGCAGGGCGACATTGGCAAGAATCTCCGCTGTGCAACAGATGATCGGCGCGGCCGGGTTCACCGCCGTGTCCCCCGTCATCATTCCGACGTTGCGCGCGCCGAACACGTCGACGAGCGAAAAGAACTTCTCGGACACCAGCGCCTTCAACGGCGCGGTGTAGAAGGAGCGTCTGCCATTGGCCAGCGCAGCGAAATGCGCGCCAAGCGCGATCAGGCTCTTGCCCGAACCGGTAGGCGTGCTGACAATGACGTTCGACTCGGAAACGACCTCCAGGAGCGCCTCCTCCTGAGCGGGATACAGCTCAAGGCCCTGCTCCGTCACCCACGCCTCGAACGCATCGAAGATTGCCTCCGGCTGGCCGGCAAGGGTGGGGGGTACCTCGAGAGTTTTCATCACTAGTGATCTTGCCTCAGAAGCCGTGTCGCGCACCAACTCCGGCGAGAGCGTGCTTCACCCGATCCGACCGGGCCTCCTGTCCGGAGCCTGTCCGGATACCCCTAGGCTGGAAACCAGGACGGCGAATCGCAAAGCACGATACGGCAGAAGCACAGTGACGAGGTACGGAGGATCAATGCCGCTTTTTCTGGTGCAGTACAGCTACAGCCCGGACATCGAGCGACGGCTTGCAGAACGACCCGCGCATCGCGAGTGGTTGGGGGGCCTGTTCGACGAGGGCAGGTTGGTCGCTGCCGGTCCCTACGCCGATGACGGTGCACCCGGCGGGCAGCTGATCATCCGGGCCGAGACGGCGGGCGCCGTCGAAGAGCTACTCCCTGACGATCCCTACGCCCAGATCGGCGTGATCGCGGACGCCACCATCCGACAGTGGACCGTCGTCTTCGGCCCGTGGCAGGACTGAATCCGATATGACCACCCCCATCGAGAACTACGCCCTGATCAGCGACTGCCACACCGGGGCACTCGTCGGCGCGAATGGCAGCATCGATTGGCTCTGCCTGCCACGCTATGACTCCCCCGCGATGTTCGCTGCATTGCTTGGCACCGAGGACAACGGACGTTGGCTTATCGCGCCGAACGACGACGCTGCCTCAGTGCGCCGCGAATACGTCGGCGACAGCTTCGTGCTTCGTTCGGTCTGGACGACGCCGACCGGCACCGTGGAGGTCATCGATGCGATGCCGGTCCAGGACCGGCGAGCGGACATCATCCGCCGGATACGGGGCATCAAGGGAACTGTCGAAATGCGGCAGGAACTTGAGATCCGTTTCGGATACGGAGACGTCGTGCCCTGGGTTCGACGGCTGGACCATACCCCAGACCTGTCGGCGGAGCCACCTGCGGAAGAGGCCGACCAGCCCACGTCACGGCGGCGCGACTCGGTCAGCTCCGGGCCGTCGGTGCCATCGCATCCCTACAGCGTGGACGACCCCGACGACCGCAAAGCGCTTGTCGCGGTGGCCGGCCCAGACGCGGTGAAGCTTCGCGGCCCGCACCTGCCTTCGGCGACCGATATGCGGCACGAAGGCACCTTCCAGGTGGCCGAAGGTGAGACGCTCGATTACGTAATGACCTGGTTCCCCTCGCACCGGAAGCCACCCGGGCCGCTGAAGGTGACCGAACGGCTCGAGCACACTATCGACTACTGGCACAACTGGGCCCAGCGGAGTGACGCCAAGTACCCGTATCAGGAGGCGGTCACACGTTCGCTCCTCGTGCTGCGGGCGCTGACCCATGAAGACACCGGCGGTATCGTTGCCGCGGCCACTACCTCACTGCCGGAACGGTACGGCGGCGAACGTAACTGGGACTACCGGTACTGCTGGCTGCGAGACGCCGCACTCACGCTCGAGGCGTTACTCTCTCATGGCTACAGCGACGTAGCCGGGCACTGGCGTAACTGGTTGCTTCGTGCCGTTGCCGGCGACCCGGAGGATCTGCAGATAATGTACGGCCTCGCCGGGGAGCGTGACCTGCCGGAGCGCGAGTTGGAACATCTGAACGGCTACGCCGGTTCCAGGCCGGTCCGGGTGGGGAACGCCGCGGTGGACCAGTACCAGGCGGATGTGCTCGGTGAAGTGATGGTGTCACTGGAGATGGCGCGCCACGCCAACGTCGTCGAGGATGCCTTTTCCTGGCCGTTGCAGCGCACCCTGCTTGGCCATCTGGCGAAGAACTGGAAGGAGCCGGACAACGGAATCTGGGAAGTCCGCGGCGAACGTCAGCACTTCACACATTCCCGCGCGATGCTGTGGGCCGCTTTCGACCGAGGAGTGCGGGCAGTGGAGGAATACGGCCTGAGCGGCGATGCCGAGTCGTGGCGAAACCTCCGGGACAGCATTGCCGACGAAATAGAGGCAAACGGCTTCGATCGCCGCCGCAACACCTACACCCAGTACTACGGTTCAACCACCGTGGACGCTTCGCTGCTGCAGCTTGCCCAGATCGGCTACCTGGCCTACGACGATCCGAGAATGCTCGGCACGGTTGCCGCACTTGAGCGGGACCTGATGCCCGATGGTCTGCTGCTGCGCTACGACACCGACGAGGGCGTCGACGGGCTACCACCGGGAGAGCATCCTTTCCTGGCCTGCTCCTTCTGGCTGGTCGAGCAGTATGCGAAGTCCGGCCGGCTTCCGGACGCCCGGCGGCTGATGGATCGGTTACTCGGCCTGCGCAACGAGCTTGGCTTGCTGTCCGAAGAATACGACGTCAGGAACGAGCGGATGCTCGGAAATTATCCACAGGCATTCAGCCACCTCACCCTGGTGCGTGCCGCCGACGCGATCCATCAGGCCTCCGAGGAAGCCGCGGACCAGGATGTGAGCCGGCCCAGGCAGGATGCCGACTGGATCGACCCTGGATCGAACTAGCCAGCGCCGGCGGTGAAACTGCGAACACGGTGCAGGAACGCGAGCGTATTCAGCCTGCGTTCCAGCACCGTGTTTGCACCCTTAGCCGGGTCGTCCGACTAGCTATCCCGTGAGTGGTCCTGCACGACCTCGACATCGGCGTCAGCGTCGGCGTCGGCGTCAGCGTCGGCGTCGGTGTCGGTGTCCGCAGACGCCGCCACCCGCTTCTCGTCATGCGACATCTTGATCAGGCTGGCGATCGTGGCGAGAGCCATTGTGCCGACGATCACGCCGAGCGAGACCCAGGTGCTGAATTCAGGCGCCCAGCTGATGTGTTCGCCGCCGTTGATGAACGGCAGCTCGTTCTCGTGCATGGCATGGAATACCAGCTTGACCCCGATGAAGGCGAGGATGACCGCGATGCCGTACTTGAGGTAAACCAGACGATCCAGCAGGCCGCCGAGAAGGAAGTAAAGCTGCCGCAGGCCCATCAGCGCAAAGATGTTCGCGGTGAAGACTAGATAGGGGCTTTGGGTGATGCCGAAGATGGCCGGAATGGAATCCAGGGCAAACATCACATCGGTCGTGCCGATCGCGATGAAGACGAGCAGCATCGGCGTGAAGAACTTTTTGCCGTCAATTACAGTCTTCAGTTTGTTGCCGTCGAACTCCGAAGAAATGTTGATCCGCTTCCGCAGGATCCGGATCAGCGCATTGTCCTCGTTCTCGTCATCGTCACCGCTGAATGCCTGGGTGTAGGCGGTGTACAGCAGGAACGCGCCGAAGATGTAGAAGATCCAGCTGAAGTTTGAGATCAGCTGCGCGCCGAGCAGGATGAAGACACCGCGGAAGACCAGGGCCAGGATGATACCGACCATCAGCACTTCCTGCTGGAACTTTCGCGGCACGGCGAACCGTCCCATGATGATGACGAACACAAACAGGTTGTCGATGCTGAGGCTGTACTCGGTGAGCCAGCCGGCCAGGAACTGGGCACCGTGCTCGGCGTCGCCGAGCAGGAACATCAGACCGGCGAAAACCAGGGCCAGCGCAACATAGAAGGCAACCCAGAGGCTTGCTTCTTTCATTGACGGCACGTGCGGCCGCTTGATCACAAGCAGCAAATCACCGACGAGGATGAGTACGAGTACGACAAGTGAGCCGATCTCGAACCACAGGGGTAGGGCGAGGTCCATTCGGGGCCTTTCGAGTTATTCGTGCAGACGTTCGTTTCGCTCATTTATTGTGCTTACGGCACAACGAAACCCGAAAGTCTCTCCCGCATTGGTTAAAACAATGCCACCGCGCCCGGAACCTCGCTGGTGAAGCTCGTGCTGACGTCCGCGGTGTTTTGGGATACTCCCCTTCGCTGGGTCAATCCTAACCGATCGGAAGCGAACCCGTCTCAGCTAGCGTGCCGTGGCCAACCGGAGCCCAAGCAATGACGCGCCGTGGCGCACCCGGGCCGAGCACACCCAAGCACACGGGCGAGTGGCCCAGTCCAGGCGTGACCGGGCCGAGCGAACCCAGTCCGGGCACGCTGGCGGCCAGCCGCGACCAGTCCAGGCGTCCCCGCTAGGCGTGACCGGCCGATTTCATCTGGCGTAGCTCCTTCTTCAATTCGGACAGTTCGTCGCGCAACCTCGCCGCCAGCTCGAACTGCAGCTCGGCTGCGGCGCCGTGCATCTGTTCGGTCAGCTGGGTGATCAGATCTGCGAGATCGTTGGCAGGCAGCTCCGCGAGCTTGCCGGTTCGAGCGTGTCCCTCGCCGGGCACCGGAACCTTCCGGCGGGTGGCGGCGTCCGCGAGCAGTTCCGCGGTGTCGGCGTCTTCCCGGCGGAGCGAATCGGTGATGTCGGCGATCTTTTTGCGAAGCGGCTGGGGGTCGACGCCTTTTTCCAGGTTGTAGGCGACCTGCTTCTCCCGGCGGCGATTCGTTTCTTCGATCGCGAACTGCATCGACGGCGTTACCCTGTCGGCGTACATGTGCACCGCACCCGAGACGTTTCGGGCCGCCCGCCCGATCGTCTGAATCAGCGAGGTCGACGAACGCAGGAAACCTTCTTTGTCCGCGTCGAGAATGGCAACCAGTGAAACCTCCGGCAGGTCGAGTCCCTCACGCAGCAGGTTGATCCCGACCAGGACGTCGAATTCGCCGCTGCGCAGTTCGCGAAGCAGCTCGACCCGCCGCAGTGTGTCGACATCGGAGTGCAGATACTGCACCCGCACGCCGTGCTCAAGGAAGTAGTCGGTCAGGTCCTCGGCCATCTTCTTGGTCAGTGTCGTGACCAGGATGCGTTCGTTCTTCGCCACCCGAGCGTGAATTTCGCCCAGCAGGTCGTCGATCTGGCCCTTGGTCGGTTTGACCACCACCTCCGGATCGACCAGACCCGTCGGCCGGATAATCTGTTCGACGAAGCCATCGGACTGGCCCATCTCGTACTTCCCCGGCGTCGCCGACAGGTACACCCGCTGGCCGATCCGATCCAGGAACTCCTCCCAGCGCAGCGGCCGGTTGTCCATCGCACTCGGCAGCCGGAAACCGTGCTCAACCAAGGTGCGCTTCCGGGACATGTCTCCTTCGTACATTCCGCCGATTTGCGGGACTGTGACATGCGACTCGTCGATCACTAGCAGGAAGTCTTCCGGGAAGTAGTCCAGCAGGCAGTTTGGCGCAGATCCTTTTTCCCGGCCATCGATGTGCCGGGAGTAGTTCTCGATGCCCGAGGTGAAGCCGACCGACTGCATCATCTCGAGGTCATACGCAGTCCTCATCCTTAGCCGCTGAGCCTCAAGCAGCTTGTTCTGCTTCTCAAGTTCGTCGAGCCGCTCCTGAAGTTCGGCCTCGATCGCGGTCACCGCACGGTCCATCCGCTCAGGGCCCGCAACGTAGTGGGACGCCGGAAAAACATGGATGGTTTCTTCGTCGCGCACGATCTCGCCTGTCAACGGATGCAGTGTGTACAACTTGTCGACTTCGTCGCCGAAGAACTCGATCCTGATGGCGAGTTCCTCGTACTGCGGGATGATCTCGACGGTGTCGCCACGGACCCGGAACGTGCCTCGGGTGAACGCCATATCGTTTCGGGAGTACTGCATCGACACGAAGTGCCGGAGCAGGTCGTCCCGGCTGACCTCGTCGCCGACGTTGAGCGTGACCATCCGGTCCACGTACTCCTCGGGCGTACCGAGGCCGTATATGCAGGAAACAGTCGAGACCACGACGACATCCCGCCTGGTCAGCAGGGCGTTGGTGGCCGAGTGCCGGAGCCGCTCAACCTCGTCATTGACCGACGAATCCTTTTCGATGAAGGTGTCGGTTTGCGGTACATACGCTTCCGGCTGGTAGTAGTCGTAGTACGAAACAAAGTACTCGACCGCGTTGTTCGGCAGGAGCTCACGAAACTCATTGGCCAGCTGCGCTGCCAGAGTCTTGTTCGGCGCCATCACGAGGGTAGGACGTTGCACCTGTTCGATCAGCCAGGCAGTCGTCGCCGATTTTCCGGTTCCGGTGGCGCCGAGCAGCACGACATCCCGTTCGCCTGCCGACAGCCGCTCGGTCAGCTCCTTGATCGCTGTCGGCTGATCACCGGACGGCGAGAAGTCACTGATCACCTCGAACGGTGCCACGGTACGCGTCACATGCGGACGGTGCCCGATCTTCGGCAGTGGCCGGGTAGCGTCCGTCATCGTGTCATCTCTGCTCATACTCATACGCTACGCGCTGGCACTGACAGTCACCGGGTGAGGCTGACGCCCGACGCGTAACACGTCGGGCGTCGCACCCGAGACTGGTTGCACGACCTCCGTCAGGCAACGCCCAGATAGGCCTCTTTCACGGCAGGATCGGCCAGAATCTCGGCACCAGTGCCGCGGTGCGTGATCTCGCCGGACTCCAGCACATACGCGCGATCCGCGATGGCTAGCGCCTGGTTGGCGTTCTGTTCCACCAGCAGAATCGTGGTGCCCTGTTCATGAATCTGCCGAACGATCTTGAAAATCTGCCGGATGAACTGCGGAGCAAGCCCCATCGATGGCTCGTCGAGCAGCAAAAGCTTCGGCTCACCCATCAGTGCCCGGCCGATCGCCAGCATCTGCTGCTCCCCACCGGACATCGTGCCGCCGGTCTGGGTCTTCCGCTCGGCAAGCCGCGGGAACAGGTCGAAGACCCGCTCCAGATTGGCCGCATATTTTTTGTCCCGCTTACGGGTGTAGGCGCCCATGTCGAGGTTCTCGAGCACTGTCATGTTCGGGAAGATACCGCGGCCTTCCGGCGCGAGCGAGATGCCGCGGACGACCCTGACGTGTGCCTTCACTTTTGTGATGTCGTCGCCATCGAACCTGATACTTCCGGTAGAGGCCTTGAGCAGTCCGGAGACAGCACGCATCGTCGTGGTCTTGCCCGCGCCGTTGGCGCCGATCAGCGTTACGATCTCCCCCTGGTCGACCGATAGCGACATCCCCGTGATTGCCTGAATGCGGCCGTAGTGCACCGTGATGTCGTCGAGCTCAAGCAGCGCCATCGTCGGCCTCTTCTCCCAGGTAGGCGGCGACTACCGCCGGGTTCTCCCGAATGGCCTTCGGCTTGTCGTCGGCGATCTTCTTACCGAACTCGAGCACGACGATCCGGTCCGTCACGCCCATCACCAGCTTCATATCGTGTTCGATCAACAACACCGTGTAACCGTCGTTGCGGATCGTGCGGATGAGCGCCATCAGCTCTTCCTTTTCGGCGGGATTGAACCCTGCCGCCGGCTCATCCAAGCACAACAGCTTCGGATCCGTCGCCAGTGCGCGAGCAATTTCCAGTCGTCGCTGATAGCCGTATGGCAGGTTGCGCGCCTGGAACTCGGCCTTGTCTGCGATGCCGACAAACTCCAGCAGCGCCATCCCCCGGTCGATCGCCGTCCGCTCCTCACGGTAGTGCCGTGGTGAGCGGAACAACGCTCCCCAGACACTTGTCTTGTGCCGGGCGTCCAGACCCACGATCACGTTCTCCAGCGCCGACATCTCGCCGAACAGCCGGATGTTCTGGAATGTCCTGGCCAGGCCGGCCTGGGTTATGTGGTGCTGTTTACGGCCGACGATCGAGTTGCCCTCCAGCAGCACAGTGCCGCTACTTGGTTTGTATACCCCGGTCATCGCGTTGAAGCAGGTGGTTTTGCCAGCGCCGTTGGGTCCGATCAGGCCCAAGATCTCGCCGCGCCTGATATTGAACGACACCGAGTCGAGAGCGGTCAGGCCGCCGAATTTCACCGAGAGATTCTCGATTTCAACCAGGTTCTCGCCCTCTTCCACGGCGATTTCACGTTCCGGCGCGGCAAGCTGCGCCACCTCTGAATCCAGGTCAGGGACCGGTGCGGGAGCGTTCTCAGTCATCAGCTCTCCTCCTTTGCCCGGCTGGTCCGCGTTCGTGATTCGGTACTTCTGCCGAGCGCCTCGACTTTGGCACGCACCGTCTTGCCAAATGTCAGCAGCTGCTGGCGCGCGCCGAGCAGGCCCTGCGGCCGGAAGATCATCAGAAGCACGAGTGCCACGCCGAAAATCAGATATTTGTACTCCGCTATAGCGGTGAATCGCAGCGGGATATAGGACACCAGCGCACCACCGACGATGGCGCCGACCTTGTTTCCGGCACCGCCAAGGACCACAGCGGCCAGGAACAGGATCGAGGTCTGTACGTCGAACTTCTGGTTGTTGACGAAGCCGACCTGACCCGCGAACAATGCCCCGGACAGGCCGCCGATAGCGGCGCCGATCGCGAATGCCCACAGCTTGTACTTGAACGTCGGCACTCCCATGATCTCTGCCGCGTCCTCATCTTCCCGGATAGCGTTCCAGGCGCGACCCACTCGGCTGCGTTCCAGGTTGCCGAGCAGCAGCATGACGATGATGATGATCGTCACGGTCAGCCAGTACCAGGGCAACCCCTCGGAGTTCGCGAAGATCGGCGTGCCGTCGGCGTTGGTGCCCGGAGGCCGCCCTACGTTTTGGAAACCGGGCTGGCCCTTGAGTGCGGGCACGATAGTTGCCAGCAGGCGGATGATTTCGCCGAATCCGAGAGTCACAATCGCCAGGTAGTCACCCCTGAGCCGCAAAGTCGGTATTCCCAGACAGACCCCGAACACGACGGTGACCACCATGGCGAGCGGCAACGTCCAGAGGTACGGAATGTGAATGTAGCTGGAGTCGCTGCTGGTCCAGAGCGCCGCCACATAGGAACCGACCGCGAAGAAGCCCACGTAGCCGAGGTCGAGCAGGCCGGCCTGGCCGACGACGACATTCAGGCCGAGCGCGACGAGCGCGAACCTGGCCATGTCGAAACAGGCCAGAGCGAAGTTGTTACCGGGCTCCGTGGTGATGATCGGCGGGTTCAGCACAGGCAGCAGGTAGACCAGGACCACGACGATGATCAGGACCAGCCACTGCTGCATCCGTGGCATCCGCTCCCATTTATCCCAGAGGCCCTGGAACCGGTTGTGCTTCTTCGTGGGCTCCGCCTGCCGATCCTGCGCCGCCTGCGCGGCAGCTGCCCCGGGCAGCGGCGTCTGTCCATCTGTTGTACTCATGCCCGTACCTTCCCGAGGTCGCTTCCGAGGACGCCGTTCGGCCGAACCATCAGCACCAGGACAAGGACGACGAAGCACACCACGTCGGTCCACTGTGCACTGCCGAGCAGAATCTGACCGTAATTACCGATCAGGCCCAGCAGGAATCCGCCGAGCAGCGCGCCGCGTACATTGCCGATCCCGCCGAGAACGGCGGCGGTGAAGGCCTTGATCCCGAGGATGAAGCCGCCGATGTACTGCACGCCGGAAGGAATCTTCATGACGTAGAACAACGCGGCCGCGCCGGCCAGCAGGCCGCCGATCACGAATGTGGTCATGATGATGCGTTCCTTGTTCACCCCCATCAGGGTGGCGGTGTCCGGATCCTGCGCGACGGCTCGAATGCCGCGGCCGGTGCGGGTCCGGCGGATGAACTGGTCCACCACAACCATCATCACGATCGCAGCGGCGACGATCACGATCTGCTGACTGTCGATGATGGTGCCGAATACGTCGAAGACTGGGTAAGGCCTGAACATGATCACGGCAGGCTCGGGATCCGGACCGCGGATCAGTCGAATGATGTACTGGACCGCAAAGGAGGCACCGATAGCGGTGATCAGGAAGACCAGGCGCGGCGCGTTCTTGCGCCGCAGCGGCCGATAGGCCACCCGCTCCAGGACCAACGCCATCACTGCAGCGGCCAACATCCCGACGATGCCGGCCAAAACCAGGTTCAGGATTATTGCGCCGATGGAGAGATTCGGCGCGGAGGGGCCGAAGCCGAGGCCGGAGAGGGTGAAGACGACGGCGTAGGCGCCGACGATGAACACCTCGGAGTGGGCGAAATTGATCAGATTGAGCACGCCGTAGACCAGCGTGTAGCCGAGCGCGACCAGCGCGTAGATCGCGCCGAAGGTAAGCCCGTCAAACGTCGCCGACCAGAAATTCTGGCCAAGGCTGGCGAAATCGAACGTCACCCACTCGTCGGCGGCAAGAATAGTTGTCACGAAGAAGTCCTTGGGAGCTTTATGACGAGGGGCTCACCCGTCCGGGCGAGCCCCTCCCCATCGAGGAACGTTGAGTGGTTAGAGTGCTCCGACGGAGACGATCTTGCCGTCTTCGACCTTGTAGCCGTAAACCGCGGCCTCGGCCAACTCCCCCTTCTCGTCCCACTTGTACTTCTTGCTCAGGCCGTTGGCGTCGTAGCCCTTGACCCAGGCCTTCAGATCCTCGCGCGTCGTCTTGCCCTTGTCGATGCCGGCCAGCAGCACGGTGGCCGCATCGTAGCCCTCGATCGAGTACGTTCCCGGCGCCTTGCCGTCTGACACCTTGGTGTAGGCAGCAGAGAAGTCCTTGATCAACTCGCCCGGGATACAGGGGCAGGTGAAGTACGCGTTCGACGCAGCGTCGCCGGCCTGTTCGATGAAGGCGTTGTCCTTCAGCCCGTCCGGCCCGATGAAGGTGCCTTCGAAGCCTTTGCCGACCAACTGGCTGTCGAACGGCGCACCCTCGGCGTAGTAGCCGGAGAAGAACACTGCGTCCGGCTTGGCGTTCATCACCTTCGAGATCGTCGCGGAGAAGTCTTTCTGGCCGGTGGTGACCTTGTCGACTCCGGCGACCTTGTCGCCCAGCGCTGCCTGCGTCGTCTTGGACAGCCCGATGCCGTACTCGGAATCATCCTCGATCACGTAGACCTTCTTTGCACCGAGCTTGTCGGCGAGCTGACCGACGGCCGGTCCCTGGACGTTGTCATTGCCCAGGCCACGGAAGAAGGTGGTCCAGCCGTTCTCACTCAGTCCCGGGCCGGTAGCGGCCGGTGTGATGTGCACAAGCCCCTTTTGTTCCAGAATGTTGCCGGTCGCCTTCGACTCGCCGGAGAACGGCAGGCCAACGATTCCGATGATGTCCTCGACACTGGCGGCCTGGGTCGTCGGACCGGTCGCCTTATTCGGGTCACCTTCGGTGTCGTACTTCTTGAACTGCACCTGGCAGTCTGGATTTGCCTCGTTGTGCTGGTCGATGGCCAGCTGCACGCCATTGAAGATGTTCACGCCGAGCTGCGCGTTGGGACCGGTCTCGGCGCCAACGTAGGCAAGCGTTGTCTTTGCGTCACATTTCGCCTTGCCGTCACCGGCCGGCAGAACGGCATCTGCGGGTACTTCGACTGTATCCAGGGCAGGGAGGTCTTTCAGGCCGCCAGCCGCCGATTCCGACCCGCCGCCCTCGCTTGGCTGATTTGCGCAACCCGATGCGACGAGCGCGAGCACGCCGGCCGCGGCGAACGCACCGATTAATTTCCTAGACCGGGGCATTAGTCCTCCGTTTTTCGTGAATCCCACAGTGGGTACTTGGGTTTACCTGATCAGTGATGAAACCGCACAGCGTCTCAAGCGAAGAAGACATGAAATTTCATCGTGATAATTCTCACCATTGTGATGGCTCCTTAGGTTTTAGCAAGACAGCTGGCGAACCCTCTACTCTTTTTGGACACATTTTGGTCACAGCTCTTCCGGCGGTAACGCACTGGAGAACGGCTGCTTCGAAAATTTGCTCCGCTGCGTCGTCGTTCTGCGCCGTCGCCGCGCGAGCGCAGGGATGATTCCAGGCGCCGAGGACACCGGTCCCGGCATAGCGAGGGAGGGCCCCGATGGAGCCCTCCCTTTCAGCGGTATCGCCGGCTTTGCCGTGGCCTGTTTACTGGGCCGGGGCGGCTTCCCGCGTGTCGAGCGTCGTCAACTCACCCTTCTCGTTGTAGCCATAGACCTCGATCGTCGCTTTCCCGGGCTCACCAGCCGCAACGAAGTCCAACGGCCCGCTGGCGCCGTCGTAGTCGATGTCCTTGCCATCATCGAGCAACGTCTTGCAGTCGGCGAACGATGTGCACTTCTCGCCATCCTTGGTGACGTTCACGACTTCGGCCTTGAAGTCGTTCGCGTCAGTGGACTCCGTCGCCTGCGCCGCAAGCGCGATCACGTTGACACAGTCGTAAACCTGGGGGGCGAACTGCAACTCTTGCAGGTCGGGCGCGAAGGCTTTGAGCTCTTTGGTGAATTCGGGGTTGTCGGCCGAAGCCGGCGCAGTTCCCTTCATCCCGGCAAGCACATCGGGGTTGTTTGGATCAACCAGTGTGGCGAGGTCGGTGTTGCGCAGCCCGTCCGCGCCGTAGAGCCCTACCTTGTCCGGGGTCAGACCGGCCTCGATCAGGCCCTTGAGAATCTGCGTTCCTTCCTCGAAAGCAATCACCGCCACGGCATCCGGCTTGGAACTGACAATCTTCTGGACCGTGGCATTGAAGTCGGTCGTCTTCGGGTCGTACGCCTCGTTGACCGCCACCGTCGCGCCACCATTTTCCAGCGCCTTCGCGGTTGCGTCAGCCAGGCCCCTGCCGTAATCGTCGGCCCTGGCAGCAATCGCGATCTTGCTGTGTCCGTCACCCGTGATCACGTCTGCCAATACGGGGCCTTGGAGAGCGTCCGACGGTGCGGTGCGAAAGTACAGATCGTCATCCTGATAATCAGTGAATGTCGGTGCGGTATTGGAACCAGAGCATTGAGCGACCCCGGCACCGGTGATCTTATCGATGATCGCCAGCGACATGCCCGAAGCCGCCGCTCCAATCACCGCGTTGACGTTGGCGTTAAGCACTCGATCGGCCGACTGCGATGCGATCGCCTGATCGTTGGCCTCATCGCCTCCGACCGGATCGGGGATCTCATTGCCGAGCACACCGCCAGCGTCGTTGATCTCCTTGATGGCGAGTTTCATCGCTTCGATCTGTGGCGGACCGAGATAGGCGAGGTCGCCGGTCTCCGGGAGAACGTAGCCCAGCTTGAGGGGCTCGCCGCCGGCATCGCCTCCGCCTGTGTCGCCACCGCCTCCCCCACCATTTCCGCCACAGGCTGTGAGGGCGAGCATCACCGCGGCGGTAGCGCCGACAGCCTTCATCCAGATTCGCGTTTGCATGGGATCTCCTCGCACGCAGCGTCGGACATGCGGCGGCGGATCGGTTGTATGAGGCCATTCGACTTTTTGCCGGCCGCCGTTGCCTCACAGTCTCCCGATGTGGCGAGAGTAACAGACCTACCGGCCAAAGGCGGCTGACGTGACCAACATGTTACGGGTCCGTATCCCGCTGCTGAGGTTCGCCTGCCGACAACGGAATTTGGTCCTTGCCGCAACGGTTTGGTTACGTTCGCTCGCCCGCTGCGGCAAGGCTTTATCGCCCAGAGAGCTGAAGCTATGCTCCGAGTCAAGCAACGTGGATCGGAGTCCAGCGTGGGCGTGCGGGTCATGGCCATATTCGCGGCACTCTTCGTCGTTCTGCTCAGTGCCTCCGGCGTTTTCGGCGTAAGCACGGAAGCCGGCTCCAGTCGGCCGGAAACGCGCGCCCAGGCCAGCAGCGAGTCGGTCAGGGGCACCCTGAAAGACCCGGACTCCAAGCCGGTGCCCGGCGTATCCGTCAGAGTTGCGCAGGGCGAAGCCGAGATCGGTACGGTCAAAACCTCGGACGACGGCACTTGGACGATCCCCGTACCCAATCCAGGGACCTACACCGTCATCCTCGACGCCAGCACGCTGCCAACCGGGGTTCACCTGCGCACAAGCGGCGGGGAAAATCTGGCCGACGTCGTAGTGCGCCCCGGGCAAGCGCGCACGGTGATCTTCCCGCTCATCCTCTCCAGCCAGGCGCAGCAACCGCGAGAGGGAGTTCCCTCCGCACCGAAGTCCACAGATGCACAAGAGACCCTGGACGCGGGTCCTGCCACAAGCAGAAGTTTCGGCGGCCGCCTCATCCAGCAGGTCGTCGAAGGCCTGAAGCTCGGCGCAATCATCGCTATCACCGCGGTCGGGCTGTCCCTGGTGTTCGGCACCACCCGGCTGATCAACTTCGCCCACGGCGAACTCGTCACTATCGGCGCGATTGCCGCCTACTTCTTCAGCACGCGGCCATTCGGGCTGCCGATGGTGCTTGCCACCCTGATAGCGATCGTCGTGGGCGGGGCCATCGGGTTTTCCATGGATCGGGTCGTGTGGCGGCCAATGCGGGCCCGCAGCGCCGGGCTGATCCAGATGTTCATCATCTCGATCGGCATCTCCCTCCTGCTGCGCCACCTTCTGCTCGCGCTGTTCGGCTCACGCCGACAGCAGTACGACCAATACACCCTGCAGCAGGCGATGCACTTCGGACCGCTCTCGATCGCGCCACGCGACCTGATCATCACCATCCTTTCCGTTCTGGTGCTGATCGGTGTCGCTCTGATGCTGCTGCGCACCCGGATCGGCAAAGCCACCCGTGCGGTAGCCGATAACAAGGACCTCGCCGAGGCATCGGGAATCGACGTCAACAAGGTGATCTCCGTCGTATGGGTCATGGGCGGCGGTCTTGCCGCGCTGGGTGGTGTCTTCTACGGCCTGACCGAAGCGGTCTATTGGGACATGGGTTTCAATCTGCTCCTACTGATGTTCGCCGGTGTCATTCTCGGCGGCCTCGGCAACGCGTTCGGCGCGGTGGTCGGTAGTTTCGTCATCGGGCTGATCGCCCAGCTGTCCACCTTGTGGTTCCCCGCTGAATTGCAGAACGCGTGGGCCCTGCTTGCGCTCATCGTGGTTCTGCTGATCCGTCCGCAAGGCATCCTCGGCCGAGCCGAGCGAGTGGGATAGGAGGACTGGTGGATTTCCTCAGCGTGATCGCCAATTCTGTCCGGGGGGCATTCGGGCCTGAAGCGTCCATTTACGCCCTGGCTGCCATCGGCTTGAATATCCACTTCGGCTACACCGGCCTGCTCAACTTCGGTCAGGTGGCCTTCATGCTGGTCGGCGCCTATGGGGTGGCGATCAGCGTCACTACATTCGGCTGGTCGTTGTGGGCAGGGATCGGCGTCGGGATCCTTTGCGCTGTCATACTCGCGTTGATCCTTGGCATCCCGACGCTTCGGCTGCGCGGCGATTATCTCGCGATCGCGACGATCGCTGCCGGCGAAGTCCTGCGCTACTTCTACCGCTCCAGCTACGCCGAGCCGACTACGGGCGGGGTGTTCGGCCTCAGGCAGTTTGCGGACACCTTCTTCGAACTGAACCCCTACGAGCCCGGCAGGTACGGTTTCGGGCCGGTGGTATTCGATTCGCGATCTTTGTGGGTTATGACCGTCGGATGGGCGTTGGTCGCGCTTGCGGCAGGCATGACATACGTATTGATCCACAGCCCTTGGGGTCGGGTGCTCCGTTCGGTCCGCGAGGACGAGCTGGCGGCCCGCAGCCTGGGGAAGAACGTATACGCAATCAAGATGCAGAGCCTCGTGCTAGGCGGAATCCTCGGAGCACTTGCCGGGGCACTGCTTGCGATCAACGTGCAGTCGGTTTCCCCTGACAGCTACAACCCGGTCGTCACCTTCTACCTGTACGCGATTGTGATCCTGGGCGGGGCCAGTCGGGTGCTTGGCCCTGTCCTCGGATCGATCATCTTCTGGTTCCTGGTCACCTTCCTCGATGCTTTCCTGCGGCAAGCGACCTCGTCCGGACTGATCCCTGCGTCGCTCCTCAGCGGTTCAGACGTCGGCGCGGTGCGGTTCGCCTTCGTCGGCCTGATCTTGATCCTGTTGATGATGTTCCGTCCCGCCGGCATCCTCGGAAACCAGAAGGAGCTGCGCCTCGATGTCCGATAACAACTCCGCGTCCGATTGCGGCTCGATGTCCGATAACAACGGTGCCAACGGACTGGCCGCCCGGGCCGAGGCCGTCAGCGCCGCCGCAGAGCAAACCAGGTCCGCCACCGAGGCACGCGCGCTGGCGGGCGTCGAACCAATACCCGGGGTAGCGAAGCCGGATCCAATCCTGATCGTGGACAACGTGTCCCGCTATTTCGGCGGTTTGCGTGCCATCAGCGTCGACCACCTGGAGGTGCAGCGCGGCGCGATCACAGCGTTGATCGGTCCGAACGGGGCAGGAAAGACGACGTTCTTCAACGTGCTTACCGGATTCGACTCCGCCGACTCAGGCAGCTGGCGCTTCGAAGGCGTTCCGCTGCAATCGCTTCCGGCGTACAAGGTGGCCAGGCTCGGCCTGGTCCGGACCTTCCAGCTCACCAAGGCACTGATGCGTTTGACGGCCCTGGAGAACTTGATGCTCGGCGCGACTGGGCAGCGCGGCGAGCGTTTCTTCCCGGCCCTGCTCAAACCCTTGTGGAGCGGCCAGGAACGAAAGATTGCGGAACGCGCCGACCGGCTGCTGAACGGCTTCTCCCTGACGCGCATGCGCGACGAGTTCGCCGGCACATTGTCCGGCGGGCAGCGAAAACTCCTTGAGATGGCCCGGGCACTCATGGTTGAGCCGACGATGGTGATGCTCGACGAGCCGATGGCCGGGGTCAATCCGGCGCTTACCCAGTCGCTGCTTGGGCACGTCCGGGAGCTTCGTGACAATGGCATGACCATCGTCCTCGTCGAACACGATATGGATGTCGTGATGGGCATCAGTGACTGGATCGTCTGCTTTGCCGACGGCGAGCTGATTGCCGAGGGCCGTCCGGACGACATCCGGGCCAATCCCGCCGTGATCGACGCCTATCTCGGCACCTCACGGACGACGGAAAACAGTTCAGAACCGAACGATCATGAGGACAAGAAATGAACGATCCAGAGCCGATCCTCCGCTCAGTTGACCTCGTCGCGGGCTACCTCCCGGACGTCAACATCCTCAATGGCTGCAACGTCACCGTCGGCGCCGGTGAACTCGTCGGGATCATCGGACCGAACGGCGCGGGGAAATCGACGCTGATCAAGGCCATGTTCGGCCTCGTGCCCGTCCGTGGCGGCCAGGTGCTGCTCCGTGGCCATGAGATCACCGGGACCGCCGCGCACAAAATGGTGGCACGCGGCCTCGGATATGTGCCGCAGAACGACAATGTGTTCCCCTCGCTGACCATCGAGGAGAACCTGCAGATGGGGATGTTCCTCCGCCCGAAGGAGTACCCCAGCCGCTTCGCGGCCGTCAGCGAGCTGTTCCCGCTGCTGAGCGAGCGTCGCGCGCAGAAATGCGGTTCGCTCTCCGGCGGCGAGCGGCAGATCGTCGCAATGGGCCGGGCGTTGATGACCGGCCCCGAGGTGTTGTTCCTCGACGAGCCGTCCGCCGGGTTGTCGCCCCTGATGCAGGACACGGTTTTCGAGTCGATCAAACGGATCAGCGATGCCGGGGTATCGATCCTGATGGTGGAGCAGAACGCCAAACGGTGTTTGGAGATCAGCAACCGCGGATACGTGCTCGATCAGGGTCGCGACGCGTACACGGGCACCGGGCGTCAACTCCTCAATGACCCGAAGGTGATCGAGCTGTATCTGGGCACGCTCGCCCGCCGGGCTTAGCCCGAACTCTTTCGAACGGGCCGGAGCGAGTGTGCCGTAAAGCGGGTTAGACCGCCCCGCTGTGGCCGGATTCCGGCCATGCGGCAAGAATGGGGACGGCGGCAATTCGAGGCACCGGCCCGCTCTGCCGCCAGTAACCGACAGCACGCGCGGATAGCCTGCGCGGCGTGAGGAGAGGATGCATCGCATGCCACAGCCTTTAGTCAGCAAAGCCCACACAATCTGGAACGGATCACTCACCGATGGTTCCGGCAAGGTAAGCCTGGACAGCTCCGGACTCGCGACCTTCGATATTTCATGGAAGGCCCGTTCCGAGGCTCACAACGGAACCACGACTCCCGAGGAACTCATCGCTGCGGCGCATTCCGCCTGTTTCTCCATGGCCCTGTCGAATGGCCTGGCCCAGAACGACACCCCGCCGCAGGAACTGCACACTTCGGCAGATGTCGCATTCGTCGCAGGTGAGGGCATCACCGGAATTACGCTCAATCTGCTGGCGACCGTCGAGGGGCTCGATGAAGCAAAGTTCCAGGAGATCGCGGCAGATGCCAAGACCAACTGCCCGGTCAGCCAGGCACTGGCCGGCGTGGACATCACGCTGAAAGCCAGACTCGCATAGTCGTAGTCGTAGTCGTAGTCGCAGTCGGCTAGGGCCGGTACGGCGACTAAGCCGAAACAGCCCCACGCCAGGATAGGACCGGCTGGGAGGTCATTGAACAGTGGCTTCCCAGCCGGTCTTTGCTATCCAGGCGTGCAGGGCCGGCTCAGCGACATCGCTGAACCACGGTTCCTTGGCCATGGCGTAGCCGTTGCCATCAGGATCGTGGCTGTGTTCGGAGGCGATCCGCCGCTTCAGTCGCTCGTACTCGTCTCGCCATCCTGGCTCCGCCCGCAACCAGTCGCGAAAAGCCAGGGCGTAACGCCAGTTGGCCGCGCCGAACACCCGAACGTGCAGGTTGACCGCTCGCCCAGGGTCGGCTTCCCGATGGAACCGTTTGCCCCAGGCCTCATGCTCGGCGGAGAACATCGGTTTCGGCGTGTCGAATAAGTGCCGGCCGGGTGGAAAACCGATCCAGGCCAGGCGATCGGCCATTTCGTCGGCATCGGCAAGCGATCGGACCGCCATCTGCAGGTCAATCCGATCCTTGGCGCCCAGCCCGGGTACCGAGGTCGAGCCGATGTGGTCGATCGCAAGCACACCCGCCCCGCCCGCACGACGAATTCGCTCGCTAATCCGCCGCGCCTGGGCGGGCCAGGATGGATCGGCGGCAACTATGACCACCGGCCCGGAGTTGTCGGTCAGTTGCCGGGTGCGAACATTTCTTTCGAACGGGACCAGGCGCTGGCGCCAGATCCGGTCGAGTTCCATCCGTGTCTGTTCGGGCGCTCGCTCGTTGTCCAGCCAGATGTCCGCCACGGCCCGGCGCTCGGAATCGTCCGCCTGCGCGCGGATCCTGGACAGGGCGTCTTCCCGGCTCATTCCCCGTTCACTGATCAGCCGGCGAAGGCGTTCCGGCTCAGAGGCCGCCACCACCATGACCAGGTGGTACTCGGCCTGCATGGCGTTCTCCACCAGCAGCGGCACATCGTGGACGACGATCGAATCGGCTGGGGCTTCCGCAAGCCGGTGCGAAAAGAGCTCTCGCACGGCGGGATGGACTATCGCATTCAGACGCGCCCTTGCCTGCTCGTCATTGAAGATCACCCGGCCCAGCGCGGGACGGTCAAGGGTGCCATCCGGAAGCATCACATCCGGGCCGAAGGCGTCGGCAATCGCTTCGAGGCCGGGCGAGCCGGCTTCGACCGCCTGCCGAGCAAGCAGATCCGCATCGATAACCACAGCGCCGAGGTCGGCTAGCCGAGTGGCGATCATTGATTTACCGGCCGCGATTCCGCCGGTCAGTCCGAGTAGCAGCACGCCGAACAGGCTATCCGATCCGATGTCGCCCGGCTTAGCCGACCGGCACCACCCATACGCCGTCAACCAGCCGGGCAGGGCTGTCGAGGACGCTGCCGGTCCATGCCGCAGTCTCAGCCGCACCGACAGGCAGCCACGGGTTATCCGCGATCAGGACGAAGTCGATGCCCTGTGACCTCAGTGACTCCGCGGCTGCCCGGCCCTGGGCCGAATCCGGAGCGTAGAAGCTACCGGACTGGTTTGCGGCATCGACCGCGGCGTCATAGGGGTCGTCCAGTGCCTGGTAGATCACCGAGTAGCCCAGCGCTGAACCGATGAAGTACCCGCCAGTGTCGGCGTAGCGCATGCCGGCTACGGCCTGCCAGACCATCGCCTCATCGGCGTGCGGCTCAGCCAGGGCTCGCGCACGTGGCACGGTCTTGACCACGTCTCCGGCGCCGATGACCTCGCTGACCGATCCGTTTGTGAAGAACTGCGGAATGCTCACGGCGCGGGCCGGGACCGGTGCCGGGAACACGAAGATCAACGCGATGGCTCCGGCCAGGTACCCGGACCATCGACGGTGAGCGCGCAAGATGTCGAAGCTGACCGCCGCTAGTATCGCCGCGGCCAGGGTCACGAACAGAGCAAGCCGCATCGGCAGCACATTGGCGATAACGGGAACCAGCTCGAACATCCGCCACGGCAGCACCAGGCCTTCGACTGGATTGCCTGCGAAGTACAGCACCGAGCCGAGCGACAGCAGCCATGCGATGGCCCCGGTGAGTGCGATAGGAACAACCACAGCCGGCACGTTCGCCCGGCGGCGCAACACGACGGCGATCAACGCGAGCACAAGCAGCGGAACACCTAGGTACAGACCCCGCTCGGCGTCGTCTATATAGCCGGACCGGCCGTAGTCCCAGCCTGGGAAGGGATTGAGCGCCGTGGTCGGCACCGGCAGCACAAGGTCGAAGAAGTCGTTGTCCCAAATGCCGTGCGGCCGAATAGCGGCTGCCGGCCGGGAGCCGCCGGCAATCAGCATGACCAGCAAGGGCAACCCCACAACCAAGGCAATCAGCACCGAGCCAACGCTGCCGAGCAGCAATCTCCGGGCAATCGCCGGGACCTGTCCCCACCGAACGCTGGCCAGCACCAGGAGCCCGAGCAACGTCATCAGCGCCGTGGAAGCCAGCACCTCGGTCGACAGATACATCTGGAAGCCGACGGCGACTCCGAGGCGCAGCACGATTCCGCGAAGCCGGCTATCGGTGGCCACCAGGTCGTAGACCGCACCGGCCACGATCGGCGGGAGGATGGCGAAGCTCAGGTTCAGGTGGCCGCCACTTTGAGCCACGATGTAGCTGGAAAAGCCATAAACCAGACCGGCAAGACACGCTGCCGGAACGCTTGCCCAGCGGCGCGCAGCACAGGCGGCGGCCAGCGCCGAGGCGACCGGTGAAGCAACAATCAGCAGGTTGTACGAAACAACCGGTCCGGCCAGCAGGGTCACCGGAACCATCGGCAATGCCAACCCAAGCACGGACGTATTCCAGGCGCCGTTTACGCCGTCCGGATGATTCATCATCGTGCTGAACAACAAGGAGCTGTCGGTGCCCCCGGTGAACCAGCCGCGGACGACGGCGGCCGCATGAGCGAGCCACCAGATGAACAGCGAGCTGTCGTCATTCGTTGCGAAAACCCGGGCGCCGACATCCCGCAGAACCGGCAGATACACCAGCACCGAGACGACTAGCAGCAGTGCCGCATACCGAACGACCCAGCTTCGCGCACAGTCACGCAACAACGTGCGCAGACGCGAGTGGGGCCCCCCGTCAGCAGACAGGGAGCCCCACTTCATGCCAATCGTCATGCTTCCATTCTCTTGGCAACGCCGGACGAACGCGACGCAGCGCAAGGAACGAAAAGTTACGACTAGTTTCCTGCGAGCTTCTCACGCAGAGCAGCAAGCGCCTCATCGGTTGCGAGGGTGCCGGAATCGGCAGCCTTCTCATCCGAGGAGTACGAGGAAGCAGAGGAGGACGACGACGACGATGCCGGAACCTCGTCAGCGGAACCCTCGTCTTCACCGGCGGCTGCGTCAGCTGCGTTCGCCGCGGCAACCTGCTTCTTGTGCTCTTCCCAGCGTGACTGAGCAGCAGCGTACTGGTGCTCCCACTCTTCACGCTGCTTGTCGAAGCCTTCGAGCCATTCCTGGGTCTCCGGGTCGAAGCCCTCGGGGTACTTGTAGTTGCCCTCGGCGTCGTATTCCTGAACCATGCCGTACAGGGCTGGGTCGAGGAACTCTTCGGCGTCTGGGTCTACGCCCTCATTGGCCTGCTTCAGCGACAGCGAGATCCGGCGACGCTCAAGGTCGATATCGATGACCTTGACGAAGATGGAATCATCGACGTTGACGACCTGCTCTGGCAGATCAACGTGACGCACGGCCAGTTCGGAGATGTGCACGAGGCCTTCGATGCCGTCTTCGACACGAACGAACGCACCGAACGGAACCAGCTTCGTGACCTTACCCGGGACAATCTGACCGATGGCGTGCGTCCGGGCGAACTGCTGCCATGGATCTTCCTGAGTCGCCTTGAGCGAGAGCGAAACGCGCTCGCGGTCCATGTCGACATCGAGAACCTCGACAGTGACCTCGTCGCCGACCGTGACGACCTCGTTCGGGTGGTCGATGTGCTTCCAGGAGAGCTCGGAAACGTGAACCAGACCGTCTACGCCGCCAAGGTCCACGAAGGCACCGAAGTTGACGATGGAGGACACGACACCAGGGCGGACCTGGCCCTTCTGCAGGGTCTGCAGGAAGGTGTGCCGAACCTCGGACTGGGTCTGCTCCAACCAGGCACGGCGGGACAGCACAACGTTGTTGCGGTTCTTGTCCAGCTCGATGATCTTCGCATCGACCTGCTGGCCGATGTATGGAGCAAGGTCGCGGACGCGACGCATTTCGACCAATGAAGCTGGCAGGAAGCCACGCAGGCCGATGTCGAGGATGAGACCACCCTTGACAACCTCGATAACGGTACCGGTGACAATGCCGTCTTCTTCTTTGATCTTTTCGATGTCGCCCCAGGCACGCTCGTACTGAGCGCGCTTCTTCGACAGCATGAGGCGGCCTTCTTTGTCCTCTTTCTGGAGAACAAGCGCTTCGACCTCGTCGCCAACGGATACGACCTCGGAGGGATCCACATCGTGCTTGATCGAAAGCTCGCGGGAAAGAATTACACCCTCGGTCTTGTAACCGATGTCGACCAAAACCTCGTCGCGATCAACCTTGACGATCGTGCCTTCGACGATGTCGCCATCGTTGAAGTACTTGATCGTGGCGTCGACTGCAGCGAGAAAATCTTCAGCAGATCCGATGTCATTGACAGCGACCTGCGGTGTTGTCGCCTTTTCGGGCGTCGTGGTGGTCATAAAAGTAGGGACTCCGTTGATGGACATTTGCATAGTGCTTCACTTCCGGCCCCGGCGATCACAGCGATCGTCCGATTCCCTTCATGAAGCAGCTGCGTAGTAGATGGACAGGTACAGTATTGAATTGCAGATTGACATGTGAAACTGATCGTCGAAACCACCAACCGAAACACATTGTGAAACAGTGAGTGACTAGGCGAACAGAATCGAAAATCACATCAGTTCTGATTGCATGCGCGGCCGGTTTCATCCCGTGAGACTTAGCGAAGCTGCCTGCCGGTGACTTGCTCAGTTACTTGCAGGCCTGCCCGCGATCGCACAGCACTGCAACCAGCATTGCGCACACACGCGACAAGCTTACCATCTAGAAAGTGGGAATGTACTCAATGACGGAAGGCGACAGCGCCGGCAATATTATCAGCGGTGGCTACCTTTCCATCGGCGCCGAAGAGTCGGTCCGGGCCAACCGGACCTACTGGGACGGTTCGGCGGAGGAATACCTCAAGGATCACGGCAGCTTCCTTGGTGCGAGCCAGTTCGTCTGGTGCCCGGAGGGGCTCAACGAGGCCGACGTTCACCTGCTTGGTGACGTCCGGAACAGGGACGTTCTGGAAGTCGGCTGCGGCGCCGGCCAGTGCAGCCGCTGGCTCGCTGAGCAGGGCGCGCGCGCCGTCGGCGTGGACTTCTCCCCCGGAATGCTTGAGCAAGCACGCCGTTTGCAGGAAGAGCATCCGCTGAGCGATGGCGCCGTGCCGCCCACGCTACTGGAGGCCGACGCCCGTCATCTGCCGTTCCAGGACGACTCCTTCGACCTCGCTTGTTCTGCCTACGGTGCGCTTCCGTTCGTGCAGGATGCCGAGTCCGCGCTGTCCGAGGTCGCCAGGGTACTGCGGCCGGGCGGACGATGGGTCTTCTCCGTCTCGCACCCGATTCGCTGGATCTTCCCCGACGTTCCGGGTGAGGCTGGCCTCACCGTCGAATACTCGTACTTCGACCGGACGCCCTATGTCGAGCTGGCTCAGGACGGTTCACCGATCTATGCCGAACACCACCGGACGATCGGCGACTGGGTTTCGCTTATCACCCGCGCGGGATTCGCGCTGCGCGACGTCACCGAACCCGAATGGCCGGAGTCGAACACCAGTGCCTGGGGCGGCTGGTCGCCGCTGCGCGGGTCGCTGATGCCGGGGACAATGATCTTCAGCTGCGAGCTGGCGTAGCGTTGGTTTGGGTCGAGAATCCGCGCTTGGGCACGGGAATGGCGGCCCCGCCTGGGGCGCGGCGGACGGCGGAATCGTCTCGCCCATCTCGCTCGTCCCTCGCTCGAAATGCCCGACCACACCCTGACGAGGCCGTCGTCCCCACGCGGGCTCTGGGTGTTCTCATCGCCGATCGTGGGTTTAGCCGCGAAACGTCGAAAACAACCGAGCTCTCAGCATCAAATCCACGACTGACCCATGACAATGAAGTCAAACCAACCCCCGTAAGCGGGTTAGTGGGCGGCCTCGTGCCAGGAGCGGCCGTAGCCGACATTGACGTCGAGCGGAACGTCAAGATCCGCGGCGCCTGCCATTTCGGTGCGGACAATCTGTTCAACCACATCTCGCTCGCCGGAAGCGATCTCGACAATGATCTCGTCGTGCACCTGAAGCAGCATTCGGCTCTTCACTCCGGCATCCCGGAGCGCGCGATCCACGCCGAGCATGGCGCGCTTCATGATGTCCGCCGCAGACCCCTGGATCGGCGCGTTGAGCGCGGCACGCTCCGCCATCTCGCGGCGCTGCCGGTTGTCGCTGGTCAGGTCCGGCAAGTAACGTCGGCGGCCGTAGATCGTCTCGGTGTAGCCGGTGCGCCTCGCCTCGTCGACGACGGTAGCCAGATAGGTCTGCACGCCGCCGAAACGCTCGAAGTACTCGTTCATCAAGGCTCGGGCCTCTTCGACGCTGATCCTTAGCTGGCGCGACAACCCGAAGGGGCTCAGCCCGTACACCAGCCCGTACGACATCGCCTTGACCTTGGAACGCATCTCCGAGGTGACGTCGCTCTCGTCGACGCCGAACACGCGGGCCCCGACGAATCTGTGCAGGTCCTCCCCCGCCAGGAACGCCTCCTGCAGCCCGGCATCGCCGGAGAGATGGGCCATGATCCGCATTTCGATCTGACTGTAATCTGCGGTCAGCAGGCACTCGAAGCCTGCATCTGCCGAGCCCTTCCCGACGACGAAGACTTCACGAATCTGCCGGCCGGCATTTGTCCGCACCGGGATATTTTGCAGATTCGGGTCAGTCGAGGACAGCCGTCCGGTCGCGGCCACGGTCTGCTGATACGTAGTGTGAATCCGGTCGTCATCCGCAATCGACTTCCGCAGTCCCTCGACGGTCTGCTTCAGCCGCGTGCTGTCCCGGAACTCCAGCAGGTGCTGCAGGAAGGGGTGCTCGGTTTTCACGTAGAGGTCGGCCAACGCCTCGGCGTCGGTCGTGTATCCGGTCTTGGTCCGCTTGGTCTTCGGCATGTCCAGTTCATCGAAGAGCACGACCTGAAGCTGCTTCGGCGAACCGAGGTTGATCTGTTTTCCGATCGTTGCGTACGCCGCGTCTGCCGCCAATTGAGCAGCTGCTGAGAATTCCGCCTCGAGTGCGCCGATCCGGTCGAGGTCCACGGCGACGCCGGCGTTCTCCATTCCGGCCAGTACCCGCATGACCGGAAGCTCAAGCTCGGAGAGCAGTTTGGTGGAGTTCTTCTCCACCAGTTCGGGGACCAAGGCCTCGTGCAGAAGCCGCACGGCCTCGGCACGCTGCCCGGCTGCCCGCGCTTCCGCGCTCCCGCCATCGAGATCGAGGCTGAGCTGTTCGCCGGAATCCGCCGCGTCGGGCAGCGACATGCCGAGGTGGCGGACAGCAAGGTCGTCGAGCTGGTAGCTTCGCTGGTCCGGATGCAAAAGATATGCAGCTAGGGCGGTGTCGTCGACCAGCCCGCCGATACTCATGCCACGGGCGGCCAACGCCTGCAATGCTCCCTTTGCCTCGTGCATCACCTTCGGCACCGACTCGTCGGCGAGCCAGGCGGCAAGCGCCTTGTCACCGACCTCATCCAGCTCGTTGAGATCAATCACAACAATACGTTCGGCGAGAGACTGGTCCGGCGACGCAATCGCGATCTTCGCAACATCGCCGGTGCCCTGCGCCCAGTGGCCGAGAGCCTGGACACCGACCGGACCCGCGGTCGCCGCGCTCAGCCACTTCATCACGTCATCCGGGGCAAGCAGAGCCGGTTCTGCCTCCAGAGACGAGGTGGTCTCGGTCTCGTCCGGCGTTTCGGCGAACAACCGGTCGCGCAGCACGCGGAACTCAAGGGCGTCGAACAGCTGATGAACGGCTTCGCGGTTCGGCTGCGTGCGCGCTGCGTCATCCAGACCGAAGTCCAGGTCCACGTCACGCACGAGCAGGTTCAGACGTTGATTACGCAGCACTGAATCGATGTGCTCGCGAAGGTTGTTGCCTGCCACGCCGGGAATCTTGTCCACGTTAGCGATCACGCCGTCGAGACCGCCGTACGTTGCGATCCACCTGGCCGCGGTTTTCGGCCCGACCTTGGGCACACCCGGCAGGTTATCGGCCGATTCGCCGACCAGGGCCGCGAGCCCCGGGTAGTTGTCCGGCGTCACCCCGTACTTCTCCTCGACGGCAGCCGGGGTCATCCGCACCATGTCGGACACGCCCTTGCGGGGGTACAGTACCGTCGTCCGGTCGCTCACCAGCTGCAGGCAGTCCCGATCGCCTGACATCAGCAGAACGGAGTATCCCTCCTGACTGGCCTGGGTCGCAAGCGTGGCGAGCACGTCGTCAGCCTCGAAGCCGGCCTTGGTCACCACCGGGATGTTGAAGGCGGCCAGTACCTCCTCAACGAGGGCAACCTGGCCCTTGAACTCGTCCGGCGTCTTTGAGCGCCCCGCCTTGTACTCGCTGTACTCCGCGAGTCGAAATGTCTCACGGGAGAGGTCGAATGAGACGACGCAGTGCGTGGGCTTCTCACTGCCCAGCACGTTGATCAGCATCGAGGTGAAGCCATACACGGCGTTCGTGTGCTGGCCGGTCGCGGTGCTGAAGTTCTCCACCGGGAGGGCGAAGAACGCACGATAGGCCAGGGAGTGGCCATCGATCAGCAGCAGGGAACGTTCATCGGCAGGGGTCAGGGTCTTTTCGCTCACCATGCCAGCCTAAGCTGTCTGGAATGAATGATCATCTCAAGACATCGCTTACGTCGTCGGCAGAGCCGTCGGACGCCGACATCCTGCCGTTCATGGCCGGGCACGCCGAGGGAACCCTGGTCGAAAGAATGGGAATCAGGTTCACCGAGGCCAGCCGGACCCGCGTGGTTGCCACCATGCCGGTGGAAGGAAACACCCAGCCGTACGGGCTGCTACACGGTGGTGCCCACCTCGTGCTGGCCGAAACGCTTGGCTCGATGTCCGCCGCCTATCTCGCCGGTCCGGACCACATTGTGGTCGGCATCGAGATTGGCGCAACGCATGTCCGCGGCGTGAGGTCCGGCCTGGTCACCGGCACGGCAGAGGCCATCCATGTCGGCCGCACCCTGATTTCTCACGAGATCAAGATGACCGACGAAGAGGGAAAGCTGCTATCCACTGTGCGCATGACTAACCTGGTCCGGACCAAGCCTCCCGCCGCGACGTAGCCCACTGGCCGCGGGAGTCGCAGTTTGCGAAGAAGCCCGCTGGCCGCGCGAGTCGCAGGCTGCACGCCGTGCGGCCAGGTTCGACTCCGCGCGGCCGGGTTCGCGCTTTAGCGCTTCTTACCCACCTGGGCGAGCACGGTCTCTGCCACCTCACGCATGGTGAGCCGACGATCCATCGAAGTCTTCTGGATCCAGCGGAACGCGTCGGGTTCGGTGAGGCCCATGTTCTCGATCAATGAGGCCTTGGCCCGGTCGACCAGCTTGCGGGTTTCGAACCGGTCCTGCAGGTCGGCAACCTCGGATTCCAGCGCATTGATCTCGGCGTGCCGGGACAACGCGATCTCCAACGCGGGCGCGAGGTCATTGGCAGTGAAAGGCTTGACCACGTACGCCATCGCGCCGGCGTCCCGCGCCTTTTCCACCAGCTCACGCTGGGAGAAGGCGGTCAGCAGCACAACCGGAGCGATCCTGGCCTTGGTGATGCGTTCGGCTGCGGAGATACCGTCCAGCACCGGCATCTTGATGTCCATCACGACCAGATCAGGACGCAGTTCCTCGGCGAGACGGATCGCCGATTCACCGTCGGCGGCCTCACCGACAACGTCGTAACCGATCTCACGGAGCATCTCAACGATGTCCAGGCGGATGACGGCCTCGTCCTCGGCAACGACCACGCGTCGCACCGGGGCCACGCTGCTGGCGTCAGCGGCAATGAACTGAGGGGATGCCGGGCTTGAGTCTGGTTCAGAATCTTGAGTCACGCTTCAATCCTAAACGCCACGGCAGGGCCAGCGTCACGGCGGCCACGCGATTCGTGCCACAGTGCACTTTTCGATATGCTGAACTAGGTTTTTCCGGCGTAGCGCCGCAAATGACCGATAGGCCGGATTGGCGGAATTGGCAGACGCGCCGCACTCAAAATGCGGTATCGAAAGATGTGTGGGTTCAAGTCCCACATCCGGCACCGTGTGTGATGAGTCGGGACATCGTTTACGGATGAGTCGGGACATCGTTGACATAGAGAGCTCGCCTTGGTCTTCGGATCGGGGCGGGCTCTTTTATTGTCTGGGTTGGTAGTCGCGGTCGGGGTCGATGGTGAGTTCGCGGAGGATTTCTCCGGTGGTGGTTTCGGTGATGACTACGTCGCGGTTGTGGATGAGCATGAGCACGGGCTTGTGGGCGTGGGCGCGTCCGATGCCGATGTGGCGTAGGCGTGCGTTGTAGCGCAGGGAGATTTTTCCTGTGGTGTCGATGCGGTCGGTGCGGATCCGCCAGTGGCCGCCTTGCCGGGCGTTGAGGGGTTGGGCTTTTGGGGTGTTGTTGTAAACGTTGGCGGGTGTGCGTCGGTCCAGGGCGCGATGGGGGCGTTCGTGGTTGTAGATCTGCCGGAATTTTCCCAGTTGGTCGTTGAGTTCGATTAGGGTGTGCGCGGCGGGTTGACCGGTGAGCCATTTCTTCAGGGTTTGGTGGAAGCGTTCGATCTTGCCCTGGGTCTGCGGGTGTCCGGGTGAGCCGTTCTTCTGGGTGATGTTCAGGGCTGCGAGGAGCGTTTCGAAGCCGTTGCGTCCGCCTTTGCCGCCTGCGAAACGGGCGGTGTAGACGAGGCCGTTATCGGTCAACGTGGAGGCGGGGAGCCCGTAATAGCTGGAGGCTTGGGCAAAGGTGTTCACGACGACGGTTCCGGTCACGGGCCGGTAGGCGGTGCAGGCTAGTAGGTAGCGGGAGTGGTCGTCGAGGAAGTTGAGAATTTCTACGTCGGTGCCATCAGCCAGGGACCAGTGGGTGAAATCTGATTGCCAGGTCTCGTTTGGTTGGGCTGCTTCGAAGCGGTGGAGTGAGGTTTTGGGGCGTTTTTTCGGTTCCGGGGTGATCAGTCCTGCGGCGTGCAGGATGCGGCGGATGGTCGAGGTCGAGGGGGTGGCGTGTCCTTGGCGTTGTAGGTGCCATGCGATGGTTTGCGGGCCGGCGTCGAGCCCGGCAGCTTGGAGCTGCCTCGGAGGTGGACGATTCTGGTGGCGATGTCATCCGGGGTGTGCTGTGGCACTGAATTTGGTCGTCGGGAACGTGGCTCGACCGCGCTCAGGCCGCCGGCCCGATAGCGGCGGATCAACTCATGGACCCATTGCCGTGAGACGGCGTATTTGGCAGCGGCCTGGGAATGGCTCAACCCCTGCTCGGTAACGGCAAGAACGATGACTTTCTGCTTCGACATAGGACATCGTTGCCCACCCCGAGTGTCAACGATGTCTCGACTCACCGGCAAAGCATCACTGTCAAGGATGTCCCGACTCAGCTGTCAACTATGTCCTGAAACTACACACCACGCTCTCCGCCCTTGTGATGAGTCGGGACATCGTTCACAATGAGCCCGCCCTGGTCTTCGGACCGGGGCGGGCTCTTGTGTTCAGCTGACGCCGTCCTGGCGTGGCGAGACCGCAAGATCGTTGACAGGCAGCGTAGCCCTGCTCTCGAATGTCAGAGTATCTCGAATGTCAGAGTAGGGGTGTTTTAACCGCGCCTAAACGCACTTACTGTGTCATTGGGCACCGGCCATCCCCGATGAAGCCGGGTGCACGGGCGATCCAGGATCAGTTCGTGGACCCAGCGTCGACTGACGTTGTATCGGCGGCTACTGTCTGGGATACGTGTTGTTCGGTAACGGCCAGAACGATGACTTTCTACTTCGACATAGACCATCGTTGCCAGTCCGGGGTGTGAACGATGTCCCGACTCACCGAGGGAAGTTCACCTGTGAACGATCTCCCGACTCATGTGAGAGCGGTGTTAATCCCCTTCGTACTCGATGTCAGCACGATTCGCGCCTGCGCCAGCATACGCGGACAGAGTTCCGTTTCGCCTCGCCTCACCCGTCCGAACCGCCGTCTGCAACAGGGGCCTCTGGGCAATCCGCGTCTTCGGCATCCTTCGAAGGTAAGCGCACTTTCGGCGTCGGGCCGAGTTATCCACAGTCGTGCTCATGCGGAAACAGCGCGAAGTCCGGGGCTCGTAAGAAGAACGTTCGGCGAAAGCTGTCACCGTTAGTTCAGAATGGCGGTTTTTCAAAGCTCGGTTTGGCAGTTCAGCTGTTCTCAGATAGAACCGGCGGCGACCTGAAGTCCCGCGCCTGCCAGGTAGTTAGTGATGACGGTGGTGAACATTTCGTCCGGTTTCTCGGGTTCGTGCTGCCCAGTGAGTGCGTCGGACAGCAGCGGGTAATTCCCTGCCTGGACTACATCGGAGAGGTACTGTAAGCGGGCGTTCTCCCCGTCGGGGCCCTCCTTGGAGCTGGCGGCTGATGAGCGCTCATTTTGTACGAATGCGGAGGTGATGGCCGTCATCATGGCCACGGTCTGCAGTTTCGCGGGGCCGGGCATGTCCACCAACTCCATAGCGGACAAGGCATGCTCCAGGTATCCGAGAGCGTTGGGTCCCATTGAGGGCCGGGTCAGCAGCAGCGGAGCCAGCCACGGGTGCCGGTGCATGATGGCCCGACCTTGCCGTGCCAGGTTCAGCAGCTGAATCCGAGGTGGTTCATCGGAGGGGTCAAGGTCGTATTCACTACTGACCGTGTCAACGATGAGTTCGATGAGCTCGTCGTGGGATTTCAGATACCGGTATAGGGACGCCGCGCCGGCCCCGATGCCGGCGGCCACGCGTCGGATGGACACCGCCGCCAGGCCGTCCCGGTCGGCGATATCGATCGCCGCCGTGGCAATCCCCGCGCGTGAGTGCTCTGGTTTCGGCCCGACCCCTGAACGCTCCGGCCGCCGCCAGACGTCAATGGGGTCATGTGAGGGCATACCTGTTCCGCCTTTCGTCTGGCCGCTTAGGTTAGGTTCCGTACCTATTCCACTATACGCTTGATTGCGAACTGTGATCGCAATCAAGCGGAATGAGAAAATTGCATGCGGGTACTCATGATTACGCCAGGGACCCGAGGCGATGTCGCCCCGATGGCCGGGCTCGGCAGCAGACTTCGAGCCTTGGGGTTTGACGTCGCAATCGCGGCGAATGCCGCCTATGCCCCGCTGGTCACCGCAGCCGGGTGCGAGCACCGCGAACTGCCCGGTGACATGAGCCATCTGGTCAGTCCCGCCGCCCCAGGGAAGAAGGCCACGGGCGCGGATCTGCGCAGGTACATGCGCGAACTCGGTGACTACATGGACCTGGCCGCGACCGGAACACTTGCCGCGGCCGAGGCCGGCGCCGACGTGATCCTGGCAAATGCGATCGCTCCCTATGCCTACGACGTGGCTGAGGCCCTCGGCGTCCCTGCCATCGGCGCCCATCTGCAGCCGACCGAACCCAGCACCGCCTACTCGCCCGTACTTCTTGGGACCGCCCGCAGCCTGGGTCCGGCGGGCAACAAGCTGCTCGGTTCACTGATATCCGCGGGAAAGGCACCCTACGACGCCCCGAGCGCCCGCATCCGCCAGGCCCTCGGGCTGCCCAAAAGGGCCCGGTCTGCGTCCGAACGCATCCGAAGGAAAGCCAACTGTCCCGTTCTCCACGGCATCAGCCCCGCCATATTTCCACGCCCGGCGGACTGGCGATCCGGACTCACCATGACCGGCTACTGGTGGCCAGAAACCGAGCCGGGCTGGCAGCCGCCCGCCGTGCTTCTCGAATTCCTCGCGGACGGACCGCCCCCGGTCTTCATCGGCTTCGGTAGCAGCGCAGCCCTGGACGCCGACTTCATGCTCAACGCCGCCCACCGCGCGGGGGTACGCGCGGTACTGCAAGGCGTACAGGGTGCCTCCGGACCCGATGCCATCAGCATCGGATCCGTTCCGCACGAATGGCTGTTCCCGCAGACGGCTGCGGTGGTCCACCATGCCGGAGCGGGGACCGCCGCGGCAGGGCTGCGCGCCGGCGTGCCGACGGTCAGCCTGCCGATATATACGGACCAACCTTTCTGGGCCGCACGGATCACGTCCCTCGGCGCGGGCCCGCGACCGGTCCCCTACAAGGAACTCACAACCGAACGGCTGGCCGCCGCCATCACGCAGGCCACCACGACGCCGGCCTACGCCGCACGAGCACGCCAACTGGCGGCAAAGCTCGCAACGGAAGACGGAACTGCGCCCGTCGTGACAGCGCTGCGGACCGCTGCGAAGCAGATGTAGCGCGCACGGCGAAAGCTCAAAACCCGGACTTCGGTGCGGGCGAAACGCGTATGTACAGACTGACTCTAGGCCGGGCGTGCCTTCTGCGGGCCGTAGCCTTCGATCGCCAGGTCAGCGTCGGTGTCGTCGGCGAATGCCGGCGCAACACCCTTGATCGCGTCGCCCATCTTGTGCACCCGGAGCGCATTCGTCGAGCCGGTGAGTCCCGGCGGTGAACCGGCAACCATGACCGCCAGCTCGCCTTCCTTCGCCTCGCCATTGCCGAGCAGGATGGTGTCGACCTGCCGGGCCATCTGATCGGTGTGCTTGACCTGCTGGGCGATGAAGGTGTGCACTCCCCAGGTCAGCGCCAGCTGGTTGCGGACGTCTTCCACCGGCGTAAACGCCAGCAGCGGCAAACGTGGCCGCAACCTGGACATCCGGCGCACCGAGTCGCCCGACTGGGTGAATGTGCACAGCAGCCGGACGTCGAGCAGCTCACTGATCTCGACGGCAGCCTTCGTGATGGCGCCACCGCGGGTATGCGGCAGGGTGCCAAGTGGGGCAATCCGGTCCAGGCCGTGTTCCTCGGTCGATTCGATGATCCGCGCCATAGTGCGGACCGCCTCGATCGGGTACTTTCCGACCGATGTCTCGCCGGAAAGCATGAGTGCGTCGGCGCCATCCAGGACGGCGTTGGCACAGTCCGAGGCCTCGGCGCGGGTCGGCCTCGCCTCGGAAATCATCGACTCAAGCATCTGGGTCGCGACGATGACCGGCTTAGCCCGCTGGCGCGCCAGCGTGATGGCGTCCTTCTGCACGATCGGCACCTGCTCGAGAGGAAGCTCAACACCCAGATCGCCGCGGGCGACCATGATGCCGTCGAAAGCATCGACGATCTCGCTGAGGTTCTCCACCGCCTGCGGCTTCTCGATCTTGGCGATGACCGGGACGACCCGGCCCTCTTCGGCCATGATCGCGTGCACGCGGTCGACATCGCTGGCATTGCGAACGAACGACAGCGCAACCATGTCGAAGCCCATCCGCAGGCCCCAGCGCAGATCGTCCTCGTCCTTTTCCGACAATGCCGGCACGCTTACCGCGACCCCGGGAAGGTTGAGGCCCTTGTTATTGGAGACCGTTCCCGCGATCTCGACCGTGGTGACCACGTCCGTTGCGGTCACTTCCGTGGCCCGGAGCCGAATCCGGCCATCGTCGATCAGCAGCGGATCACCGACGTTCACGTCGCGCGGCAGGCTCTTATGCGTCGTGCCGACGATGTCCTTGTCTCCGGGTACGTCGTTGATCGTGATCGTGAATGTATCGCCGGTGTTGAGCACGACCGGGCCATCGGCAAAGCGGGCCAGGCGAATCTTCGGGCCCTGCAGGTCGAGCAGCACGCCGACCGCCCGACCGGAGTCTGCCGCCGCCCTGCGCACCGAGCGGTAGATCTCCTCATGCGTCGCGTGGTCGCCATGGCTGAGATTGAAACGTGCGACGTCGAGCCCTTCGGCGACGAGTGCACGTAAATGTTCATAGGAAGAGGTAGCCGGCCCGAGGGTTGCTACGATTTTTGCGCGTCTCATGTTTCCTAACCCTAGTCGCTAGTGAGTCATCGATGTTTGGCAAAGTGCTGTAAAGCGTGCGGGCCTCCTGGAAGGTCCGCTCTATGGGACGTTCAGCGCCCGCGTGCTCGGTCGCACAGGGGCAGGCAGCGTCGTGCTGCCCGACAGCCAGCGATCAACCTCTGCAGCGCATGCCCGCCCCTCGGCTAGGGCCCAGACGACGAGCGACTGACCCCGTCCGGCGTCCCCGGCGACGAAAACGCCCTCGTGCTCGCTCATGTAGGTTTCATCCCGGGCAAAGGTCCGGGATCTCGACGAAGCCTCCGAGCGGCCGCCGCCATCAAACTCCTGATCGAACTCCGCGCGTTCGGGGCCGGTGAAGCCCAGCGCGATCAACACGAGGTCCGCTGGGATCTCATGCTCGGTGCCGGACTTCGGCAAGCGTTGGCCATCGACGAAGTGGGTTTCGGCAACCTTGAGCGCCCGTACATACCCGGAATCGTCGGTAAGGAACTCGACTGAGGACGCCAGGTACTTGCGGTCGCCGCCCTCCTCATGGGCGCTGCTGACCTCGAAGAGTCGTGGATCCAACGGCCATGGCTCGTGATCTGGCCGGCTGTCAGGCGGACGGTGGCCGATCGCCAGGGACGTCACGCTCTCCGCCTGCTGGCGCAGCGCCGTGCCAAGGCAGTCGGCACCTGTGTCACCGCCACCGATGATCACGACATTCTTGCCGGTCGCCACGATCTGATCGTCGACCGTGTCACCGGCCTGCACCTTGTTCGACGGGGTCAGGTAGTCCATAGCGAAGTGGATGCCCTCGGCGTCCCGGCCAGGGATCGACAGGTCACGGGGCACTGTGGCCCCGGTGGCGACGATGACGGCATCGAAACGGGCCCGTAGCTTCACCCAGCTGAAGTCTGAGCCGATATTGACGCCCGGCCGGAACCTGGTTCCTTCGGCCTGCATTTGCTCGATCCGGCGATCGATGTGGTGCTTCTCCATTTTGAAGTCGGGGATGCCGTAGCGCAGCAGACCGCCAAGCCGATCGTCGCGCTCGTACACCGCGACGGTGTGCCCGGCCCGGGTCAGCTGCTGTGCGGCGGCGAGACCCGCGGGCCCGGAGCCGACGACGGCTACCGTCTTCCCGGTAAGCCGATCCGGGATCTTCGGTATCACCAAACCGTTTTCCCAGGCCTCGTCGATGATCGACACTTCGACCTGCTTGATCGTGACGGCAGGCTGATTGATGCCGAGAACACACGCCGACTCGCACGGGGCCGGGCAGACCCTACCGGTGAATTCCGGAAAGTTGTTCGTTGAATGCAGCAGCTCGATGGCGGTCCGGTTATCACCACGCCAGGTAGCGTCGTTCCACTCCGGGATCAGGTTGCCGAGCGGGCAGCCGTTATGGCAGAACGGCACCCCGCAGTCCATGCAACGCCCGGCCTGTCGGGTCAGCTGGTCCTTGTCCCGCTGCTCGTACACCTCGCGGTAGTCCATGATCCGCACCGGCACTGGACGACGAGCTGGCAGTTCACGCTTGCGGGTGGTGAGAAATCCCCTGGGATCAGCCATTGGTCGCCTCCAGAATTCGTTCCCACACAACATTGCCTTCCAGGTCGAGGCCCTCTTTGACGGCCTGTTCCCTGGTCTCGATCACCGAGGCGAAATCGCGCGGCATCACCTTGGTGAACCGGCTGATGCTGTCCCCTGAACCGCGACAGCCCTCAAGAAGTGCGGCCGCCACAACGGAACCGGTTTGGTCCGCGTGGCGCTGCAGCAACTCGGTCAGCACATCCACGTCGTCCGGCTGCAGGGCCATCAGCGCGAGTTCGCCCGATTCCAGCGCCCCCCGGTTCACCTGCGCCGGATCCAGGTCGAGCACATATGCCGTTCCCCCGGACATACCCGCACCGAAGTTCTTGCCGATGCCACCGATAATCACCGCGACACCGCCGGTCATGTACTCCAGACCGTGATCACCGATGCCCTCGACAACCGCGCGGGCGCCGGAGTTGCGCACTAGAAACCGCTCGCCGACGATGCCAGAGATCAGCAGTTCACCGGAGGTGGCCCCGTAGCCGATCACGTTTCCGGCGATGACGTTCTCCGCGGCGGCGGTAGTGCTCGAGGCATCCGGCCGAACGATTATCCTGCCGCCGGACAGTCCCTTGCCGACGTAGTCGTTCGCATCGCCGAACAGCCGCAAGGTGACGCCAGCCGGCAGGAAAGCGCCGAGCGACTGTCCCGCCGATCCGGTGAGGGCGACGTCGATCGAATCCTCGTCGAGCACGTCCTCACCGAAGCGCCGGGTCACCTCGTATCCGAGCAGCGTGCCGACGCTGCGATCAACGTTGTGCACCGCCGCGTTGAGCCGCACCGTCGACCGGTCCTGCAGCACGTCCGCAACCCGTGGCAGCAGTTGATGATCGAAGTGTTTTTCTAGACCGTGATCCTGAACCGTGGTGTTCCTGCGCACGGCGGATTCGGGGAACTCGGGTCCGTTCAGGATCCGGGTCAGGTCGAGTCCTGAGGTCTTCCAATGGGCAATCGCCTCGTTGGTGTCGATCAGCTCGGCGTGGCCGATCGCCTCGTCGATACTCCGGAAGCCGAGGGCCGCGAGGTATTCGCGGACCTCCTCGGCCAGGAACTCGAAGAAGTTCACCACGAATTCCGGCTTTCCGTTGAACCGGGCCCGAAGCTCGGGGTTCTGGGTCGCAACCCCGACCGGGCAGGTATCCAGGTGGCAGACGCGCATCAGAATGCAGCCGGAGACGACCAGCGGCGCCGTGGCGAAGCCGAACTCCTCCGCACCGAGCAGTGCAGCGATCAGGACATCCCGGCCCGTTTTCAGCTGGCCATCGACCTGGACGACGATTCGCTCTCGCAGACCGTTCAGCATCAGAGTCTGCTGTGCTTCGGCGAGGCCGAGTTCCCAGGGAACCCCGGCGTGTTTGAGCGAATTCAGCGGGCTTGCACCGGTTCCGCCATCGTGGCCGGAAATCAGCACCACGTCGGAATGCGCCTTGGCAACCCCGGAAGCAACGGCGCCGATGCCTATCTGGCTGACCAGCTTCACATGCACCCGGGCGCTGGGATTCGCGCGCTTCAGATCGTAGATCAGCTGGGCCAGGTCCTCGATCGAATAGATGTCGTGGTGTGGCGGCGGCGAGATCAGGCCGACCCCCGGGGTGGCATGCCGGGTGCGCGCGATCCAGGGATACACCTTGGACGGCGGCAGTTGCCCGCCCTCCCCCGGCTTGGCGCCCTGGGCCATCTTGATCTGGATGTCGTCGGCGTGGGTCAGGTAGAGGCTGGTCACGCCGAAGCGCCCCGAGGCGACCTGTTTGATAGCCGAACGGCGCTCCGGGTCGAGCAACCGGTCCACGTCCTCGCCGCCCTCACCGGTGTTGGACTTGCCGCCGATCCGGTTCATCGCAATCGCCAGCGTCTCGTGTGCTTCTTGTGACAGCGAGCCGTAGCTCATCGCGCCGGTGGAGAATCGCTTGACGATCTCGGAGACCGGCTCGACCTCGTCAAGCGGCACGGCCGGGCGCACGCCTTCGCGCAGCCGGAACAGGCCACGCAGCGTCATCAGGTCAGCGGCCTGGTCATCGATCGCCTTGGTGTACTCGCGGAAGATATCGAAGCGTCCCGCGCGGGTCGAGTGCTGCAGCTTGAAGACTGTTTCCGGATTGAACAGGTGCGGCGGTCCCTCGCGACGCCACTGGTATTCGCCGCCGACCTCCAGCCTGCGGTGCGCCGGCGGCATCGACGTCGCCGGGTAGGCAAGTTCGTGCCGGGCCGCGACCTCGGCCGCTATCACGTCGAGACCCACGCCGCCCAGCTGGCTGGTCGTGCCGGTGAAATACCGGTCCACGATGCGCTGTGACAACCCAAGCGCTTCGAATGTCTGGGCACCACGGTAGGAATGCACCGTGGAGATACCCATTTTGGACATGATCTTCAGCACGCCCTTGCCGAGTGCCTTGAGCAGGTTGCGAACCGCCTTGTCCTGCGACACGTTGGTGACAACGCCGGCACGGACCAGCGCCTCGGCGGTCTCCATGGCGAGGTAGGGATTGACGGCGGACGCTCCGTAGCCGACCAGCGTGGCGATATGGTGCGTCTCGCGCACGTCGCCGGCCTCCACGATCAGGCCCACCTGGGTGCGGGTCCGTTCCCGGATCAGGTGATGGTGCACAGCAGACGTCAGCAGCAGCGATGGGATCGGCGCCAGGTCAGCGGTCGAGTCCCGGTCGGAGAGCACGAGGAACCTCGCACCCTTGGCGATCGCGGCAGTGGCCTCGGTACAGATCTCCTCTATCCGCCTGGCCAGGCCGTTTCCTCCCGTGCTCGGCCGGAACAGCCCGCGCAGGATGACGGTACTCGCGCCGGCGCGCTCACGGCCTGTGCCGTCGATGTGCACGATTTTGGCCAGCGCGTCGTTGTCGATCACTGGATAGGGCAGGACCACCTGGTGGCACTGTTCCGGTGAAACCCGCAGCAGGTTGCCTTCCGGTCCGGACCCGGCCTCAAGGGATGTGACCAGTTCTTCCCGGATCGCGTCCAGCGGCGGATTCGTGACCTGTGCGAAAGCCTGGGAGAAATAGTCGAAGAGCAGGCGTGGCCGCTTACTGAGAACTGCGATGGGAGTGTCCGACCCCATTGCGCCGAGCGGCTCGGTGCCGGCACGCGCCATCGGCGCTATCAGGATTCGAAGCTCTTCCTCTGTGTATCCGAAGGTACGCTGACGCCTGGTTACCGACGCCTGGGTATGCACGACGTGCTCACGGTCCGGCAGATCGCTGAGCTTGATCCGGCCGGCGTCCAGCCATTCGCCATACGGTTCCTGGCTGGCGAGCCGGTCCTTGATCTCGTCGTCGCTGACGATCCGCTCTGCGGCGGTGTCGATCAGGAACATCCGCCCCGGCTTCAATCTGCCACGTTTGACGATCCTGGCCGGATCGATGTCGAGCACGCCGACCTCGCTGGCCAGCACGACCAGGCCATCGTCGGTGATGATGTAGCGGGCCGGCCGCAGTCCGTTGCGATCGAGCACCGCGCCGACCTGGCTGCCGTCAGTGAACGAAACGCAGGCAGGGCCGTCCCACGGCTCCATCAGCATGGAGTGGAACTCGTAGAATTCACGTCGCTTCCGGTCCATCTGCTGATCGTTTTCCCAGGCCTCGGGAATCATCATCATCATGGCGTGCGGCAGTGACCGGCCGGACATGGCCAACAGTTCAAGGACCTCGTCGAACGACGCGGAGTCGCTCGCGCCCGGGGCGTTGATCGGCAGCAGTCGCTGGATATCGCGGTTCGAGCCGTCGGCACTCGGGCTGGCGAGCAATTCGGAGGCCAACTGCGATTCCCGGGCGCGCATCCAGTTCCGATTGCCGCGCACGGTGTTGATCTCGCCATTGTGGGCGATCATCCGGAATGGCTGGGCCAATGGCCAGGATGGGAATGTGTTCGTGGAGAACCGGGAATGCACGATTGCCAGCCGGCTGGTGAACCGGGCATCGGACAGATCAGGGTAGAACGGTTCGAGCTGAGCCGTTGTCAGCATTCCCTTGTATGTCATTGTGCGCGAAGACAATGACGGGAAGTACACGCCGGCGTGCTCGGCCCGCTTGCGCAGCATAAAGGCCCGGCGCTCCAGCACCATCGGATCGGGCTCACCGGTCGCCGTGGTTTCGGCTGGGACTGCCGGGTCGAGCGCGAGAAAAACCTGACGGAATTCCGGCATCACGGCGCGTGCGGCGCGGCCGACGATATCCGCGATGATCGGCACTTTCCGCCAACCGAGTACCTGCAGGCCCTCATCGGCGGCGAGCTCTTCAACCAGGTCAACGCCTGTCTGTGGCTCGTCCGCCGCCAGGAAGGCGGTACCTGCCGCATAATCGCCGGGCGCGGGCAATTCGAATTCCAGCACGGAGCGGAAGAACTCGTCCGGAACCTGCAGAATGATACCGGCGCCGTCACCGGTCCCCTCGTCGGCGCCTACTGCCCCGCGATGCTCCAGATTGCGTAACGCGGTGAGCGCTTTGTCGACGATGTCGTGAGTGGGATTGCCGTGCAGGGAGGCGACGACGGCGAGCCCGCAGGCATCGTGCTCATTCGCCGGATCGTAAAGGCCGGTCGCCTTCGGAAGGTCCGAAAATCTTTCGTGCGCTGAAATGCGGCCTGATTCAGCAACCATAAGCACCGTCCTTTTATGCTCCGGGCGTCTTCAGTAAGACACGGGTCATCAGCAGCTGCAACCCGCTAGCGGGCATCGGGACGGCGCTGTCCTTTACGATCGAGCTCCTGCGTTAGCTGGTTCTCTTGACGCCGGCAGGGATGGTGCCGACTACATCAGAGCGCATACATGGATCATCGGTACGTGCCATCTACGCGTTTGCCCAGAATACAACATTTTTCGTCTCAAGGAATAAGACACTAACCGTCCGAAGCGTGACCCCTGCCCTGCTTCTGATCCGCCTCGCGGCGCGCGCGTCTGCTCAGCTGCGGTTCGGAGGCGACTCGCAGCGCGTCGCCGCGGCCGGTGGCCAGCTCGTCAACTGAATCCGTCGTCGATTCGTCAACCGAAGCGGAATCCGTAGCGGGCTCCCGACCGGGAAGGTACACGCTTGGTTCTATCTCACGATGCTTGCGGCGACTGAGATAGAACATCGCGGCACCGAGCGCAAAAACAAGTATTGAGGTCCAGACGTTGAGCCGGAGCCCCAGCACGAGTTCCGCGTCGTCGATCCGCAGGGCTTCGATCCACACCCGGCCGAGAGTGTAGTAACAGACGTACGCCCAGAACACCTGACCCCAGGCCAGACGGAACTTGCTGCCGAGCCAGAGCAGGAGGACGACGCCGATCACATTCCAGATCGATTCGTACAGGAACGTCGGATGGAACAGTGTCCCCTCCGTGTATTGCGGGCCTGGCCAGTTCGGGTTGATCCCGCCGTCGGTGAGGTAATCGATCTGCAAACCCCAGGGCAGAGTGGTCGGCGCGCCGAACAGCTCCTGGTTGAACCAGTTGCCCCAGCGTCCGATGCCCTGCGCGAGCAGAATTCCAGGTGCCGCAGCATCGAGGAACGCGGGTAGCCGGACGCCGCACCGTCTGGCGCCGATGTAGGCGCCGACGACGCCGAGCACGACCGCACCCCAAATGCCGAGTCCACCCCGCCAGATCTGCGGGATCAGCGTGAGGTCGCCGTCCGGGCCGAAGTAGGCGTCAGGCGAGCTGAACACGTGATACAGTCGGCCGCCGATGATGCCAAGCGGAATCGCCCAGATGGCGATGTCCCAGATGTGGTCCTCTTTGCCACCGCGAGCCTTCCAGCGCCGGTTCGTCAGCCAGAGGGCCGCGCCGATTCCGGCCAGGATGCACAGCGCGTAGGCATGAACGGTGAAACCACCGATGGAGAACCCGCTCCATCCCGGACTTGGAATACTCGCGAGGTACATAGCTACTTTCCGACCGGTTTCTTGGCGACGGCCAGCGAGCCGGCGAGCTCGCCAGCCAGCTTGCCTGCTGCCCCGACGCCATCGGCGTCGAGGGCACGAATCAGCGCCGAGCCAACGATGACGCCGTCAGCGTACTCACCGACTTCGGCGGCCTGCGCCGGGTTGGAGACGCCAAGGCCGACGCAGACGTTGGCGGCTCCCGCGGCGCGGGTGTCGTCCACCAGGCGTCGGGCGTGTTCGCCAACCGCTGTACGGGTTCCGGTGACACCCATCGTCGATGCCGCGTAGACGAACCCGCGACTCGCGGCGGCAGTCATTGCCAGTCGCTCCCTTGTCGAGGACGGTGCGACCAGAAAGATCCGGTCGAGCCCGTACTGGTCGCTTGCAGCGATCCAATCGTCGGCTTCGTCCGGAATCAGATCGGGTGTGATCATTCCGGCGCCGCCTGCGGAGGCAAGGTCGCGCGAAAACGCGTTGACCCCGTAGCGCAGCACCGGGTTGTAGTAGGACATCACGACGACGCCCGCGCCGGTGGCGGAGACCTCTTCCACCGCTCGCAGCACGTCCCTGGTGCGGACTCCCCCGGCAAGCGCCACCTCGGCGGCGTGCTGGATGACGACGCCATCCATGCCCGGATCGGAATACGGCAGGCCGAGTTCGACGATGTCGACGCCGGCCGCGACGATCTCCTTCGCTGCCTTGATCGACGTGTCGACATCGGGAAACCCGACCGGCAGGTAACCGACCAGCGCGGCGGGCCGGCCGTCGGCACGGACCGCATCGAGTACGTCGGCTGTGCTCCGGACTGCGCTCACAGTTGCTCAGCTCCCTCGTCGAGCAGCTCGAACCAGCGGGCTGCGGTATTGACATCCTTATCGCCGCGACCGGAGAGGCTCACCAGGATGACGGACTCCGGGCCCAGTTCCTTGCCGAGGTCGATCGCTCCGGACAGTGCATGCGCGGATTCGATCGCCGGGATGATCCCTTCCGTCTCACAGAGCAGCCGGAACGCGTCCATCGCCTGGGTGTCAGTCACCGGACGGTACTCGGCGCGGCCGGAAGCCGCCAGCCAGGCATGCTCCGGGCCGACGCCGGGATAGTCCAGCCCGGCCGAAATCGAGTGGCTTTCGAGCGTTTGGCCGTCCTCGTCCTGCAGCATCAGCGAGTGGGCTCCGTGCAGCACGCCGGGAGTCCCCTGGGTGATTGTCGCGGCATGCCGAGCGGTGTCGACGCCATCCCCCGCCGCCTCGCAGCCGATCAGCCGGACCTGGGCGTCATCGATGAACGGATGGAAAATTCCGATCGCGTTCGAGCCTCCGCCAACGCAGGCCACCACGGCGTCCGGCAGACGTCCGGTGATCTCCTGGACCTGTTCCCGGGCTTCGACCCCGACAATCCGCTGCAGATCGCGAACAAGCGCCGGGAATGGATGCGGACCGGCGACGGTGCCGAACAGATAGTGTGTCGTTTCGACCGAGGCAACCCAGTCACGGAACGCCTCGTTGATCGCATCCTTCAGCGTCTGCGAACCGGCTTCGACCGCGACAACCTCGGCACCGAGCAGACGCATCCTGGCTACGTTGAGCGCCTGCCGGCGGGTGTCCTCCGCGCCCATGTAAATGGTGCAGTCGAGGCCCAGCAGCGCCGCCGCCGTGGCGGTGGCCACTCCGTGCTGGCCGGCCCCGGTTTCCGCAATGACCCGGGTCTTACCCATCCGTTTCGTCAGCAAAGCCTGACCGAGCACGTTATTGATCTTGTGTGAACCGGTGTGGTTCAGATCCTCACGCTTCAGCAGGATCCTGGCGTTTCCGGCATGCTCGGCGAAGCGAGGCACCTCGGTCATGATCGAGGGCCGTCCGGTGTATGTCCTGTGCAGTTCGTTCAGTTCGGCAATGTATTCCGGGTCGTTCGAGGCCTTCTGATACGCCGCGTCTATCTCGTCGAGCGCGGCGATAAGAGCTTCCGGAACGAACCGGCCGCCGAAGTCGCCGAAGTAGGGTCCATTCGAACGAGCAGGTGAAGCAGATTCGTTCACTTAACTTTCTCCATCCAGCGACGCGGGCGTCGATTCGTAGGTGGCCTGTTGCCGGGCGGCACTACCCGCGGCGATGAAGTCGCGGACGTTGGCCTCGGGCTCGCCGCCGGTAACCAGCGCCTCACCGACCAGCACGAGTTCAGCGCCGGTCGCCGCGTAGTCCGCGACATCCTCGGCGTTCCGCACCCCGGATTCCGCGACAGCTAGCGCGCCACGCGGAATTGCATGCACGAGCGAACCGAAGATGGCGCGATCGACATCCAGGGTTTTCAGGTCGCGGGTGTTCACCCCGATCAGAGTCGCGCCAGCGGCGACGGCACGAGCGATCTCCGCCTCGGTGTGTGCCTCGACCAACGCGGTCATACCGAGACTCTCGGTGAGTTTCAGCAATGCTGCCAACTGCGCGTCGTCCAGTGCCGCCACGATCAGCAGCACCACATCCGCACCCCAGGCCCGGGACTCCCAGACCTGGTACTCGGAGACCACGAAGTCCTTGCGGAGCACCGGAACCGACACGGCGGCACGAACGGCCTTGAGATCGGCGAGCGATCCGGAGAAACGTCGCATCTCGGTGAGCACGCTGATGATCGCCGCTCCGCCGCGTTCATAGGCCGCGGCTAGCGAGGCGGGATCCTCGATCGGGGCCAACGCACCTTTTGACGGCGACGACCGCTTGACCTCCGCGATGATCTTCAGGTCCGGGTTCGAGCGCAGCCTCGACATGACGTCGAGTGCCGGAGTGGCGAACTCCAGCTGCTCCTTGAGCTGCTCGAGCGGCAGCGCTCGCTCACGGGCTTCGAGATCCTCCCGGACTCCCGCAATGATTTCCTCCAGAACCGTCATCGCACCGGCCGGCTCAGTGCCGGGCACTGGTTCGCGAGCCGCCGACGCCGAAGCCGACCCTGCGCAGAATCCAGCCCACGATCAGCCCGACGACAGCGACGGCCATGCCGATCCAGAACACGGTCACCGACGCCAGGAAGAATGCCGCGGCACTGATCAGACAGCCGCCCAGCATGATCAGCACCGTAGTCCAGCCTGCGATGGAATGGCCGTGGCCAAGTGATTCCGGCACGGCTGCCGCGACCTGCTCCTCGGTCAGGCGGTACTTGGCGTTTTCTGGCATATCAGCTGTGGGCGTGCTCATTGTTCTCCTTGAGGTGAAAGTTCACATGCATTGTCTCATGCTGTACGGATTAGGACGGATCCTCGCCCCGGGTCTGGGCATCCCAGGAGTTAGCCGGGTCGAGTCCGTCATCGGCGGCGTCCGCATCGGCAGGCGGCCTGGTCTGCGCACGCTCGAACCGGGATGAGGTGTCCCAGCCTCGGGACATCACCGCCGCCGTAACGGTGCCAATCAGGAACAAAGCACCGACTACAAGAGCTACGTAAGGCCAGGCGCTGAGGCTGACCTGGTCGGCGACCACCTCGAGACCGGTCGCGGCCCGAACGGCGGGCACGCTGGCCCGACCTGGATCGACGATCACGGACACCGTCGAGGCGAGCCAGGCGGCGCCGATGCCGAACAGGATGACGAAGCCGACGACACGACCGATCCGCCGGGCGATGCTCAGGAACAGTGCCGCGGCAACTCCGGCCAACGAAACGGCCAGCAGGACCTCGGAAGCCTCCGATCCGGCAACAATTATCTGCTGGGTGCCTCCGGCCGGCGATGCCAGTTCTGTGAGCAGCCACTCCCGGGTCGCGGTCAGGAACATCGCCCCGGCAAGCACGATCAGGATAAGCACCCAGGCGCCCTTGCCGAAACGCTGACCGCCCGAACGTCCGGCTCCGGATGCCCGGCTCATCTGACGGTCCGCATGGTCTGCGCGATGGCGACCGCCCGCAGGACGGCGGCCGCCTTGTTCTCGGATTCGATGATCTCGGTCTCCGGCACCGAGTCGGCCACGATTCCGCCTCCGGCCTGGACGTGGGCGTAGCCATCCTTGAGCAGCGCTGTGCGGATCGCGATGGCCAGGTCCAGGTCGCCGGTGAAGTCAAGATAACCGACCACTCCGCCGTAGACGCCGCGGGAAACGGGTTCCAGCTGGTCGATCAGCCGCAGCGCCCGGGGTTTCGGCGCGCCGGAAAGCGTTCCGGCCGGGAACGTGGCCCGGAGCACGTCGAAGGCGGAATAGTTCGGGCCGAGTCGGCCGATCACCGTCGATACGAGATGCATGATGTGGCTGTAGCGTTCAATTTCCATGAACTCCACCACCTCGACCGTGCCTGGCCGGCATACCTTCGACAGGTCGTTGCGGGCCAGGTCGACAAGCATCAGGTGCTCGGCCCGCTCCTTGGCGTCTTCCAGCAGTTCCGCGCCCAGCCGCTGATCGTCCTCCGGCGTCGAGCCGCGCGGGCGGGAACCGGCAATCGGATGGGTTATCACTTCGGTTCCGGTGACCTTGACCAGCGCCTCGGGTGAGGAGCCGACGATTGCGTAGCCCCGGCCGGCCGAGTCCTGCAACGACAGAAGGTACATGTAGGGACTCGGATTTGAACCACGCAGGATGCGGTACACCTCAAGCGGCTCCACGTCGCAGGGCAGGTCGAACCGCTGCGCCAGGACCACCTGGAAGACCTCACCGTCCACGATGGCTCGCTTGCCTGCCTCGATGGCGGCGACGTAGTCATCGTGCGTTGTCCGGTTCTTCAGCTCAGGTTCGGTATGCAGGTCGGCAACCGAGACAGTGGATGCCGCCGGCTGGGCAAGCGCCGTGGTCATGGCGTCGAGCCGGTCACAGGCATCTTGATACGCCTCGTCGACGCGATCTGCGGTGTTATCGACGTTGACCGCGTTGGCGATCAGCAGCACGGTGCCTTCCAGATGGTCGAATATCGCAAGGTCCGCGGCCAGCATGAGTGACAGCTCAGGAATCTGGAGTTCGTCGATCGGCCCGTGACCGAGCTTTTCCCATCGGCGCACTACATCCCAGCCGAAGTAGCCGACAAGTCCGGATGTCAGCGGTGGCAGATCATCGTGACGGTCGGTAGCGAGTGCGGCGAGCGTCGCCGCCGCGGCCTCGAGTGGGTCGCCGCTGGTCGGGATGCCGGCCGGCGGCGTGCCGAGCCAGTGTGCCTGGCCGTCCCGCTCAGTCAGGGTTGCCAGCGACCTCACACCGACAAACGAATAGCGGGCCCAGGTGCCACCACCTGAAGACTCCAGCAGGAAGGTGCCGGGCGCGCCGTCGGCGAGTTTGCGGTACAGGCCGACGGGAGTTTCGGCATCGGCGATAAGCCGACGCGTCACCGGTATCACCCGGTGGTCTGGCGCAAGCGCGCGGAACTGTTCGAGGGTGAGGCTAGCTCCACCCAGAGGCGACTTCTTCATTCGGACCGCTCCCCTGCGACCGCAGGTATCTCCCGGCCGTCAAAACAGGTCCGCGTTCCGGTGTGGCAGGCAGCGCCGACCTGGTCGACCTTGATCAGCAGGGCATCACCATCACAGTCGATGGCGACTGACTTCACCAGCTGGATGTTCCCCGAGGTGTCGCCCTTGCGCCAGTACTCCTGCCGGGACCGGGAGAAGAACGTCACCCGACCTTCGGTGAGGGTGCGGCGAAGCGCCTCGTCATCCATCCAGCCCAGCATCAGCACCTCGCCGGTATCGACTTGCTGGATGACGGCAGCCACCAGCCCTGCCTCGTTTCTTTTCAGGCGCGCGGCAATGGAGGTCTCGGTCTCGTCCGCAGTACTCACGGTATCCATCTTCCCAGACAGTCGCCGGTCCGCTGGCATGAGGCCGCGGGCAACAGTGTGACAGGATCGCAGCATGCAGGAACTACGTGCGAAAAATGCCCGAAACGACCTCGCCGACCTGTTGCTGCGCAGCGGTCCGAATGCTCCGACTCTGTGCGAGGGATGGCAAACGGCAGAGCTAGCCGCGCATTTGTGGCTGCGCGAGGCGCGCCCCGGGGTTTCGTTGCTGGCCGCAGTCCCCGGCCTGCGGGACTTCAGCGAACGCCGGCTGGCCGAAACTGCCTCGGAGGCTCGAAGCGGATCCGGCTACCCGAAGCTGGTGGATCAATTCCGTTCCGGGCCGCCAGTGTTCAGTCCTTTCGCCGTGCCTGCCGTTGACCGGGCCGCCAATCTGCTTGAGTACTTCATTCATTACCAGGATGTCGCGCGGGCGGTCGCCGAGGAGCCGGCCGTCCTTGCCGAGGATTACCGCGAGGCCGTCTGGCGTGGGTTCGGCCGTGCTGCCGGCGCACTGTACTTCCGCGGCCTCCCGGTCGGCGTTGTCGTCCGCCGCGAAGATGGCCCGCGTCGGCGCTTCGGGCCGGCCAATAAGCCGTCGGTGGTTCTCACCGGCGAGCTGGAGGACCTGGTGCTGTTCTGCAGCGGCCGCGAACAGGCCGCTGCTGTTGAGATCGGCGGCGATCCTTCGGCAATCGATGAGTTTCACGCCGCCCGAGGCTAGACGCGGGCACTAGACGCCGGGCAAAGCTAGGCGCCGGCGGAAAAGGACGCGAGCATTGCGCTGGAGGACGGAAAGGATCGCGAGCTCGATGTCAGAACGCGCGCGTATCCAGCCGCGTTCTGACATCGAGCTCGCGATTTCCGCAACGTCCCCGAGCCCAGGAGTTCCGTTTCCACGCGGCCATGACTGCCCGGCAGCCACCTACGGTTCATCGAACCTGGATGCCGTCCGCGCGCAGGGCCGCTTTGACCTCTGCGATCGTGACCTCGCCGAAGTGGAATATGCTGGCCGCCAGCAGCGCGTCGGCACCCGCACGGACAGCTGGCGCGAAGTGGTCCGCCGCCCCGGCGCCTCCACTGGCGATCAACGGCACCGACACCGCGGCACGAGCGGCTGAAATCAGCTCCAGGTCGAACCCCTCTTTGGTTCCGTCCGCATCGATCGAGTTGAGCAGCACCTCGCCGACCCCGAGGTCCTCGGCCTGGCGAATCCAGTCGATCGCATCGATTCCGGTCCCCCGGCGCCCGCCGTGAGTGGTGACCTCGAAGCCGGACGCCGTCGCCGGTCCGGCCGGCTCGCCGCCATCGCCATCCGCTCGGGTCCGGCGGGCGTCCAGTGAGAGCACCAGCACCTGGGTTCCGAACCGCGCGCTGATCTCGCCGATCAGTTCCGGCCTGGCCACCGCGGCGGTATTCACAGATACCTTGTCCGCGCCCGCCCGCAACAAGCGGTCGACATCATCCGCACTCCTGATCCCGCCGCCGACGGTGAGCGGGATGAAGACCTGCTCGGCCGTCGCCGAAACCACGTCATACGTGGTGGCCCGATCGGTGCTCGAGGCTGTGACGTCAAGGAACGTCAGCTCGTCGGCGCCCTGGGCGTCGTAGGCATGAGCCAGTTCGAGCGGATCACCGGCATCGCGCAGGCTCAGAAACTTCACGCCCTTGACCACGCGACCGGCATCGACATCAAGGCATGGGATAACCCGGACTGCTAGCGACATGATCCCAGCCTACGCAGTTTCGCTACCGAGTCCGAGCTGGCGGTAACGCCGGAGCCGCTGCTCGAAACGCGGCGCCGATTCTTCTTGCATCAGCCGAAGCACCTCATATTCGAGCGCCTGTCCGACGCGTCGGCAGAATTCTTCCGGCTCGTCGGCGGCATCGTCGTGCTCCGGAATTATCCGATCGACGACTCCGCTCGCCAGCAGGTCGAGGGCGCGCACTCCCTGAGCGGCAGCCATATCCGCGGCCCGGTCGATAGTTCGGTGCACGATCGCGCTTGCGCCCTCAGGCGGCAGCGGTGAGAGCCAGCCGTTCTGGGCGCACAACACCCGGTCGGCCGGAACCAGAGCCAGCGCGCCGCCCCCGTTGCCTTCGCCCAGCAGCACCGAAACGGTGGGTGAGCTCAGCATCACCAGGTCGGTCAGTGAGCGGGCGATCTCGCCGGCCAGGCCACCCTCCTCGGCCTCCTTCGAAAGCGCGGCGCCGGGCGTGTCGATAACTGTCACCAGCGGCAGATTCAACTCCTTGGACAGCCGCATTCCCCGGCGCGCTTCACGCAGCGCGGCGGGACCCATCGGTTCGTTCTTCGACTGCCCGCGCCTGTCCTGGCCGAGGAAAACGCACGGTGCGCTGCCGAACCGGGCCAGGGCGAGGATCAAGCCGGGATCCTTCTCGCCCTCACCGGTGCCGTTCAGCGGCAGCACGTCCCGGGCCGCATAACGCAACAGCTGGCGCACGCCTGGGCGGTCCTGTTTACGTGACCGGGTGATCGATTCCCAGGCCGGGGTGTCCGGGACGTCGACGTCCTCGGGCGCAGACGTGGCCGGCAGAGTTTCCTTGGGGGCCATCAGGACGCTGAGCACCCGGTCGACGGTGTCCGATATCTTTTCCGGCTGGATCACGGCATCGATCAGCCCACGGCGGTGCAGGTTCTCGCCGGTTTGCACGCCCTCGGGGAAGGTGTCGTCGTACAGTGCCTCGTACACCCGCGGGCCGAGGAAGCCGATCAAGGCTCCAGGCTCGGCGACCGTGACGTGCCCGAGCGAACCCCAGGAGGCGAATACGCCGCCGGTAGTTGGATGGCGCAAATAGACCATGTATGGCAGGCCGGCCCGGCGATGGGCTGCGACCGCGGCGGTGATCTTCACCATCGAAAGGAAGGCCAGCGTGCCTTCCTGCATCCGGGTACCGCCGGATGCCGGTCCGGCCAGCAGAGGCAAACCCTCGGCAGTGGCGCGCTCGATCGCCTTGACCAGACGTTCCGCGGCGGCAAGCCCGATGGATCCGGCAAGGAACCGGAACTCGCAGGCGACCAGTGCCACGCGTCGGCCCCGGATCAGGCCTTCGCCGGTGATCACCGACTCGTCGACCCCCGACTTTTCCCTCGCGGCAGCTAGCTCCGCGGCATACTCCGCGCTGATAGTGCCGGCAATCCGAACCGGCGGTTCGTCCCAGGAGATGAACGTGCCTTCGTCAACGGCGACGTCGAACAGTTCGCGTGCGCCCAGCCTGCGCTTCTTCTCAGCCATTGCTGCCGGGCCCCTGCTCGATCGTGCCGGAATCAGTTTCGCCGTTATCGAGCGCGCCGTCATCGACCGTGCTGGTTCCGACGTCCGTCGATAGTCCGAGCCACGACCGAATGGCTTCCTCATGCTGGTTGAGCAGCGGCGGCGTGTTGTGCTTTTCGCGGGTCGTCTCGTGCTCCCCCGCCTGGTCGGCGCCGAAGAATCGCAGCGGCGGACCGGGCAGCCGGATGTCGCCAAGCACCGGATGCTCGACGTCGACGATGAGCTTCTGCGCTTCGACCTGGTCCCAGGCGTACACCTCATCAAGCGAACGCACCTTGCCGGCCGGAACACCCGCATCGGCGAGGATCGCCAGCAGTTCTTCGCTCTGATACGTCGAGAACGCCTTCTCGATCGTCTCGATCAGCGCTGGACGATTCGCTACCCGGGCGGGATTGTTCTCAAAGCCCGGCGTCTCCGGGTCGAGGTCGAACCTGGTGCAGAGCCGATTCCAGAGCCCCTGGCTTCCCACGCTGATCTGCACGGCGCCATCGGCGCAGTGGAACAACCCGTACGGTGCTATCGAGGGGTGGTGGTTGCCGGCGGCACGCGGTACCTCGCCGGCCACGGTGGCCCGGGTGCCCTGGAAGGCGTGCACGCCGACGATGGCGGCGATCAGCGAGGTGCGGACGATCTGGCCGCGCCCGGTGCGTTCACGCTGCAGCAGCGCGGAGACGACCCCAAAGGCGCCATACATGCCGGAGAGCAGGTCGGCGATTGGCACACCGACCCGCTGCGGGTCATCCGGCCCTGAACCTGTCAGCGACATCAGACCTGCTTCGCCCTGGGCGATCTGGTCATACCCGGCCCGGCCGCCTTCCGGCCCGTCGTGGCCGAATCCCGTGATCGAGAGCACCACAAGCCTGGGATTGATTTCCAGCAGCCGCGACATCGAGAAGCCGAGCCGGTCAAGCACTCCGGTCCTGAAATTCTCAAGCAGCACGTCCGCGCGTTCGACCAGTTTCGTCAGGACTTCCTTGCCATCCTCGGACTTCAGGTCCAGTGCGATGGATTCCTTGTTCCGGTTGCAGGAAAGAAAGTAGGTTGCCTGCTTGTCGTCCTCGGGACCGACGAAGGGCGGACCCCAGTTGCGGGTGTCGTCGCCATGTCCAGGGGTCTCGACCTTGATCACCCGTGCCCCGAGGTCGCCGAGCATCATTCCGGCGTGCGGGCCGGCCAGCGCGCGGGTCAGGTCGACGACCGTGTATCCGGACAGCGGTGAGGCGTCCTCGGCGGGGCGGGGCGCTTGGGTATCGGGCGATGATGTCATCGGTGGACCTGCTCTTTCTTCTCTTGTCGTCTTACAGCCAGCCTGGAACCACGAGGACCAGCCGCGCGATCAGCGGACCGACGGCGACAACTACGGCACTGTAGCTCAGGATCTGCTTGTAGAACCGATCGCGGTCAGTGCCCTTGGCATTGGCAAGTGCAAGTACCAGCGCCCCGTTGGTTGAGAACGGTGAAACGTCGACGATTGTCGATGAAACGGCAAGGGCCGCGATCATTCCTACGGCTCCAATCTCACCACCCAGCAGGAACGGCACTGCCAGCGGGATGGTCGCCGCGAGGATTGCGGTGGAGGAAGCGAACGCGGAGACGGGCGTCAGTCTCCTGTTCGGGAGGAGATTCGGGGACTGAAATTCCTATTGCATCGCCGAACCTAGCGCTCCGAGCCGCCTCAGCGGGGATTTCCGGCCGTCCCCAAACTGTCCACCAGCGAGCTAAGGCGTTCAGCCTCCCGCAAGCCGTATTCGCCGTCGGCGCGCTGGATCGCCATCACAGCGAGCGTCGTCCCGTCCGCCAGGTCGAGGGTGACCCAAGGGTCGCCGCTCAGGTATTCGAAACGGACCGCCACGATCTCGGCCCAGGTCAGCCTGCGCGCGCGAACCAGGTTCCGCACGTAAAGGCCGGATCCGGACGGCCGGGCCCGCACCGAGACCATCCAGAGCATGATGCCGACGAAAAGCGCCCCGAGACCGAGCAGGCTCAGTTGGTCGAACAGGTCGAATCCTTCGACACCTTCGCCCCGGAGGCCGATGCCGATCACGATGAAGCCGAGCATCACGATCACTGCCAGCGGAATCATCACGAACCTGGCTCGCCGCGGCGCGAATACGCGTAACTGTTCGCCATCCGGCATGGCTACATCCGGCAGGCGTGAATCGTGCTGACCAGGATGGCGCGCGCTCCGACGCTATAGAGCGCGTCCATCACCTTGTTGCTGTCTTCCCGGGTCACCATGGAGCGCACCGCCATCCACTGCGGATCATGCATGGCGGACACAGTCGGCGATTCGAAGCCGGGAGTCAGCTTGATTGCCTCGTCGAGCAGGTCCGTGGGAACGTCATAGTCCATCAGGACGTATCGACGCGCGACCAGCACGCTTTCCAGCCGGCGCGCCAGCACCTGCACGGCCTGGCTCGGTTCCGTGTCTTTGCGGGAGATCAGCACTCCCTCACTGTCCAGCAACGATTCGCCGAACACCTCAAGCCCGGCTGCCCGAAGGGTCGATCCGGTTTCGACCACGTCGGCAATCGCATCGGCAACTCCGAGCTGGATAGACACCTCTACCGCTCCATCCAGCTTGACCGGGGTCGCGCTCACGCCACGACGCTCCAGGTCGGCCGCCACCAGGGTCGGGTAACTGGTAGCGATCCGCAGTCCCTCCAGCTGACCGATGTCGGTGAACTTGCCGGCCGGGCCCGCGTAGTGGAACGTCGAGCTGCCAAATCCAAGCGTCGCGATCTCCTGAGCGTTCGCGCCCGAGTCGAGCAACAGGTCGCGGCCGGTGATGCCGACGTCGAGGATTCCTTCGCCGACGTAGACAGCGATATCCCGGGGACGCAGGAAAAAGAATTCAGCGTCGTTGTCCGGGTCGGCCCGGACGAGTTCCTTCGAGTCACGGCGACGGCGGTAGCCGGCTTCCTCGAGCATAGTCGCGGCGGCCTCTGACAGGGCGCCCTTGTTTGGTACCGCAATGCGGAGCATGTTGATAAAGTCCTTGGCGTCTTAAGTGGGTGGTGAGCACCTAGAGGTGGGTGTTGATGTCGTCGAGGGTCAGTCCCTTGGCGACCATCAACACCTGAAGATGGTAGAGCAGCTGCGAAATCTCCTCGGCTGTCTCCCGGTCGGACTCATACTCGGCAGCCATCCATACCTCGGCGGCTTCCTCGACAATCTTTTTGCCGATCGCATGCACTCCTGCGTCCAGTTCTGCGACGGTTTTCGACCCTGCGGGACGACTGGCGGCTTTTTCCTGGAGTTCTGCAAACAGGGAGTCGAAGGTTTTCACACCCTCCAGCCTAGTGCCTGCCGGAATCTCACGGCTCAAGGTGCTCGTAAGTCGGACGCCGAGGCGTACGGCGACGACGCAGTTTGCCGGCTCCGGCGAGCCCAGTCGCGCAGTCCGATGATCACCATGACCAGGAAGATCAGATAGACCGCGCCAGAGAAGACCAGGCCGCCGCTAACTGCCAGCGGGATGCCGACCAGATCGACGGCAAGCCAGACGAACCAGAACTCGACAATCGCCCGGCCCTGCGCGTACATCGCGACAAGGCTGCCGATGAAGATATAGGCGTCCGGGATCGGAGACCAGGACAGGTTCCAGATGTGCAGTATCGAAGCGAACAAAGCGGTGCCCGCGAGCAACGCGACAATCAGCAGCACCCGCTCCTTCCGGCTGGCCCAGCGCACGGTGACCGAACCCGATTCCGCCTTGCTCTTTCGCCACTGGGTCCACCCCCAGATCGCGGCCGCAACGATGACGACCTGCCGGGAGGCGTTTCCGCCAAGGCCTGCTGACATGCTGGCCGAGAACAACAGGATCGAACCGAGTATCTGGACCGGCCAGGACAGAATATTGCGTCGCAGCGCCAGAACCACGGTCAACAGGGCGAAGACATTGCCGAACAAGTCGGAATAGGGCACGGGCCTGCCCAACAGTTCGAAAGCCGGGGTGTTCAGCCAGCTGAATATGTCCATGGTGTTCCTCATCGGTCGCGTTCAAAACACGGTCCGGGGTACCATCAAGGATTCGGATCGACGCCAACGACGGCGCAACCTGACCCTCGGCGCGAGCGGCGGTTCGACATGCCGATCGCGTCGCGTGCATCCTCCCATCCGGACTTTAACCGTCGGTCCCGGAATTTCACCGAGTCAACCGGCACCCCGAAAGGTGCCGGGTCGCGGACTATAACCGCCGGTTCGGACTTTCACCGACCCCGGAGCACGTACTTATTGCAGGCTTACAGCTTAACGCAGGGCGGCTGTTCAGTGCCCGCCGCAGCGCGCTTGAGCCAGCTGCCGCAGCTCGTCCACGGCGGCGGCGGGTTTCTCAGCGGAGTACACTGCGGAGCCGGCCACGAAAACATTTGCTCCGGCGTCTGCCGCGCGCTCGATTGTCTTCGCCGAGACGCCACCGTCTACCTGCACCCATACGTCGAGGTTCGCCGCGGAGATTGCCGCGCGGGTTCGCTGGATCTTCGGCAGGCAGACGTCGAGGAATTGCTGACCGCCGAAGCCGGGCTCGACGGTCATGATCAGGATCATGTCGAACTCGCCGAGCAGGTCCAGGTACGGCTCGATCGGGGTCGCAGGCTTCAGCGCTATGGCGGCCCGAACACCCTTCGATCGCAGCTCCCGGGCAAGCCGAACCGGCGCCTTAGCCGCTTCAGCGTGGAAAGTCACCGATGCCGCGCCGGCTTCGGCGTAGGCCGGGGCATGCAGATCGGCATTCTCGATCATCAGGTGCGCATCCAGCGGGATCGGCGATACCTTGGCCAGACGCTCGACGATCGGCAGCCCCAGGGTCAGGTTCGGCACGAAATGATTGTCCATCACGTCGATGTGCGCGTAGTCCGCTGCTGAGATCGCTGCCAGCTCGGATTCCAGGTTCGCGAAGTCAGCGGACAGAATACTCGGATTGATTAGAATTCCCACGACACCGACTCTATCCAATGTCCGCCGACGGCGTCCCCTCGTCCCATACCGGAACATGGCCCCGTGCCGGAACGTCGTCCCCACGGGCCACGGCCGGCTGCGGTAATCCCGCCGCCTGCGGTAACGGGCCGGGCGGGAACGGCAGCGCCTGCGGCAGCAGCAGCGGACCGTACCAGCCGGCGTGCCGCAACCTGATCGCGACTGACCGGCAGCGACGACCCTCAGGCGCCGGTCTTGCGCAGCAGCGCCAGAAACATCCCGTCGGTTCCGTGCAGATGCGGCCACAGCTGGGCGAATCGCCCAGAACCTGCGCCGATGTTGGTGCCGGCAACTGTGTCAAGCGCCTGGGGCGCATCAAGCACTTCGAGGCCGGGGGTCGACTTCATCACGTCCTCGATCACCGCAATCGTCTCTGCGGCGTGCGGCGAGCAGGTCGTGTACGCCACGACTCCGCCGGGCCGGACAGCCCTGATGCCGGACTTGAGCAGTTCGCGCTGGACCGGAGCCAGTGCCGGTATGTCGGCCGGCAGACGTCGCCATCGCGCCTCGGGCCGACGACGCAGTGCGCCCAATCCCGTGCACGGCACATCGATGAGGACCCGGTCGTACTGATCCGGAAACTCAGTGCCGAAGTCGCGGCCGTCTCCGGTCAGGATTTCGTGGTCGCCGCGGTGCGGTTGCAGCGCCTGCACAACGAGCTTGGAACGGTGTTCGCTGAGCTCGACCGCGGTGAGCGTCGCGCCTCGCTGATCGCCGATCGCCGCAAGCAGTGCGCTCTTACCGCCGGGGCCGGAGCACAGGTCGAGCCAACGCCCGGTGTTCCGCGCTTCGTCGATCTCGGGCACCAGCAGAGCCTGAGCCACCAGCTGAGACCCCTCGTCCTGCACCCGGACCAGCCCGGAGCGCACGGACGGGAACGATGCTGGCTCCCGGCCGGCCGCCAGCGCGGCTACCGGAGACCATCGGCCGGGCTCGGCACCCTCGTCGAGCAGGTCCTGTACCGCTGTCAGCCCCGGCAGGGCCGTGAGCGCAGGCGTCGCCGGTACGTTGTCCGCAGCCAGCAGGGCTTCGAGCTCCTCAGCCGGACGACCGTGCGCAAGCAATGCCTGCCGGAAGGCCCGGATGATCCATTCCGGATGTGAGCTGCGCGCCGCGAATGCTGCCGCCTCAGACATGCCTTCGGTTGCCTTGGCCGGCCAGTCTTCTGCCGGAACTTCGGAAATACGCCGCAGCACCGCATTGGCGAACTTCGACGGGCCAATGCCCAGCTCCGACCTGACCAGGCCTACTGTCGAATCCACGGCGGCATGCGCGCCAACCCGCATCGCGAGCAGCTGGTGCGCGCCCAGGCGGAGCGCGTTGAGTAAGGGCGGCTGGATGTCGGCAAGCGCCCGGTCGGTGCAGCGAGCGATCACGGCATCGTAGTAGCCCTGTCCACGCAGCGTGCCGTAAGTGAGTTCGGTGGCGAAGCCCGCATCGCGGCCGCTGAGTCGACGCCGGCTCAACAGCCCGGGTAGCACCAGGTTGGCGTAGGCGTCGTCCTCGGTCACCGCCTGCAGCACCGCGTACGAGACGGCGCGCGGTGCGTCGGCGTGCCTTGTCCGCTGCGATGGCGCGGTGGCGGTGCGTTCAAGCTTCCCCGGTTGAACCGGCCTTGGTCTGGGGCTCATCGGGTCTCCTCGGTATCTGTGTCGGTGGCCAAGGCTGCATCGGTGGCCAAGCCGCCGTCGGTATCGAAAGCTTGTGCGCCGCCGCCGCGCATCCAGTCGATGGCCGTCATCCAGCCCTTACCCGGCGGGTTCACCTTGCCGAGCCGGACCGGGTGAGTGCCGGTACCGACCAGCACCTCCGAGCTGTCCGCGACGATTCGTCCCGGGACGATCGGCCCGGCATCGGACCTCACGGTCACCGGAGCGATCTTGCAGCGTTCGCCGGCGAGCAAAGTCCAGGCTCCGGGGGCCGGGGTGGTGCCCCGGATCGTCCGGTCGATCTGCTCGGCGGTGTCTTGCCAGTGAATCTGGGCGTCCGCGCTCACCACTTTGGCAGCGTGCGTCCCGCCGGCCGGCTGCTCACTGGGCGTGGCAGTTCCCGCGGCTAGCTGGGTCAGGCTCTCCAGCAGCAGCCCGGCGCCATCGACTGCGAGGCGCTCCAGTAGAGCGCCGGCGGTGTCCTGATCAGAAATCGCTGCGCGGGAAGTACCCAGCACCGGCCCGGTGTCCAGGCCTTCGTCGAGCTGGAAGACGCTGACACCTGTTTCGGAGTCTCCAGCCATAATGGCGCGCTGCACCGGGGCAGCTCCGCGCCAGCGTGGCAGCAGGGAGAAGTGCAGGTTCAACCACGGCGCGATCGCCAATGCCCGAGGACCCACGATTGCGCCATACGCGACAATCGGCACGGCATCCGGCCGGAATCCCGCAAGCGCGTCCAGAACGTCGCCTCGCAGGCGGGACGCTTCAACTACCGGAATGCCGAGTTCGATGGCGCGCGCCTTCACCGGGCTTGCGGTCAGAATCCGCTTCCGCCCGACCGGAGCATCCGGCCGAGTGAGCACCGCGACGACGTCGTGCGCGCTTTCGGCCAGGACGTTCAGTGAGGGAAGAGCCACCTCCGGGGTACCTGCAAATATCAAACGCACCGTCGTATCCTACCTACTTGCTCACAGTGAGTGGATTCCGTCGACCTGTACGTGCACGATCTCCGGGTCCTTGCGGGCGGACCGGGTCGCCACAAGATGGCGCAGCTGCCTGGTCAGCCCGGGGCCGTCCGCGTAGCTGAACCGCAGGATCAGTCGATAATCATCGTCCGGCGCCCCGGGCCGCGGCGCTCCCCCGGCAGAATGCTCGGTCGGCGCGGGCCCGAGCACATCAACCGATTCGGGCAGCTCAAGTGCCGACAACGCCTCATTGAGGGCCGTGGAAGCACCGCTGAGCGTCGCCACCCGTAGCGACGGCGGAAGGCGTAGCTCGCGGCGTTCCACAAGTTCACGCGAGGCATAGCCGGAGGGATCCCACCGAATCAGACCGCCAGCAGTCGTGGGTTCGTCAGCAGTGAGCAACACGGTTCCCCCGCGTGTGGATGGACGGACCAGCGCCGCCGCGCCGAGCCAGCGCCGCAGTGCCTGCTCCCCCGCACGCAGGCCGGGTAACGACAGCAACTGTTCCCCATCGAGCAGGACCGCGGCTGCGTAGCCCCGGTCCGCGATCGGCTCGGCGCCGACCGTGGCAACCACGATGGCCGGTCGATCGGGCACGCTGTGCAACACATGGTCTCCGCCGGAACGCACCATCGGGATTCCGGGGAATGCCCTGCCGAGTTCCTCGGTTGTCCGGTCCGCGCCGATCACAATCGAGCGAAGAGAGGTGCCTTCACATTCGGGGCAGTGAAAGTCGCCGGCCGGTTTCCCGCACCAGCCGCAACTGGGCGCCTGATCCGGGCTCGCTTGCCGAAGCGGCCCGGCGCACTCCGAGCAGCGTGCCGATCGACGACAGGTGCCGCAGGCCAGGGCAGGCAGGTAGCCGGCACGGGGAACCTGGACCAGGACGGGTCCCGGCTCGTGTTTCTGGCGCTTTTCCAGGCCGAGCGCCGATCGGAAGATTGCGAAGGCCGCATCGGGAAACCGATTGCGCGCGCCGGAGTCGCGGTCCGGATCGGGCTGCACGACGCGTGGAGTGTTCTGCCGCAGCGTCTTGCGGTCGGGCTTCAGGTCGACGCACCAGCCGAGTTCGACGAGCCGCTGTACGTTGGTGCTGCGCGAGTAGCCGGCCAATAGCACGCCCGCGTCGTTCTGGGCCGCGCGCATCATCAGCACGTCCCGGGCGTGCGGGTAAGGCGCCCGCTGCTCGGCCAGCAGGTCGTTGCCCTCGTCCCAGCAGACAACGAGTCCCAGATCGGAAAGCGGGGCGAACGCGGCCGCCCTGGTACCGATCACGATCCTGGCGCCCGCGGTCGCCGGCCGGAGCAGCACGCCCAGGAATGAAGCGTATCGGTCGGCGGGACCCTCATCGGCGCTGAGCCGGACGAAGCCGGCCGGGCCGCACTCTGCGGTCAGCGCGTCGGCGAGCACAGTCAGATCGCGATAATCGGGCGCAACGATGAGTGCCGATCGTCCGGAACGCTGAACGGCGGATGCCGCCCGGGCCACCAGCGCGGCCCAGCCCGTGCCAGGGGCGTCGCCGGGGATCGCGGTCAGCGCCGCCCTCGGTGCCTGCCCTTCGGCCAGGTGCCGCAGGAATGCGGCGCCTCCCCCGTACGCAGACCAGTCTCCCGGCGCCAGGTCGCCGGCGCGGATAGCGGTCTCAGACCCAGCAGACCCCTGCGACTCCTTCAGGATCTGCTTCTCCGTCCGGGCGTGACGCGGCGGAATCGCCAACCGCAGCACGTCGGAACGCGTACCCGCGTATCGGTCGGCCACGGCCTCGGCAAGCCCCAGTACCTCACGCGTCAGTATCGGCACGGGTGAGACGACTCTGCCCAGGGTGGTCAGCTCGCCGACGTGATCAGTCTCGGCCTTCCGGCAGACAATGAAGCCGTCGACATCGCGGCCGGCGAAACGCACCCGTACCCGCACACCGAACTGTGCGTCGGCATCCTGGTCGGCGGAGACATAGTAGTCAAAGACCCGGTCCAGATGCGGAACCGGAGCGTCGATCAGAACCTCGGCGATGTGGTTCTCAGCGGCAAGCTCGATGCCATTGCTTGTGCTGCCGGAGCTGACCGCCGGGGTCAGCAGACCGTCGAACAGCCCGGTTTCCGCAGCATTGTCCGGTCGCCCTGCGGCCGGAACCGCTGCGGGCGAGGAATCGCTCTGCGGAATGGACATGCCTCCATTTCAGCAGACGGTACCGACAGCAGCGGCAGAGAGTCAGCGATGTCCGGGTCCGGTAAGGTTCCGGGCCGAAGTAGCTTACGAAACCCGGACCTCGAAGCCGATCCCCGAATGCGTGTCAGACGTTCAGCGCCCGCCGCAGGTCGTCGACCCGGTTTACCTTCTCCCAGCTGAAATCCGGGAGCTCACGACCGAAGTGACCATACGCCGCGGTTTGCTGGTAGATCGGCCGCAGCAGGTCAAGATCGCGAACGATTGCGCCTGGCCTCAGGTCGAACACCTCCTGAATGGCAGCGGAGATGCTGTCGGAGGCAACCTGCTCTGTGCCGAAAGTCTCAACGTAAAGGCCGACCGGCTGCGCTACGCCGATCGCGTAGGCCACCTGGATTTCGGCACGGCTGGCCAGTCCGGCGGCAACCACATTCTTCGCCACCCAGCGCATGGCGTAGGCGCCCGAGCGGTCAACCTTAGAGGGATCCTTGCCGGAAAAGGCCCCGCCACCATGCCGGGCATAGCCGCCGTAGGTATCGACGATGATCTTGCGGCCGGTCAGGCCGGCATCCCCCATCGGACCGCCGGTGACGAAAGCGCCCGCTGGATTGATCACCAAATTGGTTTTCGAGGTGTCCAGTGGGATCCCATCCAGCAGCGGCCGGATAACGTGCTCGGCGATGTCCGCCTTGAGCTGTTCCTGGCTGACTTCACCTGCGTGCTGGGTCGACAGCACGACGGTTTCCACGCTGACAGCATCGTCCTTGTCGTAGCCGACGGTGAACTGCGTTTTGCCATCCGGGCGGAGGTAGGGCAGCAGTCCGGTCTTGCGCACCTCGGTAAGCCGTTCGGACAGACGGTGGGACAGCCAGATCGGCCAGGGCATCAATTCCGGTGTGTCGTTATTGGCGTAGCCGAACATCAGGCCCTGGTCGCCGGCGCCCTGCTGCGAGATCTCGTCATGACCCGCCGACCAGGTGTCGCCATCGCGGCCTCGGGACTCGAAGGAATTGTCCACGCCCGCGGCAATATCCTGCGACTGCGAACCGATCGACACGGAGACGCCACAGCTGTGCCCGTCGAAACCCTTTTCGGAAGAGTCATAGCCGATGTCGACGATCCGGTTCCGCACGATGTTGGCGATGTCGGCGTAGCCTTCGGTCCGAACCTCTCCGGCGACGTGGACGAGGCCGGTGGTCACCATTGTCTCCACCGCGACCCGGCTCGAGGGGTCCTCCCGCAGCAAGGCATCGAGAATCGAGTCGCTGATCTGGTCGCAGATCTTATCCGGATGTCCTTCGGTAACGGACTCGGACGTAAACAGGCGCAGACCCTGCTGGGCGGAAGGCAGAATTGTCACTTGATGAAGCTTAGCTTCTACCAATCAGGAACGGAGAACGCCCAGGGCGTCGATGACGGCATGTGACACAGCGAGCTTGCTGCCGTCGGCAGAACCGATAACCTCCGGTTCACCTCCGGGCCGGCGACGGGCCAGGATGTCGACCCGGTTGCCATCGGTGCCAAAGCCAACACCTGTGCCAACCTTGTTGACCACCAAGAGGTCGCAGCCCTTGGCCTCGAACTTCTTCCTGGCGTGGTCGAGCACTGTCCCGTCGGCATCCCCTGTTTCGGCCGCGAAGCCGACGATGACCTGATCAGTGACGGAGCGATCCGACCTGGCCTGGACCAGAGACCGCAGGATGTCAGGGTTGCGGACCAGCCGCAGGGTCAGTTCTTCGTTCGCCGAGGTCTTCTTGATCTTTGTTGTCTCGACGCTCGCCGGCCGATAGTCGGCGACGGCCGCGCTCATGATGACGATGTCCGCCTGCGCGGCCTCGCGCAGCATCGCTTCGGCCAGTTCCGCGGCGCTGGACACCGGCACGAGCGAAATGCCGTCCGGCGGAGGGACCTCGAGGTTCGCGCCGACCAAGGTGACCTGACCGCCCCGTGCCAGCGCTGCCTTCGCAAGGGCGACACCTTGGCGCCCGGACGAGTGATTGCCGAGGTAGCGGACCGGATCCAGCGGCTCCCTGGTGCCGCCCGCGCTGATCAGTACCCGAGTGCCGGCCAAATCGGATCCGCGGCCGGCCGGTTCGCCATCGTCGGCAGACGCCGAGCCGGTTTCAGCCGACCCGGCAGCCGCCGACCCGGTTGCAGACGACGACCCGGTTTCAGCCGACCCAAGCAGCGCAATCGCCGCAGCGTAAATCGCCTCTGGTTCCGGCAGCCGTCCCGGGCCGGAGTCCGCACCGGTGAGCCGACCGGAAGCCGGCTCGAGCACGTTGATACCGCGGGAGCGCAGGGTGGCGATATTCGCTCGGGTCGCGGGGTGCTCCCACATCTCGGTATGCATAGCCGGCGCCATCAGCACCGGGGCCGTGCAGGTAAGCAAGGTCGCCGTCAACAGGTCGTCGGCCATACCGTGCGTGGCCCTGGCCAGCAGGTCGGCCGACGCCGGAGCGACAACTACCAAATCGGCGTGACGGCCGATCCGTACGTGCGCCACCTCGGGAATGTTCTCGAACACATCCGCCGAAGCTGAATGTCCGGAGAGCGCTTCCCAGGTGGCGGCGCCAACGAAGTTCAGGGATGCCGCCGTGGGCACCACCTGCACGTCGTGACCAGCTTCGGTGAACTTCCGGAGCAGCAGCGCCGACTTATATGCGGCGATACCTCCGGCCACGCCCAGGACGATGCTGGCCACGGGGTGAGCGTTTACTCGCCGGCAGGCACGTGGTCCGAACCGACGACGAGGCCGGCCTCGATCTCACGCAGCGCAATCGAGAGCGACTTCTCGTTGAGTTTGGTTGCCACCAGCGGCCCGACATTTTCCAGCAGGCCGTCCTGTAGCTGTGAGTAATAGGCATTGATCTGCCGGGCCCGCTTAGCACCCTGAATGACCAACGCGTACTTGGAATCGGTGATCGCAAGCAGATCGTCGATCGGTGGGTTGGTGATGCCTTCTGGCGTTGCAGACACAAAATCTCCGTTTAACAGTTGAGTGTGTTCGGCAGCCGCCCGGCTGCCAAGGTTTACGAGTCCGAACCAGCGCTATGCGGGTCGACTCCCATTAATGATACGAGTTCTTCAGCCGCTTTCCGAATGTCGTGATTGACGACCGTCGTGTCGAACTCGGATTCAGCCGCCAGTTCGACCCGCGCTGTGTCCAGGCGTCGCTCCTGCTCCTCCGCGGATTCGGTGCCGCGGCCGATCAGCCGGCGCACCAATTCCTCCCAGGAGGGTGGGGCAAGAAACACGAAGTGTGCCTCCGGCATGGTCTCCTTCACCTGCCGGGCTCCCTGCAGATCGATCTCAAGCAGCGGAGCCTTGCCTTCCGCTAGGGCCTCACGCACCGGCGCCACCGGCGTGCCGTAGCTATTACGACCGTGCACGACCGCCCATTCGAGCAGCTCGCCGCCGGCAATCATCCGGTCGAACTCAGCCTGACTGACGAAGTGATAGTGAACGCCGTCGATCTCTCCGGGCCGCGGGGCCCTGGTGGTTGCCGAAACAGACAGCCAGACGTCCGGATAACGGCCACGAACGAACGCCGAGACAGTGCCCTTGCCAACTGCTGTGGGTCCTGCCAGAACTGTCAGTCGGCTCACGGATTGTCGAAACGTTCAACGAGCGCGGCAACCTGATGAGTGCCGAGGCCGCGAAGCCTCCGGGTCGGCGCAATGCCAATGTCTTCCATAATCTGCGCCGCGCGCACCTTTCCTACTCCTGGCAACGATTCCAATAGGGCCGAGACCCTCAGCTTGCTCAATGCGTCATCGTTGCGCGAGCGCTCGATCACCTTTGCCACGGAACCGATGCCCCGCTTCAGTTCACTTTTCACTTCTGCCCTGATTCGCCGAGCATCGGCGGCTTTGGCCAGCGCATCAGCACGCTGCTCGGCCGTGAGCGGAGAGAGCGCCACCAGGACTCCTATTCGACGATATTCAAAAACACTTCGATGGGGTTTCGCGTGTCACTACGAGGGAATTCGCTTGTCAGTCATACCTATCACAAGGCCCAGCCCGTGCAACAGTACGAGCCACAGCCGGATTCTAAGCAAGGCAGTTCAACCAGCTCAGTCTAGTCAGTCAGCGAATCGAGTTCGGCGACCGCATCGAAAACGGCTTGCCGCAGCGCCGCCGGGTCCGGCCCGTGGGCGAGGATCGCACGCGATGTGGTTGGCAGCAGCTGACCGTTCGAGGCCGACAGGCCGAACACCGCTCGCAGCTCATCCGGTCCCGCACCCTGCGCACCCACCCCGGGCGCAAGCAGCGGTGCCGCCGTCTCCGCGAGGTCGATTCCGAGCTTCCGGACCGCGTCGCCGACAGTGGCGCCGACGACCATGCCTACCGAGCCGAGCTCGCCGCGCCGCCGGGCATCCGCGTTGGCCTCCGCCACGTCGCGTGCGATGGTGGCGGCAACGCTTCGTCCCTCGGGTCCGGTGGCGTGCTGCACGGAGGCTCCCTCCGGGTTCGAGGTCAACGCCAGCACGAAGACTCCCCGCTCGTTGTCCGCCGCCATCTCGAGCGCGGGCTGCAGTGAACCGAAACCCAGATACGGCGAAAGCGTCACGGCGTCGCCGGCCAGGGACGACATCGGGCCGAGATATGCCTCGGCATATGCCGTCATCGTCGAACCGATATCGCCCCGCTTGGCGTCGACCAGGCTGAGCACGCCGAGTTCCCTTGCCAGGCTCAGGGTGTCTTCGAGCGCGGCAACGCCCTGCGAGCCGTGCCGTTCGTACAGCGCTGACTGCGGCTTGACCATCGGAACCAGGTCGGCAAGCGATTCGACCACGATCCGGCTGAACTCCGCCACGCCGCGCGCGGAATCCGGCAGGCCCCAGGCCGCGAGCAGCCCGGGGTGCGGATCGATCCCAACCACGAGGCTGCCGCGTTCGGCGACCTTCGAGGCCAGCCGAACGCCGAAGCTACTCATCGTTTGCCCCATTCCTGCAGCGACTTGACCTTGAACGGTCCGGCCTTGACCACCTCGATCGCGCTCACTGCGGCCGAGAACGCCTGAATCGTCGTCATCGTCGGGCAGTTGACCGAGGTCGCCGCGGCGCGTATCTCGTAGCCGTCGGCCCGGGCCGAGCGCCCGGACGGCGTATTGAGGATCATCTGCACCTCGCCGGCCAGGATCCGGTCGATGATGGTTGTGCCGTCATCGCCCGCCCCCTCATCGGAAGCCTTGCGCACCGGTGTGGAGGCGATGCCGTGCCGACGCAGCACTGTCGCGGTCCCATCGGTCGCCAGCACCTCGAAGCCGAGGTCAACCAGGCGCTTCACCGGAAGAACCATCGAACGCTTGTCCGCGTCGGCCACCGAAACGAAGACCCGGCCGGACTTCGGCACATTGGTCGATGACGCTTCCATGCCCTTGGCGAACGCGGTCGGGAAGTCGACGTCGATGCCCATCACCTCACCGGTGGATCGCATTTCCGGCCCGAGCACGCTGTCAACGATCGCGCCGTCGGCGGTGCGGAACCGCCGGAACGGCAGCACGGCCTCCTTCACCGCGACCGGGGCGTCCAGTGGCAGCATGCTGCCGTCGCCGTGTGCGGGCAGCAGCGAACCCGGTTCGCGCAGCTCCTTGATGGTGCGGCCGATGGCGAGTAATGCCGCTGCCTTGGCCAGCGGGACAGTTGTCGCCTTGGAGACGAACGGGACGGTGCGCGATGCACGCGGGTTCGCCTCAATCACGTAGAGCACGTCGGCGGCCAGGGCGAACTGGATGTTCAGCAGCCCCTTCACGTCGACGCCCTGCGCGATGGCAAGCGTCGATTGGCGCACCCGTTCCAGCACGTTTTCGCCAAGGGTCACCGAGGGCAGCACACAGCCGGAGTCACCGGAGTGAATTCCGGCTTCTTCGATGTGCTCCATGATCCCGCCGATGTACAGGTCCTCGCCGTCGTAGAGCGCGTCGACGTCGATCTCAACCGCGTCATCGAGGAACTTGTCGACCAGCACCGGCCGGTCGGGAGACACCTCGGTCGCCGAAGCCATGTACGAACGCAGCTGCTCCGTGTCGTAGACGATCTGCATGCCGCGTCCGCCGAGAACGTAGGAGGGCCGGACCAGCACTGGGTAACCGATGTCCTCGGCGATCCGTTGCGCGCCGACGAACGATGTCGCGGTGCCGTTCTTCGGTGCCAGCAGCCCGGCGTTATCCAGTACCTCTCCGAAGGCCCCGCGGTCCTCGGCCAGGTCGATCGCCTCCGGCTGGGTGCCAAGCACGGGAACACCGGCCTGCTTCAGCCGGTCAGCGAGGCCCAGCGGGGTCTGGCCACCTAGCGTGCAGATCACGCCGAGCACAGGTCCCGCCTGGCATTCGGCGTGATAGACCTCAAGCACGTCCTCGAAGGTCAGCGGTTCGAAGTACAGCCGGTCGGCGGTGTCGTAGTCGGTCGACACTGTTTCCGGGTTGCAGTTGACCATGACCGTCTTCAGCCCGGCCTCGCGGATCGCCATCGTTGCGTGCACGCACGAATAGTCGAACTCGATGCCCTGGCCGATCCGGTTCGGCCCGGAGCCGAGGATCAGCACAACTGGTTCTTCCCGCGGGGCGACCTCGGTTTCCTCGTCGTAGCTCGAATAGTGATAGGGCGTCGTCGCCTCGAACTCCCCCGCACATGTGTCAACCGTCTTGTAGACCGGGCGCAGCCCTAGCGCATGCCGGACCCCTCGGACAACGTCCTCGGGCATTGTCCGCAGCTGGCCGATCTGCACATCGGAGAAACCGTGTCGTTTCGCGATGGTCAGGGTCGCTGTATCCAGTTGCGGCGCCGAGGCGATCTGCTCGGCGATTTCGTTGATCAGCTGGATCTGGTCCAGGAACCACGGGTCGATGTCGCAGGCCTCGTGCACCTCCTCGACCGACAGCCCGGCACGAAGTCCCTGCTGGACTGCGATCAGCCTGTCCTCGGTGGCGTGCCCGATCCTGCGCAGGATGTCTGCCCGGGCATCGGCGTCATCGATGTCGATGGCTGAGCCGTTCCAGTGGAAGGTCGCGCCCTTCTTCTCCAGGGAGCGCAGCGCCTTCTGCAGCGCCTCGGTGAAGTTCCGGCCGAGCGCCATCGCCTCTCCGACCGACTTCATCGTCGTGGTCAGCGTCGGATCGGCAGCCGGGAACTTCTCGAAGGCGAAGCGCGGAACCTTGACCACAACGTAGTCAAGGGCAGGTTCGAAGGACGCCGGAGTGACCTTCGTGATGTCATTCGGAATTTCGTCAAGGGTGTAGCCGACAGCGAGCTTCGCCGCGATCTTCGCGATCGGAAAGCCGGTGGCCTTCGACGCCAGGGCCGAGGACCGCGAGACGCGCGGGTTCATCTCGATCACGATGATCCGGCCGTCGTCCGGGTTGATCGCGAACTGGATGTTGCAGCCGCCGGTATCGACGCCGACCTCGCGGATCACGGCGATGCTGACGTCGCGCAGCCGCTGGTATTCCCGGTCGGTCAGGGTCAGCGATGGCGCAACTGTGATCGAGTCGCCGGTGTGCACGCCCACCGCGTCGACGTTCTCGATGGAACACACGACGACGACATTGTCTGCCCTGTCGCGCATCAGCTCGAGTTCGTATTCTTTCCAGCCGAGAATTGACTCTTCCAGCAGCACCTCATGGGTGATCGAGTCCTGCAGACCGGCGCCGGCGATCCGGCGCAGGTCCTGCTCGTTGTAGGCCATTCCACTGCCGAGGCCGCCCATTGTGAACGAGGGCCGGACAACCAGCGGATAGCCGAGCTGCCCGGCGGCCTCCAGGCAGTCCTCCATGCTGTGACCGATGTAGGACCGGGCGACTTCGGCGCCGCAGCGTTCCACCACGCCCTTGAACAGCTGCCTGTCCTCACCCAGCTGGATCGCGGCGATGTTCGCGCCGATCAGCTCGACGTCGTACTTTGCGAGCGTTCCACGCTCATCCAGCGCAATTGCCGCATTCAGCGCAGTCTGGCCGCCGAGCGTCGGCAGCAGCGCGTCCGGACGCTCCTTGGCAATGATCGTCTCAATAACTTCCGGCGAGATGGGCTCGACGTAGGTGGCGTCGGCAATCTCCGGGTCGGTCATGATTGTCGCGGGATTCGAGTTGACCAGGATGACTCGCAGGCCCTCGCCGCGAAGTACGCGACAGGCCTGGGTTCCGGAGTAGTCGAACTCGCAGGCCTGGCCGATTACGATCGGTCCGGAACCGATCACCAGGACGCTTTTCAGGTCTGAACGAAGTGGCATTAGTGGATCTCCTCGTCGTGAGCGTTGGCCATCAGATCGAGGAAACGATCGAACAGATAGCGGGAATCATGCGGTCCGGCCGCGGCCTCGGGGTGATACTGCACCGAGAAGGCCGGCCGGTCGATGCAGCGCAGGCCCTCGACGACATTGTCGTTGAGGCAGACATGGCTGACCTCGACCATGCCGTAGCGGCCGTCGTCGTAGGGCGCCGTGCTCGGCGCGTCGACCGGGGCGTCGACCGCGAAGCCATGGTTCTGCGAGGTCACCTCGACCTTCCCGGTCGCCCGGTCGAGCACCGGCTGGTTGATACCGCGGTGCCCGAACCGCAGCTTGTACGTGCCGTAGCCAAGCGCGCGGCCCAGCAGCTGATTGCCGAAGCAGATACCGAAGAACGGCATGCGGTCATCCAGCACGGACCGCAGCAGCTCGACCTGCCGGTCGGCCGTCGCCGGGTCGCCGGGCCCGTTGGAGAAGAACACGCCGTCCGGGCCGAGTTCGCGAAGCTGCTCAGGGGTCGTCGCGGCCGGAAGCACATGTACTTCTACTCCGCGTTCGGCCAGCTGAGCGGGCGTCATCGTCTTGATCCCGAGGTCGATGGCGGCAACCGTGAATTTTTTGGTGCCCTTGGCCGGCACGATGTACGAGGTGCCGACCGAGACTTCCTCCGCCAGCTGGGCGCCCTTCATCGGGGCGGCGCCACGCACGGCTTCCAGTAGTACGGCGTGCGGCTGCATCGCGGCATCTCCGGAGAAAATCCCTACCCGCATAACGCCGCGGTCGCGCAGGTGCCGGGTCAGAGCGCGGGTGTCGACGCCGGAAATACCGACGATTCCCTGCCTGGCAAGGCGCTCGTCCAGGGTCTCGGTTGAGCGCCAGTTCGACGGCCGGCGCGCGGCGTCGCGGACGACGTAGCCCGCGGCCCAGAACCTGGACGATTCGTCGTCCTCGTCGTTGACTCCGGTGTTTCCGATGTGCGGAGCGGTCTGGATGATGACCTGCCGGTGGTACGACGGATCGGTCAGGGTTTCCTGATACCCGGTCATGGCGGTGACGAAAACAGCCTCACCGACTGTCGAACCGATCGCGCCGTAGCCTGCTCCGTGGAAGGTACGTCCGTCTTCGAGCAGGAGCGTTGCGGGGTGCGTTGCTTGGGTTGCGGTACTCACGATTTCTCCGGTACTAGTTCTGAAATTGCCTGCTTGAGTGCTGGTCGATGCTCTGCCTGACGGGTCCGGAATCCGGTGTCAACGAGCTGTTTGCCCAGTCGCCAGCTCACTACGACGAGCCCGTCCTTTTCGACGAACTTGCCGGCCATGCCACTTTCCGTCCGGACCGAGCGGAGCTTGCCGACCGGGATGAAGAAGTCGGAGACTCCGCTGCGGCGCCACACCAGGCCCTCGGGCCGGACCTCCACGGTGGCGTCGGTGCGGATTCCGAGCTGGTGCACGGCGATCCGGTCGAGCCAGTCGCCTTCCGTCGTGGTGGCGACATAGCTGCCCGGCACTACCAGGATGGCATCGCCGAGCGATTGCGGCACCGGGTCGGGAGCGGCGATTTCGGCCTGTCGTTTCAGCCGTCCTCGCCAGCCAAGCCACAGCAGCAGGAAGAGCAGCGCTATGACGGCTACCGCGATGAGAACCGGGATCAGGCGGTCCATTCGGCGCCGCCTTCCTCGCTGATCACATGCGGTGTCCCCAGCGCCCCATCGGCCACGACCGGATGCCCGTACAGGAATGTGTGCCGGATCGATCCGCTGAGTTCGAGCCCGGCGAATGGCGTGTTCCGGCCGGCCGTGGCCATCGTTGCGGCATCCACGGTGAACTGCCGGTCGGGGTCGATCAGCACCAGTTGCGCGGCGTCACCGGCGGCGAGCCCGCCACCCTGCTGCTCCAGGCCGGCAATCTCGGCCGGCCGGGTCGACAGCACCCGGGCCAGGTCCGGCCAGGTCATCAGGCCGGTGTCGATCATCGCTTTTTTGACGATCGGCAGGGCGGTCTCCAGACCGACCATGCCCATTGCCGCGGCCGACCACTCGCAGCACTTGGCCTCTTCAGGGTGCGGGGCGTGATCGGTGGCAACGATGTCGATCGTCCCGTCGGCGAGCCCCTCGCGGACGGCTTCGACATCGCGCGCCGTTCGCAGCGGCGGGTTGACCTTGTAGACCGGGTCGAAGCTGCGCACCAGTTCATCCGTCAGCAGCAGATGGTGCGGCGTGACCTCGGCCGTGACATTCACCCCGCGGGACTTCGCCCAGCGGATGATGTCGACCGATCCGGCCGTCGACACGTGACAGATATGCAACCGGGAGCCGACGTGGTCGGCTAGCAGCACATCGCGGGCGATGATCGCCTCCTCGGCCACCGCTGGCCAACCAGGCAGTCCGAGAGTCGCGGAGACGGCGCCTTCGTGCATCTGGGCACCCTCGGTCAGCCGTGGCTCCTGGGCATGCTGCGCGATGATGCCGTCGAATGCCTTCACGTATTCAAGTGCCCGGCGCATCAGCAGTGGGTCATGCACGCACATTCCGTCGTCGGAGAAAATGCGAACCCGGGCGGCCGATTCGGCCATCGCGCCGAGTTCGGAAAGTCTGGTCCCGGCCTGGCCGAGGGTAACGGCGCCTATCGGCCGCACTTCTGTGTAGCCGGCGCGCTGGCCGAGCCGCCAGACCTGTTCTACGACGCCTGCTGTGTCGGCGACCGGAGCGGTATTGGCCATTGCGTGCACCGCGGTGAAGCCACCCATCGCCGCGGCCCGTGACCCGGAGAGCACCGTCTCGGCATCCTCGCGTCCCGGTTCGCGCAGGTGGGTGTGCAGGTCGACGAAGCCGGGCAACGCGATCAGGCCGGTTGCGTCGATCTCGGTCGGCGTTTCGGCTCCTGGGCTGAATACATCGACGAACCGGCCATTCTCGATCCGGAAATCTGTGCCGGCTCCGCCAAGTGGGGACGCGTTACGGATCAGGTAGGTCATGGCAGCTCTTTCTGTGGGTGGTCCGCGGCAAGCAGCAGGTACAGCACGGCCATCCGGACCGAGACGCCGTTGGCGACCTGCTCGATGACGGTCGACTGGGCCGAGTCGGCTGCGGCCGCGCAGATCTCGAAGCCACGGTTCATCGGGCCGGGATGCATGATCAGCGTCCGATCCGCCAAGCGGGAGAGTCTGGTCTCGCCGAGTCCCCAGCGTTTGGAGTACTCGCGCGCCGAGGGGAAGAACGATGCCTGCATGCGTTCCTGCTGCACCCGGAGCATCATGATCGCGTCCAGTGCCCCGTCGTCGATGACGCCGTCCAGGTCGTAGCTGACCTCGCAGGGCCAGGAGTCGACGCCGACCGGCAACAGCGTTGGTGGCGCCACCAGGGTTACCTCGGCGCCGAGCGTTCGCAGGAGGTGGACGTTCGACCGGGCGACCCGGGAGTGCAGAATGTCCCCGACGATCGCGACTCTAGCGCCGGCCAGGTCGGCACCGGTTGCTGCGGTGTTCCCGTCGCCTCCGACCAGATGACGTCGCATCGTGAAAGCGTCGAGCAATGCCTGGGTCGGATGTTCATGGGTGCCGTCTCCGGCGTTGACGATCCCGGCATCGATCCACCCGGCCTGTGCCAGCCTGGCCGGAGCGCCCGAGCCGGGGTGCCGGATCACCACGGCGTCGGCGCCCATCGCTTCGAGAGTTTGCGCCGTGTCCTGCAGACTCTCGCCCTTGGACACGCTCGAGCCCTTGGCGGCGAAGTTGATCACGTCCGCCGACAGCCGCTTTGCCGCGGCTTCAAAGGAGATCCGGGTCCGGGTGGAGTCTTCGAAGAACAAATTCACCACGGTACGGCCGCGCAACGTAGGCAGCTTCTTGATATCCCGTCCGGAAACGGCGGCCATCTCTTCGGCGATGTCGAGCGTAGCGATGGCGTCTGCACGACTGAGGTCTGCGGTTGAAAGCAGGTGGCGGTAACTCACTGGTCACCGCCGGAAATCTCGACGGTGTCTTCGCCATCCAGCTCGGCAAGCCGGACCTGTACCCGCTCATCCGCGGCGGTTGGCAGGTTCTTTCCGACGTGATCGGCTCTGATCGGCAACTCGCGATGTCCGCGGTCGACCAGGACGGCGAGCCGCACCACGCGGGGGCGTCCCAGGTCCGAAAGCGCGTCCAAGGCGGAGCGAACGGTGCGCCCGGAGAACAGGACGTCATCGACGAGCACGACTGTCTTGTCGTCGATACCGCCCTGCGGGAGTTCAGTGGGAGAGATGCTCCGGATGGGCTGCCGGTGCAGGTCGTCGCGGTGCATCGTCACGTCGAGCGATCCGACGATGGCGTCGGCATCAACGCTGGGTTCGATCTCCGCAATCCGCTGAGCCAGCCGGCGAGCCAATGGGACGCCGCGGCTGGGAATGCCGAGAATGACCAGGTCCTCAGCGCCCTTGTTGTGCTCGAGGACTTCGTGCGCGATTCGGGCTATCGCCCTGCGGATTTCGGCAGCATCAAGCACTTGGCGTGCACGCATGCGTCATCCCCCTTCCCCGCCTCACTGGACGGCACTTAAAGGAGCTGTGTTGCCACAACTGTAGCAACGCGTCAGACTCTGGACCTAAAGGCCCAGGCTCGGCTTGAGGTCCATGATCCTGCCGAGCAGTCCGTTGACGAAGTTCGGCGACTCGTCGGTGGACACCAGGCGTGCCAGGTCAACCGCCTCATCGAGTGCGACTTTGTCCGGCACATCGTCGTTGTAGAGCACCTCCCAGGCACCCACCCGCAGGATGGCCCGGTCAACTGCGGGCATCCGCTGCAGCGACCACCCCTGTGAGTAGGTTTCCAGGTACTCGTCGATCTCGTCCTGATGCGCCGCGACACCCTGCACGATTTCCGCGGCGTACGCGCGCATCGGGTATTCCGTGTCGGTGCTGCGTTCCTGCAACATAGCCAGCGGCGCGATCTCTCGCTGCTCCGCTTCGTACAGAACGTCCAGTGCGCGCTTACGCGCCTTGCTGCGGGCACTCACTCGTTAACGCGCCCCAGGTAGTCGCCGGAGCGGGTGTCGACCTTGATCTTGGTGCCCTGCTCAATGAACAGCGGTACCTGGATCTCGTAACCTGTCTCCAGCGTCGCCGGCTTGGAGCCGCCGGTCGAGCGATCTCCCTGCATGCCAGGTTCGGTATAGGTGATCTCGAGGACGACGGACGGCGGCAGCTCGACGTAGAGCGCTGCGCCGTCGTGGAAGGCGATCTGGATAGTGTTGTTCTCAAGCAGGAAGTTGGCGGCCGATCCGACCACCGTCTCGGTGATGCTGTACTGCTCGTAGTCGCTGTTGTCCATGAAGACGTAGTCGGTGCCGTCATGGTAGAGGTACTGCATATCGCGGCGATCGACGTTCGCGGTCTCGACCTTGGTGCCGGCGTTGAACGTCTTGTCGACGGTCTTGCCCGACAGCACGTTTTTCAGCTTGGTCCGGACGAACGCCGGACCTTTGCCGGGCTTGACGTGCTGGAACTCAGTGACAGACCACAGCTGCCCTTCCAGATTAAGCACCATGCCGTTTTTCAGATCATTAGTCGAAGCCACGCGATTTCTTTCCCTTGTCTAGCCCGAGTCTTATCCAGCCCGAGTCATATCCAGCCCGGGTCTTATCTGACCGAGCCTTGCCTGGCGGCGGGGGTCAGCCTGGGGTGATTTTTTCGAACCTCACCTAGGGTACCCGGTCTGCGCATCAACCCATTAACCGTTAGCGGCGATCATCAGTCTCCGGCTCAACGGGCAGGCTCGAGATCGCCAGCCGGTAGGAATGAAAACCAAAGCCGGCGATGGTGCCGGTCGCAACACCGCTGATCACGCTGTTGTGCCGGAACGCCTCACGGCTGGCCGGGTTGGTCAGATGCACCTCGACGAGCGGCAGCCCGGAGCCGGACACCTGGGCACAGGCATCGCGCAGCGCGTAGGAGTAATGGGTGAACGCTGCCGGGTTCAGGATCACCGGCGTCCGCGAATCGACCGCCTCGTATAGCCAGGAAATCAGCTCGGCCTCATCGTTGGTTTGGCGCACCTCGGCTGAGTAGCCGTGTGAAGCCGCCTGATCGACACAGAATTTCGTCAGCGACACGAAATTCTGCGCGCCGTAGACGTCCGGTTCGCGGCTGCCGAGCCGGCCGAGATTGGGCCCGTTGAGTATCAGAACGCGCATAGTGGCCAACTATAGCTTTCGCCATTCATCCGGTCGTTTCCTGATCTGCGGGCCGGGCCCTGTAGGCGAAGGCCATCCACCACCAGAGCAACGCACTTATCGCGATGACGAGAAGCAATCCGAGCACGCTGAGACCGATGCCGAGTGCACCAAGTGCCGCGAATTGGCCGGACACTGCATCCTGATCGGCCCCACCTGCCTCGATACTGGAGCCAACGGCGACCATGGCAACCACGAACATACTGGATAGCACGGTCCAGGCAAGCGGCCAGAGGAAAACTGAAAGTAGCAGGTTGACGCCGAAGTTGATGCCGGTGCCGGACCACGACACGGCTTTCGGCCGATGGACGTCTGCAGCACGCATCACCGCCCGGCCGATCCAGAGCCCGGCCAGAAAGAATGCCACACCGACGAAGCAGGCGGCCACCGTGATCGCGGCTGCGACGATCCAGCCGGACCGGTCCAGCCCGGCGAACAGACTCTCTGACTCGCTCAACTCGCCAGTGGCCTCGACAAAAGCGGCGAACATAACGAAGGCCAGAACACTGCCGACAGCTCCGAGAACAGTGATGCCAAGCAGCTGCAGCGGCCCGGCGATGCCACCGGCCCAAAGCGCCGCGGAACGTTGCCGCCGAGACAACGGCGGCCTGGGCGGCCGGTACACCGGCGGATACGGCTGGTAGTAGACCGGCTGGTAATACACCGGCTGGTAGTAGGCCGGCTGCTGGTAATAGGGCTGCTGCGGCCCGTACCCCGGCGGTCGACCATAGGGCTGGGGAGCGGGCGGCGGCCGGTTGGGTTCAGGTGGCAGCGTCATAGCTTCAGATTCTAGTCAGCCCAGCTGGACCGCGCCGCCGCGTGGCGCCTCGGCTGCAACCTCCTGGAATGCTGCAAACAGCAGTGCGGGATCCGGGCCTTCAAGGGTAGTTGGCCGGGCCAGGTCATCGAGCACCACGAAACGCAGCAGTGCACCGCGGGCCTTCTTGTCGCGTTTCATCGAGTCCAGCAACTGGTGCCAACGGTCGGCGCGGTAGGTCAGGGGCAGCCCGAGCTTGCGCAGGATATCGCGTTGCCGGTCCACTACGGCGTCCGGAAGTCCCCTGGTGAGGCTGGACAACTCGGCGGCAAACATCATGCCGACCGAAACTGCGGCACCGTGCCGCCACTGGTACCGTTCGGCAAGCTCAATTGCGTGGCCGAGCGTGTGCCCGTAATTCAGGATCTCCCGGCGACCGGTCTCCTTGAGGTCCTCGCTGACCACGGAGGCCTTCACCGCGATGGCCCGCTCGATCAGTTCGCGCAGCACGGCGCCGCCGTGGTCCGAGATGTCGTCGAGCGAATTGTTCTCCAGCAGGTCCAGGATTGCGGGATCGGCGATGAATCCGGCCTTGACCACCTCGGCCATTCCGGTGAACAACTCGTTTCTTGGCAGCGTCGCCAGCGTGTCGACATCGACGACGACGCCGGCAGGCGGGTGGAAGGCGCCGACCAGGTTCTTCCCTTCGGCCGTGTTGATTCCGGTCTTGCCACCGACGGCGGCGTCGACCATGCCAAGCAGGGTTGTCGGCACGTGCACCACCTTGACGCCTCGAAGCCAGGAGGCGGCGACAAAGCCGGCCAGGTCGCTCACCGCTCCCCCGCCGACCGAAACGACGGCGTCGGACCGGGTGAAGTCGGACTGACCGAGAACGCCCCAGCAGAACGCGGCGACCTGAATGTGCTTGGCCTCCTCGGCATCTGGAATCTCGGCCGCCACGGCCTCGTACCCGCTAGCGGCAAGATCCTCGCGCACGGCATCGCCAGTGGTGCGCAGGGCGCGCGGGTAGACCACCAGGACCTTCCTGACGTGCTCGCCGAGCAGGCCGGGAAGCTCACCGAGCAGGCTGCTGCCGACCAGAACCGGATAGCTCTGGTCGCCACCGACCTCGATCCGGCGTGGTTCCGCTGCGTTCTCGCTACTCACTGGTTCTCCGTTCGTGGTGTCTGTTCAGGTTCCCGGGCCAGGTCCTGCAGGTAGCTTTTTGTGTGGACCGAGGCGATGGCCTCAAGGATGCGCGAAACCACCGCTCCCGGTGGCGCGTTGGACGCTGTCACAGTGACGCTCGCGACCTCGTGGTACAACGGGGTGCGTTCCTTCACGATTGCCCGCCAGCGGTCCAGCGCAGTGGCAGACTCCGAGTTGAGCAGCGGCCGGGAATTGTTGTTGATCCGGGTGGCCACCGTCTCGGCATCGATGTCGATCAGCACGACGATAACGCTCGGGTGCTTGAGCTGCGCCCTGGTGTCAGGGTGCAGGATGGCGCCACCGCCGAGTGAGACGACGCCGGGCCGGCGGACGAGTTCCTGGATCGCGTCATCGACTGTCTGGCGCTCCAGGTCGCGGAATCCATCTTCGCCGTACACGAGGAAGAGGTCTCCGATGGTGCCCCACTTCGCGACCAGCATCGCGTCGGTGTCCCGCATGCTGACGTCCAGCTTCTCGGACAACATCCGGCCCACCGTGGTCTTTCCAGCAGCTGGCGGTCCGATCAGCACGATGCGGGCCGGTGGCCGGGCAGACGGATTGAGCGGCGGTGACGGTTTGGGAACTGGTCTGGACATCGCTAACTCTGCAGAGTTGCCGGGATGTTCCGCCGGTAGGTGTCGATATTGCGTGCGGTCTCGGCCACCGAGTCCCCGCCGAACTTCTCCACGACGGCGTCCGCAACGACCAGGGCGACCATGGCTTCCGCCACGACGCCGGCCGCAGGAACCGCGCAGACATCCGAGCGTTGATGGTGGGCCTTGGCGTTCTGCCCGGTTGCGACATCGACTGTGGCCAGGGCGCGCGGAACAGTCGCAATCGGCTTCATCGCCGCCCGAACCCGCAAGACATCTCCGGTGGACATGCCGCCCTCGGTTCCGCCGGCACGACCGGTCGAGCGTCCGATCCTGCCGCCGGTGGTCTGAATTTCGTCGTGTGCCTGGCTGCCGCGCCGGGCGGCGGTGCGGAAACCATCGCCGATTTCGACGCCCTTGATTGCCTGGATCCCCATCAGGGCTCCGGCGAGCCGGGAGTCGAGCCGGCGATCCCAGTGCACATGCGAGCCCAGGCCGGGAGGAGTGCCGTACGCGAGCACCTCTACGACTCCGCCGAGGGTGTCGCCGGCTTTTTTGGCGTCGTCGACCTCGGCGACCATCCGGGCCGAGGTGTCCTGATCGAAGCAACGCATCGGATCGGCATCCAGAGCGTCGACATTGTCTGCGGTAGGCAGCTCGGTACCCTCGGGGACCATGACGGGACCGATGCCGACGGTGTGCGAGACCAGCGTGATCCCGAGCTCGGCGAGGAAGGAAGACGCGACGGCGCCGAGAGCGACCCGGGTCGCCGTCTCCCGTGCGGAGGCACGTTCGAGCACGGGCCGCGCCTCGTCGAAACCATACTTCTGCATGCCGACCAGGTCGGCGTGGCCGGGCCGTGGCCGGGTCAAGGGTGCGTTACGCGCCTGTTCGGCGAGTTCATCGGGATCGACCGGGTCGGCGGACATCACCTGTTCCCACTTCGGCCATTCGGTGTTTCCGACCTCGATGGCGACCGGGCCGCCCTGGGTCCGTCCATGCCGGACGCCCCCGATCAGCCGCACGGCGTCCTGTTCGAACGACATCCGGGCGCCGCGACCATAGCCGAGCCGACGGCGGGCCAGTGCGGCCTGGACCTCCTCAGTCGTGATGGGCACGTGGGCCGGAAGGCCCTCAAGAATTCCGACGAGGGCAGGGCCGTGTGATTCCCCTGCGGTAAGCCAACGCAACATAGTCACGATCCTACTGAAAGCCAGAGGCTGCCGATGACGGCCGTCCACGCACCGAGCAGCAGGAACGGGCCATAGGCGATCGGATCGGTGCCACGGCGGCGTTTCGTCACGAGCAGGGCGGCTGCGGCGAGCCCGGCGAACAACACGCCGGCATAGACCGCGCCGATCACGGTGAGCCAGGAGCTGAAGCCGGTGATGATGCCGATCGGCAGCATCAGTTTCACGTCGCCAAGGCCAAGGCCTGACCGCGGAATCAGGTAGATCACCGCGAACAAGCCGGCCAGCAGGATAGCGGCAAGGAACGGTCTGAGCAGTTCCGGCGCGGGGAGCGCAAAGCCGGCACCTGTCAGCGCGCCCACCCCGGCCAGCAGCAGGACCAGCCCGGTCATCGGGAGAACTATCCGGTCAGGCAACCGGTGCAGCCTGACGTCGAAGTAGGCCAACGCCGGCGTCGCTCCGGCCAGAACGGCCACCGCCGTCATTTGGGCTGCCATCCGCAGTGTCAGCATCGGCTGGGGGTCGATGGCGGCTTCCGCCACTGGGCCTCTGCTCAGCAGATAACCGCCGCACAGCACCGCGGCGACAACTGCCGTGACGATCTGCCAGCGCAGCGGCGCGCGTCGACCCGGCCAGCCGAGCAGCGGCCAGTCCTGGTCGCCGACGATCTTCCGGGCGAAAGCGCCGATCAGCAGGGACACTCCGATGGCAACAATCAAACCCAGGAACGCGTCAGGCATCGTTGGCTGAGCCGTCGGCGCTGGGGTCGTTGCCGGGCTGATCATTGGAGATCTCGGCAAGCATCGCGGTTTCGACCCGATGCCGGATCTCTTCCTCGGCCAGGCCATGCAGCGGGTCGCTGTGATCGGCGATCCTGGCCGCGGCGCGGGCAAATAGCACGAACTGCTCCACAGCCTGGAACACCAGCATGTTCAATCCGTCTATCGGCACGGCGCCGGATTGCTGCCAGGCGATCAGCAGCGGACTGAGTCGTCGGGCGTAGGCGACGTCGAGCAGTGCGCGGGATGAATCGGCCACGATTTCATCGTCGGGAGCGATGACGTCGTAGGGCAGGATACGGGCGCTGAGCTCGTCGGCCGCGCCCGCGGGAAGGGTCGAGATGACCGAGTCGTGCTCGGCAGGTTCCCAGTCGTCGAGCGGCCGCACTGAAAGACTCGCACCCAGCAGGTCCGCCGTCCGTTTCACTGCCTCGGTCCTGGCGAGATTCCGCACGAATACCTGAATCTCGCCGGCGCCGAGGCCGATCAGCGCCGCAACGGCGGACGCCGCGGTGGCGCCGCCGCCAAGCACTGCGGGCCGGTCGAACCGCGCATCAGGAGCGACGAACCGGAAGGCACGCTCGATGCCGAGCACATCTGTGTTGTACACCTGGCCCCTGCCGGGAACGGCGTCGCGCCCCGCAGTGGCCGAGCCGGCAAGCACGACGGTGTTACCGGCGGCAGTCGCGGCGGCGACCCGGTCGACCTCACCGGCAGTCTGGTGCAAGCGGATCAGTTCCTGCTTCAGCGGCATGGTCAACGAGAAGCCAAGGAAATCGGCGTGCTCGGTCAGGAAGTCGCCGAGCTGATCGGCATCCAGTTCATACGCCTCGTATTGCCAGTCGTTGAAGCCGCAGGCGGCATAGCCGGCGCGGTGCAGCCGAGGAGACAGGGTGTGCGAGATCGGCTTGCCGAGCACACCGGCCCGGAACCGGTCCTTGCCCACCTCAGCCTCCCGAATCGTCAGACTGGTGGTCCCGCAGCCATTCCTGGTACTTCTTCACGTTCTTCTGGTGGTCCGCGTAGTTGTCGGCCATCAGCGTCTCGCCGGTTTCCGGGTTGATAGTCACCCAGTACAGCCAGTTCCCCTCGGCGGGGTTCAACGCAGCCTCGATGGTGTCAGCACCCGGTGAATTGATCGGGCCGACGGGCAACCCCTTGTTCAGGTAGGTGTTGTACGGCGACTCCGTCTTCCGTTCGTCCTTGGTTGTGCTCGCATCGGCGCGCGCCCCGTGGATATAGGCGATCGTGGAGTCCAGCTGCAGGAATCCGGCTGTTTCCTTGTTGATCTTCGGGTCCAGCCGGTTCTGCAGCGCGCGGGAAACCTGGGCGCGCGCTTCTTCGTTATTGGGCGCCTCGACCTGGATCAGGCTTGCCAGTGTCAGGACCTTGAGTTCGTCCTTTTCCTCGACGCCATGCTTCTTCAGCTGTTCCTTCAGCCGGTCGACCATCGACTGCACAATGGCCTTGGCCTTTACGTCTTCCTTGATGTCGTATGTCGCAGGGTAAAGGAACCCTTCCAGGCTAGGCAGCTCCTTCGGAAGTCCGTACGTTTCCGGTTTCGCGTTGACTGCGGCGTCGACCTCGTCCTTCGACAGGCCGGTGGCCAGCTGAATACGTTCACTGATCTGCTTGAGCCGGAAGCCCTCGGGGATGGCGACCTTGTCAAGGGTGGGCGGATCAATCAACCGGTCGTATGCGGCCTGGGCGCTCATCTGCTTCTTCATCGGGTACACGCCGGCCTGCAGTGGCTTCTTGCCGGCTTCGACCGCCTTGATGAACGGCTTCGAGGCCTTGATCACGTCGGCCTCCAGCAGGATGTTCGCCACAGTGCGGCCAGAGGAGCCCTCCGGGATGTCGATGACCACCTCGCCCTTGCCATCACCGGTGTAATCGGCGTTGCTCACGCCGAACTCTGCGGCGATGTTCTTCAACGGCCCGACGACGAAATAGCTTGAGGCTCCGAGCAAAGCCAGCACCACGACGAGGATCGTGAGCGACCGGCGACGATGGTGGCGGCGTCTGCGCCGGCGCGCGTTCTCCTGCTTTCGGGTTTCCTCGGCACCGAGCTCACCGATCTGTAGCTTCGACATCGAAAGCCCTATCGCCCTTCCTGGGTATCTGGCGCGGCGCCCCCGGTGACCAGGTCACCTGGCGCCCGTCCTGTCTGTCGTTCCATATCGACGGCGTGCTGCAGGATGATGACCGCTGCGACCGCATCGACAACCTTACGCTGCTTCCGCCCGGAAACTCCGGAGGTTCGCAGCGCACGGTGCGCGTCGATCGTTGTCATGCGTTCGTCGACCATTCTGACCGGCACTGGCGCCACCGATGACGCCAGCCGCCGGGCGTACTCGGTCGCCAACTCGGCCGCCTTGCGTGGCGTGCCGTCAAGCGACCGAGGCAGGCCGACGATGACCTCAAGCGCATTACGCTCGGTCACTTCCTCGGCTATCCGCCTGATGTCGGAACTGCTGCCACTGTCGTCCCGCGGGAGGCTTTCAACCGGAGTTGCCAGGATGCCGTCCGGATCGCAGGCCGCGAGCCCCACCCGAACCGACCCGACATCGACACCGAGCCGGACACCGCGACGGAACATGCGCTCAGGCCGCCTGTCGGGCGCGCAGATCCGCCGCGACGGCTTCCAGAGCCGCGGGAATGGCCGCGATGTCGGAACCGCCTCCCTGCGCGAGGTCCGGCTTACCGCCACCACCGCCACCCAGAATGCCACAGGCAATCCTGACCAGGGCGCCGGCTTCGACTTTCAGGTCCCGGGCCGCCGCGGTCGTTGCGATGACGATCAGTGGACGCGACTTGCTGACGCCGGTAACGGCAACCACGCCGGGCGCGTCGCCGAACCGCTGGCGTACGTCAAGGGCAAGTGTCCTGAGGTCGTCGGCGGAGCTCACCTCGCCAAGGTCGGCACGGGCCAGCGCGACCTTGCCGATCTGCTGTGCGGACGCGATCAGTTTGCCTGCGCCGGCGAGTACCTCCGCCTTGCGCAGCTGGTCGATCTGGCGTTCGGCGTCCCTGACCCGGTCGAGCAGCGACTGCACGCGTTCGGTGACTGAATCTGCCGGCACCTTCAGCAGCTCGGTAAGCGAACTGACCAGGGCGCGTTCCTTAGCCAGATTGCGGAACGCATCCATGCCGACCGACGCCTCGATCCGGCGCACGCCGGAGCCGATCGACGCCTCACTGAGCAGGGAAATCGGGCCCACCTGCGATGAGTGCGCCACGTGGGTACCTCCGCAGAGTTCGCGCGACCATGGGCCACCGATATCGATGACCCGGACGGTATCGCCGTACTTCTCGCCGAACAGCGCCATCGCTCCCGAGGCCCTTGCCTCATTGAGCGACATGTACTCGGCCGTGACGCCGAGGTCCTGCCGGACGGCAAGGTTAGCGACCTCTTCGATTTCGGCACGTACTGCCGGCGTCAGTGTCGCGTTGTAGGAGAAGTCGAACCGCATGTAACCGGACTCGTTGTGTGAACCCGCCTGGACCGCTCCTGGCCCGAGCAACTGGCGCAATGCGGCATGCACGAGGTGGGTCGCGGAATGCGCCTGGCAGGCACCGAGACGGCGGTCGGCATCGACGGCGGCGAGCACGTCTTTGCCTGGCTGCAGCACGCCCTCGGTGATTTCTGCCCGGTGCACAACAAGGCCCTTGACCGGCGACTGCACGTCGAGCACTTTCGCGGCGAAACCGTCGCCGCTGATCACGCCGAAGTCGGCGGCCTGGCCACCGGATTCCGCGTAGAAAGGGGTCTGCTCAAGCACTATGTCGACTGTCGATCCAACCTCGGCGAGCTCTGTGCGCCGCCCCTCGCTGACCAGCCCGCGGATCTTCGAATCCTGGCTTAGCGATTCGTACCCGACGAACGGGGTTTCGCCGATATCGCGGAGTTCACGATAAGCCGAGGTGTCGGAAACTCCGCCGGTCTTCTTGGCCCGCGCATCGGCTTTCGCCCTGTCGCGCTGTTCGGCCATCAGGGTACGGAATCCCTGCTCGTCAACCGAAACGCCCTGTTCCGCCGCCATCTCGAGTGTCAGGTCGATCGGAAAGCCAAATGTGTCGTGCAGCGCAAACGCCTTGTCGCCACTGAGCGTGTTGCTGCCACCCCGGACTCCGGCAACTGCCTGGTTCAGCAGCGCGGTTCCTGACACCAGCGTGCGCAGGAAGGCTTCCTCCTCCGCATAAGCAATGCGCGAGATCCGGTCGAAGTCGCTTCCGACCTCCGGGTACGAGCTCTGCATGGCGCCCCGGGAGGCGGTCAACAGCGACGGCATAGCGGGTTCTTCGACGCCGAGCAGCCGCATCGCCCGAACCGCGCGGCGGATCAGCCGGCGCAGGATGTAGCCGCGCGCCTCATTGCCTGGGGTGACGCCGTCCGAAATCAGCATCAGCGCGGACCTGACGTGGTCGGCGACGACCCGAAGCCTGACGTCATCCTCGTGGTTTGCGCCATAAGTCCGGCCGGACAGTTTCGAAGCTGCCTCGATGACCGGGAACACCTCGTCGATCTCGTACATGTTCTCGACGTCCTGCAGCAGGAACGCAACCCGCTCAAGGCCCATCCCGGTGTCGATGTTCTTCTTCGGCAGCTCCGCCACCACGTCGAAGTCGACCTTGCTGCGTACGTTCTCGAGCTGGTACTGCATGAACACGAGGTTCCAGATTTCGATGTAACGGTCCTCGTCGGCCTCGGGGCCGCCTTCGGACCCATAACCCGGGCCACGGTCATAGTAGATTTCCGAGCATGGGCCGCCTGGTCCGGCCTGACCGGTGTGCCAGTAGTTGTCCGCCTTGCCGCGCCGCTGAATTCGTGACTCGGGCAGGCCCGCGATCGACTGCCACAGCCCAAATGCCTCGTCATCGTCGTGATAGACGGTGGCCCACAGCCGGTCCGGGTCGAAACCGAGACCGCCGTCGGCCTGCGGCGTCGTCAGCAGCGCCCAGGCGAACTCGATCGCTTCGGCCTTGAAATAGTCACCGAAGGAGAAGTTGCCGTTCATCTGGAAGAACGTGCCGTGCCGGGTGGTCTTGCCGACCTCGTCGATGTCGTTGGTGCGCACGCACTTCTGCACGCTGGTCGCCCGGTTGAATGGCGCCGGCTCGCGACCGGTCAGATAGGGAATGAAGGGCACCATGCCTGCGACGTTGAACATGAGCGTCGGGTCGTCGCTGATCAACGACGCTGAGGGCACCACTGTATGGCCGCGACTTTCAAAGAACTGCAGCCACCGGCGCTTGATCTCAGCCGTTTGCATTTTCTGGTGTGCCTTTCTTACGAGCTCGCCGGTTACCGTAACGCCGCTGCGGCGCAGGGTAAGAGCGTGTCGATCGTGGGTTCTGTACTGCCTAGGATAGGTGGGAGGCCGGGGACTCGAGCAGACTCTTCGCCCGGTCGGGGGCGATCTCGCCCTCGTCGGCCCCGAGCGCGACCCGGAGCTCGGCTTCACGCTCGTTCATGCCGCGTCGTATCGATTCGCCGAAGTCGCGAATCGCGTCCGCCAGCGTGGACGCCTCGCCGGCGATTGCCGAACCGGTGAGGAACTTGGTCTTCCTGGACAGCTGACGTACAGCGACGACGCCGACGGCGACGCCGACACCCAGCCAAAAAATTCGTTTCATAGCTTCGTCCTGATTCCTTCGTGGACCTTACAAGTCTTGGGCGCGGTTTAGCGGCGCTTGCGGCCGCGGACGGCCTGGCGGACTCCGTAGCTGAAGGCCGCGACCTTCACGACCGGCGAGCCAAGCGTCGCCGCGAACAGCGAGGTCAGCGCCGAAACGTTCGCCGACATTTCGGAGACGTTGGTCGTGATGCCATCGACCTTCTCGAGTTGCTTGTTCGTGGTCGATACCGTGGAGGTGACCTCGGTCAGCAGTGGCGAGGCGCCATCCCCGACATCCTTGATCGCCCGGCGAGCCTCATCAAAGACCTTGCCGAGCTTGAGCAGTGGCACGGCCATCAGGCCGACCAGGATAGCGAAAACACCGGCCGCGATCAGCCCTGCAATGTCTCCTCCGGTCATCTTCCATCTCCCTTGAAAAAACGTCTGGTCACAAACACTCCCCCAACACTACAGTTCTGCGTAAACCAAAAGCGCCACGCCATCGAAACGATGACGTGGCGCCTAAGGCGTGCTACTTAGCGGGCGTAGTGCTCAACAACCAACTGCACTTCGCAGGTGATTGGAACTTCGACGCGCTGAGGGCGGCGTACCAGCTTGGCCTGGAGCTTCTCGATGCTTACGTCGAGGTAGCCAGGAACGGTAGGCAGCACATCGCGGTGTGCACCAGCTGCTGCAACCTGGAACGGCGGCATCTGTTCGCTGCGGGAATGAACGTGAACCAGCTGACCTGGCTTGACCCGGAACGACGGGCGGTCGACACGTTCACCATCAACCAGGATGTGGCGGTGCACAACCAGCTGACGAGCCTGCGCAATCGTGCGGGCGAAGCCCGAGCGCAGGACAAGAGCGTCGAGGCGCATTTCGAGGAGCTCGACCAGGTTTTCACCGGTCAGTCCCTCCGCGCGACGAGCTTCCTTGAAGAGATTCAGCATCTGAGCTTCGCGGATCCCGTACTGGGCGCGAAGACGCTGCTTTTCCTTGAGACGAACAGAATAGTCACTGTCCGCACGGCGCCGGGCGCGGCCGTGCTCACCTGGGGGGTACGGGCGACGCTCGAAGTACTTGACTGCCTTCGGTGTAAGAGGCAGGCCAAGCGCCCGGGATGCCCGGGCCTGACGCCGCGTACGTGCTGGTGCTGTCACGATGTCCTTTCACGGATTCGATTACTTTAGGTTAGCCTTGCCATAAGACGACTGAGAAGGTAATCAAGTGACTCATCGAGTTCTTCATAACCAACCGAGCGCCGCCGAAGTGGCAAGGACTTGCTTGTCCGGAATCGGTACCGCTGTCCTGACATCCGCCCGGACCCCGGTCTCGATTCCCGTGTTGCACGCCGAAGCACAAGATGGAAAAACCATTCTTGTTGCTGATGCCGAATCTTTGGCCGCGGTGAAGATAAATCTCCCGCATATCGGAACGTCGTATTCAGACATCCCGGCACTACTGCAAATCCGGTCACTGGCGCCGATAGAACAGCTTAGCGTAACTCGGGCGATAACGCTCATTTCGGGAACCCTGGCAAGCCTGCCGGCGCACTACGTATCCACCGCCCTGCGCGCCCGTTGCAGCGGCCTGCGGCTCGGCGAAGTCGTCGGCCATCGGGCGGCGTCAAGGCTGCTGACCTTCACCCCCGAGTCCTGCGATGTGCTGATCGGAGATGAGTACTCCGAACTTCCGATCGGGGACATTCTCGCCGCTACGCCGGACCCGCTCGCCCACGAGGAGCAGGCCATCCTGTTGGATGTCGTCGATCAGACGGCCGGTCAGTGGGAAGGATTCCTGGAACTGAAAGGCACCGCACGCGGATCGAAGGACGCCGCGGACGCCGGGTCGGTGCCACTGCGCAATATCGCCTCGGCACGCCCGATCGGAATCGACCGGCACGGCCTGACGCTGATCTGCCACTGGTTCGACCGGGAGCCGGCGACGCTGCGCGTCCCGTTCCCGCAGCCGGTTCGCGACGGCGGCGAAGCGCTGGATGCGGTCCGGTTCCTGCTGATGGCGCACCAGGTGGCGGCCAGCTCGGGCTGAGTCGGTTGTCTGCCAGCTACCGGTGGTGTCGATGCCGTCCGGGAGTTATGGCAGATCGGCCTCGGGCCGAGAGGCCTCGGGTCGTGCGGCCTCGTTCCGGGAGGCCTCGTTCCGGGAGGCTGAGACACTTTGGCCCGCTGTGCCGCGGACGATCTCTCGCAACCGATCCAGTCGCGCCGCGACATCACGTTCCGCGCCGTGATCGGTCGGCCGGTAGTAGTCGCGGCCAACCAGCTCATCCGGCGGGTACTGCTGCTCGGCGACGCCATGCGGGTGGTCATGGGCGTAGCGATACCCGGCGCCGTGGCCCAGTTCCTTGGCCCCTGGATAGTGCGCGTCCCGCAGCTCGTCCGGCACGCTGCCTGCTTTGCCGGCGCGCACATCGGCGATAGCGGCGTCCAAAGCGAGATAGGCAGCATTGGACTTGGGGGCAGTTGCAAGGTGCACGACCGCCTGAGCGAGCGGAATTCTGCCTTCGGGCATGCCGAGCATCTGTACCGCTTCGGCCGCCGCGACAGCGATCGGAAGCGCGGACGGGTCCGCCATGCCGATGTCTTCCGACGCCGAGATCATCACCCGACGCGCGATGAAGCGTGGGTCCTCCCCCGCCTCGATCATCCGGGCCAGATAGTGCAGCGAGGCGTCGACATCCGAACCTCGGATCGACTTGATGAACGCACTCGTCACGTCGTAGTGCTGGTCGCCCTGCCGGTCGTAGCGCAGCACCGCGCGGTCCAGTGCCTGCTCGGCGTCGGCAACGGTCAGCGTCGCCGACTCTCCACCCGTAACCCGGGAAAGCGACACTCCCGCCGCGGCCTCAAGCGTGGTCAGCCCTCTGCGGGCGTCTGCCCCGGCCAGCTGCACTAGGTGTGCAAGCGCCTCGTCGTCGACCTGGACTGTCGAGTCCAGGCCACGCTCGTCCTCGATCGCACGCCGTAGCAACGCCTCGATGTGGCCGTCATTCAACGGACGAAGGGTCAACAGCAGGGACCGGGACAGCAAGGGCGAGATCACCGAGAACGACGGGTTTTCGGTGGTCGCTGCGACCAGCACGATGAGCCGGTTTTCGACCCCGGGAAGCAGCGCGTCCTGCTGCGCCTTGGTGAAACGGTGAATCTCATCCAGGAACAGCACGGTTGTCATGCCGTAGAGGTCGCGGTCGTTCCGGGCGCCCTCCATCACCGCGCGTACGTCCTTGACCCCCGCGGTTATCGCGGACAGCTCGACGAACTTCCGGCCAGGAGCGCGAGAGACCACGTGGGCGAGGGTGGTCTTACCAGTGCCGGGTGGCCCCCAGAGAATTATCGAGCTTGGACCGACCCGAGCATTTTCACCGGCTTCGACCAGCCGGCGCAACGGCGACCCGGGTGCGATCAGGTGCTCCTGGCCGAGCAACTCGTCGAGAGTTCGGGGCCGCATCCGCACTGCCAGCGGAGCGTGCGAGCTCACCCCGGCGATCGCATCCTCGTGCTGGGTGGAAAACAGGTCTGCCATGCTGATGACTCTATCCGCCGGCACCGACATCCAGGTTCGGAGTGTGCCCTTGCCGGCCTGAATAGCTGGGTGTTGTAGGGAGACCTATCGGCTCTTCCCACTGTCAGTGTCCCCGCCTAGAGTTCCTGCTATGACACATAGCTTTCAGATCACCGTCGATTCGCCACAGCCGCAGAAACGATGACTAGTTCTCCAGATGAGGACGCGCTGATTGAGGCGATTACCTCGGCAAGGATCGAAGATGCCATCGCCTTGGCGGCACGGTTGAACCCGGACGTTCTCTTTGATCTGATCTTCGACGCCACCGATGACCAACCCGCGGAGGAGTTCCTCACATTCCTCATGGCATACGCGGATCATGCCGAGAGCGACTATCAAAAGTTATGCATACTCGACACTGCCCGAAGTCTCCTCGTGACGTCGCTATCTCCGTTGAAGGACGCAGATCGGCGAGCCCTTGAAATCAATTTCAGGTCGTGCGAGCTGACCCGCGAACTGCTGATTTCCAGCTTGCGCGACTTGGAGCACTTCACTCACACCCCTGAGATGTTGCTGACTAAAGAGCAACAAGCCAGATACCGGCAGTATGTTGCCGGCCTGAATAGCTGGGTCTTGTAGGGAGACCTATCGACTCTTCCCACTGTCAGTGGCCCCGCCTAGAGTTCCTGCTATGACATACAGCTTTCAAATCACCGTCGATTCATCCCAGCCGCACGAGCTCGCCGATTGGTGGGCGGAGACCCTGGAGTGGGAAGTGGAACCATCCGACGAAGCCTTCATTTCCTCCATGGTCGAGCAAGGCTACGCATCCGAGGCCGACACTATGAGACACAACGGCACGCTCGTCTGGAAGGCCGGCTCCGGGATCCTGCCGCCGGGCGAGGCGTCGACGGCCGAGCGCATCCTGTTCCAGTACGTGTCTGAGCCAAAGACCGTGAAGAACCGGATGCACCTGGATCTGCGGGTCGGACCGGAGAACCACGCCCGGATCCGCGCCGCCCTCGAAGCCCGCGGCGCAACTTTCGTCCACGACGGCGCACAGGGCCCCTACAGCTGGGTCACGATGCAGGACCCACAGGGCAATGAGTTCTGTCTGACCTGAGCTGGCAGCGCGGCTTCGATCCTTTCTATGCTTACGAGATTGTTTACATTCCTGTAAACTGAAGGCATGCTGCGAGTAAGTGATGACACACGCGAGCAGGTACAGCGCCTCGCCCGAGACGAGTTCGGGGGCGCGAGTGCCGATGAGACGATCCGACGCCTGCTCGATGAACACTGGGAGGCCGCCGCGCTCGCGGCCGTCGAGCGGTACCGGATCGACAACCCGCAGGGCTGGGCCGACTATCTCGCCGCGGCCGAGAACCTGGCAGGGGCGGACGCGCCAATCACCGACGAGTGGTCGCCGAGTTGAGCCGACCGCCCATTGAGCCTGGCTCCGTGTGGTTCTGCGACTTCGACCCGGTCCGTGGTCGCGAGCAAGGCAAGGATCGACCCGCTCTGGTGGTCTCCTCAGCATTCCATTTGAACCTGACCCGCGGCGCGCTGGTGTCGGTGCTGCCGCTGACGTCGGTAGAGCGGCCTGGTTGGCTGCATCGGATTCCGGTCGCCAATGCGAGTGGATGGGTGATTACCGAACAGGTTCGGACCATAGCTATGGAGCGCTTTCGCAGGCCGGCGCCGGAGATCACACTGGCCAAGGACGAACTCGCCGAGGTGCGGCGAGTGCTCGCGAAGATGCTTCTCATCTCGTCCTGAAGGACTCAGCGTGGCAAGGCCCGCTGCTTGCGCCCGTCTGTGATGCTCGGCGTGCGACGTGCCGGATGCCGTCCTGGTCTCGCTTCCAGGCCCCGCATCAGGCTGGCATGTGAGGCCGAGAACCAGCGCTACCTAGCGGAAGTCGTCGACTCCCCACTCCTTCGCGATGTCGTCGAGCGTCGCGTTCGCGCCCTGAATGCTGACCGAGGAAATCCAGACGTCTTCATCGACCTTGACTACCGCACCGGTCAGTGACTTCCATAGCGGGCTGGACTCGAACTCCTTGGCTTGGCTGGCTGCGGCCGGCAGTTCATTCGCCGTTTCATTGACAAAGATCTTCTGCGCGTCCGCCTGCTCTAACTGTTCCAACGATAGTGGCGTGAAGATCTCAGCTTCGGTATCCGGTTGGCCCTTGGGCCTGGGGATTCCGGTCGCCGCCATGATCTCTCCGATGAAGGAGTTACTTGAATACAGTCGCGCGGTATCTTCCCCTGCGAAGCGCACCATCGAGTAGCTGGCGTCCGGATGCTCCGCGAGCACGGCCGAGCCAACCTTCTTCGCCCGCGCCTCGAATGCCGCTATCTCGTCCTTGGCGCGCTGCTCCTCGCCCATCGCCTTACCGAGCAGCAGGATGTTCTCTTTCCAGGTTGGGCCGGTTGTCTCGCTGAAAACCGTGGGCGCGATCTTGGTGAGCTCCTTGTAGTTCTTCTCGTCGCGCACCTTGGCCGAGACGATCAGATCGGGTTCCAGCGCAATGATCTTCTCGAGGCTTGGCTCGCCCAGCTGACCGAGATTCTCGGCGTCCTTGTTTTCCTCAGGCACGCTGCCGAGGTACACCGGAAACACATCGGCCTTCGGGTCGTAGACGGTGTATCCGAGCACTTCGCCGCCAAGCAGCAGCGTCGCATCCTTGTAGCTGGAGTCGAGGGTAACGATGCGCTTCGGCTTGCTGTCGATCGTGGCCGTGCCCATGGCGTGTTCGATGGTGACCGGGAAGCCCTCGCCTCCGGTCTCCGCAGCAGGAGCGGAGTCCTTGGGGGTAGAGCAGCCTGACAGCACCAGGCTGAGTCCGCCGAGAGTGGCCACGGCCACTGAGAACACATGTCGTCTGCGCACGGGAGGTCTTTCTGTAGGAAAATGAGACTAATGGTAGCCTAACCTAATGGAGCGGCGGCGCGCACTCGGTGCACACCGCCGCTTCGTCCGCAGGTCGCGTCGTTATTCCCCGTCGTCCTCTTCGGGCGCGGCATCGACGCCGGCTTCCTTGCGCTGCAGCTCGGTGATCGGCGCAGGGGCCGCAGTCAGAGGGTCGTATCCGCCGCCCGACTTCGGGAAGGCGATGACCTCCCGGATCGAGTCCGCTCCGGCTAGCAGTGACACGACACGGTCCCAACCAAATGCGATGCCGCCATGCGGAGGTGCGCCGAATTTGAACGCCTCGAGCAGGAAGCCAAATTTCTCCTCGGCCTCGTCCGCCGCCAGCCCCATCACCTTGAAGACCCGTTCCTGAATATCGCGACTGTGAATACGGATCGATCCGCCGCCGATCTCGTTGCCGTTGCAGACAATGTCGTATGCGTAGGCCAGCGCCTCACCGGGATCGGTGTCGAAGGTGTCCAGGAACTCCGGTTTTGGCGAGGTGAAGGCGTGATGCACTGCCGTCCACTGTCCCTGGCCAACGGCTACGTCGCCAGCGGCGACCGCAGCTTCGGCCGGCTCGAACATCGGGGCGTCGACGACCCAGACGAACGACCAGGCCGACTCGTCGATCAGTCCGACCCGCCGGGCGATCTCATTGCGCGCGGCGCCAAGCAGCTGACGGGATGATGCCTCGTCACCGGCGGCGAAGAAGATCGCGTCGCCGACCTTGGCGCCAACGGCCTCCGCCAGGCCGGCTTTCTCCTCATCGCTGAGATTCTTGGCCACCGGGCCGCCGAGGGAGCCATCTTCTGCCAGAAGGACATAGGCGAGTCCCCTGGCCCCGCGCTGCTTGGCCCAGTCCTGCCAGCCGTCCAGCTGCTTGCGCGGCAGCGATGCTCCGCCTGGATAGACAACCGCACCGACGTAGGGGGCCTGGAACACCCGGAAACTGGTGTTCGAGAAGTATTTCGCCAGCTCTGACAGCTCGAGGTCGAACCGAAGATCCGGTTTGTCAGTCCCGTAGCGCTTCATGGCTTCGCGATAGGTGATCCGTTGGATCGGCTTGGTGATCTCATGCCCAACCAGACGCCAAAGCGACGCCAGGATCTCTTCGCCCAGCGCGATGATGTCGTCCTGTTCGACGAAGCTGGCCTCGATATCGAGCTGGGTGAACTCCGGCTGACGATCCGCGCGGAAGTCCTCGTCCCGGTAGCAACGGGCAATCTGGTAATAGCGCTCGAAACCGGCAACTTGCAGCAGCTGCTTGAACAACTGCGGTGATTGCGGCAGCGCATACCAGCTACCTGGCTTCAACCGGGCCGGCACCAGGAAGTCCCGTGCACCCTCGGGGGTCGACCGAGTCAGGGTCGGGGTTTCAATCTCGACGAACCGCTGTTCCTCGAGCACCTGGCGAGCCGCGCGGTTGACCTCGCTGCGCAACCTGATGGCTGCGGACGGACCCGCACGGCGGAGGTCAAGGTAGCGATGGCGCAGCCGGGCCTCCTCGCCGATACCGGCGGAGTCCTCTGCGGCGGCGGACACCTGGAAGGGTAGTGCCTCTGACGGGCTGAGTATTTCGAGCTGCTCGGCGATCACTTCGATATCGCCGGTTGGCAGGTTGGGGTTCGCGTTTCCGGCCGGACGGGCCTGGACCGGCCCGGTCACCTTGACAACACACTCGTTGCGCAGCTCATGCGCGGCCTCTTCGCGGACGACCACCTGAGAGATACCGGATGCGTCACGCACATCGATGAAAGCCACTCCGCCGTGATCCCGGCGACGGTCCACCCAGCCTGTCAATGTGACCGTTTGGCCTTCATGTTCGGCGCGCAGGGCGCCGGACTCATGGGTGCGCAACAAAGTAATACTCCTTGAGTTTGGGGTCAGCGCCACAATTCTACGTGCTGTGCCGGATACCCGGATACGGCATCCGGTTCGTCAGCGAGTTTTGGGCCATTGGTTAAGATCAGCCAATGAGCACCGACCATCCCACCGAAGCACAGGTAGCAGCTGCGGCCGCCACTTTCCACATGCTGTCTTCCGCGACACGGCTTCGGATCGTTTGGCTTCTCGTGCACGCCGAGTACGACGTGTCAGGCCTGGCCGAGGCCGCCAGCGCAAGCCTGCAGACGGTCAGCCAACATCTGGCTAAGCTCCGCCTCGCCGGACTGATCAGCTCCAGGCGGGACGGCCGACACCTGTACTACACGGTTGATGATCCACACGTTGTGACGCTGGTGGTGGAGATCTTCGACCATATCGCCGCGGACGGAAGCATCGCACCGGACCCGGCGCCTCGGACCCCGCGGCCGATCCGGGAATCCGCAGAGACGTCCTGACCCATTACCGGCTGCCGAAGTTTGCCGGCCGCGAGTCAACCGGCTACCGTGATCGCCGGGTCAACCGGCTGCCGTGATCGCCGGATCAACCGGCTGCCGTGATCAGCGGTCTAACCTGCGGCCGTGATCAGCGGCTTGAGATCTGCCTCGGGTGGAGTCCAACTACCCGGGTCGGCAGCCACCTGCTCGCCGCTGCGGATGTCCTTCACCTGGTGCGAATCGGCATCCTCGGCAAACCAGACGAACGGGATGCCGCGACGGTCGGCAAACCGGATCTGCTTGCCGAACTTCGCCGCCGACGGCGATACGTCGGTCGGGATTCCACGGGAACGCAGCGTCGAGGCAATTGCATCTGCCAGACCGCGCTGCCCTTCATCCGCAACAGCTACAAGCACCGCGGTCGGAACGGATCGGCTCACAGTCACAAGATTGTGATTGACCAGCCGGGTCAGTAGCCGGGAGATGCCGAGCGACACGCCAACGCCCGGATAGGTTCGGTCGCCTTCGCTCGCCAGGCTGTCATATCGTCCGCCGGAACAGACCGAGCCGAGGTCCTCGTGCCCCTGCAGGAGGGTCTCGTAAACCGTTCCGGTGTAGTAGTCCAGGCCACGCGCGATCTTCAGCTGCGCCACAACGACCCCTGGCGCACGCTGCTGTGCTGTCGCGATCAGCGCCGTCAGCGCCTCAAGCCCTTCGTCCAGCATCGGATGCGAGACCCCGAGGGCACGCACCTCGTCGGCGAATGACACGTCGTCGCCCTCGATCTGGGCCAGAGCAAGGCAAAGCCGCTGCTGCTCGGCGTCCGCACCGGCCGTTTCGGCCAGCAGCCTGCCAACGGCGTCCGGGCCGATCTTGTCGATCTTGTCCAGGGCACGCAGCACCGGCTGAACATCGGACAGACCGATGCCGCGGCTGAACCCTTCGAGCAGCTTGCGGTTATTGACCTGAATCCTGATCGGCGGAACTCCGATCTCTGACAGCTTCCTGAACACTTCGGCCATAACCAGCGGAAGCTCCGCCTCGAAATGGGCGGGAAGTTCGCCATCGCCGACAACGTCGATATCGGCCTGATAGAACTCGCGGAATCTTCCCTCCTGCGGACGCTCGCCGCGCCATACCGGCTGGATCTGATACCGCTTGAACGGAAAGGCGAGCTTGCCGGCATTCTCGACAACGTACCTCGCGAACGGAACGGTCAGGTCGAAGTGCAGGCCGAGCGGGTTCTTCGCGTCCGCAGTCCCTTCGCCGTGCAGACGGCTGACCGCGTAGATCTCCTTGTCGATCTCGCCATCTTTGGCCAGTAACGAGATCGGCTCGACGGCCCGAGTGTTCACCGAGGCGAAGCCATGCAACTCGAAGGTGCGCTGCAGCGTCTCCACGATGTGGTTTTCCAGGATCCGTTCTGCCGGTAGCCATTCCGGGAATCCGGACAGCGGCTTGGGACGCGCCACGGCGTGTGCTCCTTCGTGAGGTTGGACGTGAGGTCAGGTGGTTCTCAGCCAGGAGCCGAGACAGACCTTACAAGGTTAGTCCCTGCTGCGACGCGATGCCGCAGCCGGCTAAAGGAACGGATTACCCTCCAGTTCGCGACCGATCGTCGTCGATGGGCCGTGTCCCGGATAGACCGGCGTGGCCTCCGGTAGCTTCCTGATCACCGAGTCGAGGGTCTGCTGCATGATCGCGGAATCACCGCCAGGCAGATCTGTTCGGCCGATGCTTGACGCGAACAGCACATCTCCGGTGAACAGCGGCGGCCGCTGACCGGGCTCACTCAGCTCCCAGAGCGTCGAGCCTTCGGTATGTCCTGGTGCGCCGATGCCGCGTACCGCTAAGCCGTCGACGAGCACAGGGGCGCCCGGATGCCAGTCGTTAACCTGCGGCCGGCGCCAGTCGGCAGCTAGTGCTCCCATCATCGCCGCAAATTCAGGACCCAGCGTCTGGATCGGGTCATCCAGTCGATAGGAGTCCGCTGAGCCCAGATACACCGGTATCTGCCATCTCTCCAAAATTGCCGGCAGTCCCAGGACATGGTCGGGATGTCCGTGGGTCAGCAGTACCGCGACCGGACGCAGATCCGCCCGGGCGCAGACTTCTGCGATGCCCTCGGCCGCGTCGAGACCAGCATCGACGAGGACGCAGGGCTGCGGCACTTCGGAGGCTGCATTCGACCGTCCATTGGCGCCAGCGTCGGCGGCCGCATCCGCGGAAACGACATAGCAATTGACAGCCAGGAAATCCGAAACCACTGTTTCAACGTTCATGTTCACGAACCTTAGTCACAATTCAATGCCACTGCTGTCCCGCCAGGTGAATTAGGCATACGCCCGGCAAGGCGTTCCGCTAGGGTTGACTTCGGCAAAGGGGCAGCTGTCACGTTGTCTTTGTCTCAACCCACTAGACAACGAGGAGCACGGCGTGTCACGGATCAGACGTGACCGGAACACCGCGAGGTCCCAGTACCGGGCACTCTGCGCGAGGCCACAGTTCCGGCAGCAAGAGCCCGGATGCAGCCCGGGCTACGACATCGGCGTGACACGTTCGTATTACCCGGTGCTTGGAAAAGCGCCCTCGGCTCTCGATACAGTAAAACGGGATATCGAAGCCCGCTCCGCTCCGGGATCAGAACAACCCTCGACTCCAGCAAATATCAACACAGTGACGGTGAAGTAATGGCTGACAACACTCCTCCCCAGAACGCCGCCAAGCCGGTGCCGAAACCGATGCCGCGCCCGACTCCCGGCCCAGTCCCCTCGCCGGCCGCAATTCGACCCGGCACACCCAAAGCTCCGGCGATCGGCGGCGAAGATCTGGGCAAGGCCAGGGAATTCGGCCGGGTTGCCGATGACAACACGGTCTTCGTCCGCACCGCCGGTGGTGAGCGGGTCGTCGGTCAGTATCCGAACGCCAGCGCGGAAGAGGCATTGAACTACTTTGCCCGCAAGTACGCCGACCTCGCCGCACAGGTCGTTTTGCTCGAACAGCGCCTCGCGGCCGGTGCGCCCGCGCACGACCTGCGGTCGACAGTCAAGCAACTGGCCGAAACCCTGCCTGAGGCCGCCGCCGTGGGCGATCTCGATTCACTGCTTGGCCGGGTTGAAGCGGCCAAGGCGCGGATCGACGAGCTGGAAGCCAGTCAGAACGCCGCCGCTCAGGACGCGAAGGCCGCGGCACTCGCCGAACGCACCGCACTGGTCGAACGGGCCGAAGAACTGGCCGCGGCCGACCCGGCAAAGGTGCAGTGGAAGACTTCGAGTGCCCAGATGGCGGCGCTCTTCGATGAATGGAAAGCGCTGCAGGCAAGTGGGCCTCGGCTCGCCCGCAGCGCCGACGCCGAGCTCTGGGGGCGTTTCCGTAAAGCCCGCTCAGCATTCGACAAGCATCGTCGGGAATTCTTCGTCTCTCTGGATCAGCGCAACGCCGAAGCCAAGAAGGTCAAGCAGCGGTTGGTCGAAGCGGCGGAAGCGCTGCAGAATTCCACCGACTGGGCGGAGACCACGCACGAATACCGGCGGCTGATGGACGAGTGGAAAGCTTCACCACGCGCCGGCCGGAAGGACGACGATGCACTCTGGGCGAAGTTCCGTGGCGCACAGGACGTCTTCTTCGCCGCCCGCGAGGAACAAAACGCTCAACTGGATGCCGAGTACGAGAAGAACCTCGAAGTCAAGGAGGCTCTGCTTGAACGCGCCGAGGCACTGGTTCCGGTGAAGCAGCTCGGACAGGCCAAGGCCGAACTACGCGCCATCCAAGACGAATGGGAGGAGGCCGGTAAGGTGCCTCGCTCCCAGATGCACAAGGTTGAATCCCGGCTTCGTGCCGTTGAGAACGCCCTGTCGGCCGCCGAGGATCGCGAATGGAACCGGAGTAACCCCGAAGCGAAAGCGCGTGCCGAAGGTGCGCTCAGCCAACTCGACGATTCGATCGCCGAGCTTGAGGCGAATCTTGCCAAGGCTCAGGACAAGGGCGACGCCAAGGCCGTAGCCGCTGCCGAAGAAGCGCTGACCGCGCGCAAGGCCTGGCGTGAACAGGTGGTTAAGGCTGCCGCCGACTTCTCCTAGGCTGGTTTGTGGATGGCCAGGGTTATCCACAGATCAGGCTCGTGGCGTAGCTCGGTAGCTGCCGCAGCGGTAACAGTAGTGCCATGACTGACAGTGCCATGACTGACAGTGCCGGACTCGAGCGGTCCGGGAACTACTGCTCGGAGATCGATGTCCAGGCGATGCGGCTTGACCGGGTCATCGCCTGGCTCAGCGACGAATGGTTCACCGTCGTCTCGACTCCCTTGTCACCTGAGCTGCGCATGCGGGCGCTGTGTCCTGACGGCATTCAGGCGCATCTGGTTGTCGGCGATCAATCGGCGCTTTGGGTCTGGTCCGGCACCGGAAAACACGACGGTCCGGTTCAGTTGCTGACACCGGCGGGCCGTCGGCATCGTACGTACGTCCCGGGCGTGCACGTCCGGGAGGCAAGGCTCCGGCCGGGTGACGTCACGGTGGTGGCGGGCCAGGCGATCACCGCTCCGGCACGCACCCTGTTCGATAGCTGTCGCGGAAAATCAGCGGCGGCGATCGACGCACTGCTGGCGCGGTCGGAGGGCTGCATTTCGCTGGCCGAGCTGGAACGATACCTTCGCGACCGCCGACGAGTACCGGGACGCAATGCCGTCATCGCGAGCCTGACCAGACTGCGTTCACACCGTCGATCCGAGGGTGCTGGGTCAGCCGCCGGTGATCCGATAGACGTCGAAGACTCCGTCGATCCGCCGCACCGAGGCGAGAACGTGGTCCAGGTGGCTCGCGTCGCCCATCTCGAAGACGAACCGGGAAATGGCCACCCGGTTACGTGACGTCGCAACCGACGCGGAGAGTATGTTCACGTGACTGTCGGACAGCACGCGCGTGACATCGGAGAGCAGACGCGCCCGATCGAGCGCCTCGACCTGGATCTGGACCAGGAAGACGCCGGAGGAGGCGCCCGCCCATTCCACCTCGACCAGGCGCTCGGGCTGGGCCTGTAGCTCCGCGGCATTTGTGCAATCGGCCCGGTGAACCGAAACACCGGAACCCCTGGTCACGAAGCCCAGGATCTCATCGCCCGGAACTGGTGTGCAGCAGCGGGCGAGCTTAACCAGGACGTCGTCCATCCCGCGCACCAGCACACCACTCTCGGTGCTGCGGCTGCGCGGCGGTCTCGATGGCAGCGCGGCCTCTTCGAGGTCCTCCCTGGTGGCTTCCTCTCCCCCGAGGCTTTGCACCAGCAGCTCGACTACATGCTGTGCGGACACGTGCCCGTTTCCGACGGCGGCGTAGAGCCCGGAAACGTCCTGATAGCGCATCTCCGTCGCCAGAGTGAGCAGCGTTTCGTGCGACATCAGTCGCTGCAGCGGAAGATTGTGCTTTCGCATCGCCTTGGCGATAGCGTCGCGGCCGTTCTCGATTGCCTCGTCCCGGCGCTCCTTCGAGAACCACTGCCGGATCTTATTCCGCGCCCGCGGACTCTTCACGAACGTCAGCCAGTCGCGACTGGGCCCGGCGTTCTCATCTTTGGAGGTGAAGACCTCAACCACGTCGCCGTTGCTGAGTGTGTTCTCCAGGGAGACCAGTCTGCCGTTGACCCGGGCACCCATTGTGTGGTGGCCGACCTCGGTATGCACGGCGTACGCGAAGTCTACCGGCGTCGATCCGGCCGGGAGCGAGATCACTTCCCCTTTCGGGGTGAAGACGTAGACCTCGCGTGCGTTCATCTCGAATCGAAGGCTGTCGAGGAATTCGCCCGGATCCTGGGTTTCCTTCTGCCAATCGAGCAGCTGGCGCAGCCAGCCCATATCGTTCACCGAGCCCGTGTCATGCACGGTCATGCCCGGATCTTCCTTGCCGTCGCGATTGCTGAGGTCCTTGTACTTCCAGTGCGCCGCTACGCCGAATTCTGCCCGGCGGTGCATCTGGTGGGTACGGATCTGGATCTCGACCGGCTTGCCGCCGGGGCCGATCACCGTTGTGTGCAGCGACTGGTACATATTGAACTTCGGCATCGCAATGTAGTCCTTGAACCGGTTCGGCACCGGATTCCACCTTGCGTGCACGGCGCCGAGCACCGCGTAACACTCCCGCACGGTGTCGACCAGGACCCGGACGCCGACCAGGTCGTAGATGTCGGCGAACTCGTGTCCGCGAACGATCATCTTCTGGTAGATCGAATAGTAGTGCTTCGGCCGGCCGGTGATCGTCGCCTTGATCTTCGCCGACAGCAGATCCTGGTTGACCTGGTCTCGGACTGAGGTCAGAAACTGCTCGCGTTCGGGTGTGCGCTCCGCGACCAGACGAACTATCTCGTCGTAGACCTTCGGGTACAACGTGGCGAACGACAGGTCTTCAAGTTCCCATTTGATCGTGTTCATGCCCAGCCGGTGTGCCAGCGGGGCAAAGATCTCCAGGGTCTCCTTGGCCTTCCGGGCAGAGGACGCCGGGGAAACGTAACGCCAGGTGCGGGCGTTGTGCAGCCGGTCGGCGAGCTTGATCACCAGGACGCGAATGTCCTTGGCCATTGCGACGACCATCTTGCGCACTGTCTCAGCCTGGGCCGCGTCGCCATAGTTCAGCTTGTCCAGTTTGGTCACGCCGTCGACCAGCATCGCGATCTCGTCGCCGAACTCGGCGCGCAATTGGTCCAGCGTGTAGCTGGTGTCCTCTACCGTGTCATGCAGCAGGGCGGCCGCGAGCGTGTCCGGCGTCATGCCGAGTTCGGCGAGAATTGTCGCCACCGCGATCGGGTGCGTTATGTATGGATCGCCGCTCTTACGCCGTTGACCACGGTGCGCGGCGGCGGCGACCTCGTAGGCCCTGCGAACCACACCGACATCAGCCTTGGGGTGGTTCATCCTGATCGCGCGGATCAGGGGTTCGATCATAGGCGACTGCCCGGCCGAACCCCGCCCAGCGAGTCGGGCCAGCCTGGCAAGGGCCCGGTCGCGCCTGCCCGGCGAATAGCTCGAAGACTTCGGCCCGGGCGCATCCTGGTCGGCTGAGTTGTTTGTGGTTCGTGCTCCGGTGTCAGCCATCATGCACCTCCCAGGATCTGTTAAGCCCTTGCCTCGGCCTTCTTCGAAGACTTGTTAGACCTAACCTTAGCCTGCGTCGTGGTGTTCCCCGTACCCTTATCCCGGGCATCGGCCTGGGTCTTCTCGACCTTGCGTTCCTGCGCTTTGACGGCAGGCTCGGTGCTGCGGAGAAGCGAGTACAACGGCGATGCGACGAACAGCGTCGAGAGCGCCGCGATGATGGTGCCGACGAACAGCGACAAGGCGATATCGGTCAGCGTGCCGGCACCAAGGACGAAGACCCCGATGAACAGAATTGCCGCAACCGGGAGGACGCTGACAACTGACGTGTTGATCGAACGCACAGTTGTCTGGTTGACACCGAGATTGACCATGTCACTGAACTTCTGCCGGGTGTTGCGCTGGAAGTCCTGGGTGTTCTCACGGATCTTGTCGAACACCACCACGGTGTCATAGAGCGCGAAGCTCAGCACCGTAAGGAATCCGATCACAGCGACAGGAGTCACCTCGAAGCCGGTCGCGGAGTAAATACCCATCGTCACGATCATCACCTGCAGCAGGCCGACCATCGCGGCGACCGACATCTTCCAGGTGCGGAAGTACAGGGCCATGCCGATAGCGGCCAGGGCCACGAAGATGACCAGCGCGCGGGCCATCTTCTCGGTGACGTCCTGGCCCCAGGCCGGTCCGACGAACGATGACGTCACGTCGCCGTTCTCCACCTGGTAGGCCGCGACAAGCGCTTCCCGGGCCTGCTGCATCTGGTCGTCGGTCAGCTGTTCGGTCTGGATTCGCACCGCAGTGTCCGAGGTGGGTGTCAGCCGTGGCTCGGCCTCTGGAAGCACCTCGCGGATCGCGTTCTGGCCAAGCTCTGCCGAAGTGTCCTTGACGTCGGCGATCTGGAACTCGGAGCCACCACGGAACTCGATACCGAGATTGAACCCGCCGCGAAACACCGGCACCAGGACCGACAGGATTACGAACGCGAGGCTGATGGTCAGCCAGAGCTTCCGACGGCCGACGAACGGGATCGACCGCTTACCGCTGTGAAGGTCGTTGCCCCAGTTGGAAAAGCTGGCCATTTAGGACTCCTTCGAGCTGGAGGCGCTCACCTTGTCGGCATCGGTTGCAGACGAATCGGCCGTGCCGGCTTCTGCCGCGGCGCGACGCTCTGCGATCGTCATCCGGCGTTCGGCCTCGGCCGCCGCACCGGTGTTCTTCTTCTTTGCTTTGGATTTCGCCTCGTCGAAGTCGAAGCCCATCGCACCGCGGTACTGGGCCTTCTTGACTCCCAGCCGTCGCGGGTCCAGCCCGGACCAGGGATGTCCTTGGCCAAAGAATTTCGTCTTCGCCAGCAGCTGCAGCATCGGGTGGGTGAACAGCAGCACGACCAGCACGTCGATCAGCACGGTCAGGCCGAGCGTGAAAGCGAAACCACGGACGCTGCCGACCGCGAGCACGTACAGCACGATGGCGGCGAGCAGGTTGACGCTCTTTGAGGCGTAAATCGTGCGTGAGGCACGGTTCCAGCCGATCTCAACTGCCGACACCAGACCGCGTCCGCCACGAAGTTCGTCGCGAACCCGCTCGAAGTAGACAATGAACGAGTCAGCGGTCATACCGATGGCGACGATCACACCGGCGACACCGGCAAGCGACAGCCGATAGCCGTACCGCCAGCCGACCAGGCAGAGCAGCAGATAGGTCAGCACGCCGGCGACCGCCAGGCTGGCGACCGTCACGAGGCCGAGCGTCCGGTACTGGAACAGCGAGTACACCACGACGAGCAGCAGGCCGATCACTCCGGCCAACAGGCCCTTCGCCAGATAGTCGGAACCCAGGGTTGCCGAAATCTGTTGCTCGGTCTGCACCTTGAAGGAGATTGGCAGCGCGCCGTTCTTCAGCTGGTTGGCGAGAGTCTGCGCCGATTCAGTGGTGAAACTACCGCTGATCTCGGCCTTGCCGTCGCTGATGATCACCTCGGAGCTCGGTGCCGAGATCACGTTGCCATCCATCACGATGCCGAACTGGTTCAGCGGAGGCTGCTGACCGGTCAGCCTGGTGGTGATTTCACGGAACTGATCGGTGCCTTCCCGATCGAACTCCAGGTTGACCACCGGTTCGCTGGTCTGCTGACCGGAGGACGTCGACTTGTATCCCTGGCTCGCATCCTTGATGTGCTGGCCTTCGATCTCCACCGGCCCCAGGATGTACTTGGCCGAGCCGTCCTGCGAGCAGGCGACGAGCGCGGTGTCCGCGGCGTCGAGCGAACCGCCGGTGCGGTTCTCTTCCTTCGTGCAGTCAAGCGCGTAGTACTTAGCGGCGATGGAATCGGTGATCCAGGCCATGTCCGAGCCGTTACTCGGCTTCGTCTTTGGCGTGTCCTCCGGCACGGGAACGTTGATCCCGCCGTCTTCCGGTGCGGGCTCGCTTGGCTTGGGCTCGTCTTTGGAGTCCGAGGTTGCGTTGCCACCGGCATCCGGTGTGGCGTTGCCACCGGCATCCGGCGTCGCGTTGCCACCGCCCGACGGGGCGTCGGACTTCTCGTCCTGCTTCGGTTCCTGCGTCTTGCCCTTATTCAGTTCGTCGATCTGCTTTTGAACGTCTTCGGGAATTTTTTCCGACTCGGCGGGCTCGGTGGCCCCTGCCGGTCCCGGCGCGCCCTGGACAAGTACCGGCCGGAAGCGAAGCTGGGCCGAAGACCGAATCAGCTGCCGGGTCTGTTCGTCCGGATTCCCGGGAATGTTGACCACGATGTTGCGGCCACCCTGCGTCGTGACCTCCGACTCCGAGACCCCGGTCGAGTCCACGCGCTGGCGAATAATCGCCACCGCCTGGTCGAGCTGCTCCTTGGTGATCTCCTGGCCGCCGGAAAGCTGCGGCGCCAGCACGATCGAGGTGCCGCCCTCCAGATCGAGGGCAAGCTTAGGCGACGCACTCGCTTTTCCCCAGATCACGCCACCGGTCAGAACGGCAGCCAGCACCAGGGTGATGACCGCGAGCCCGATAAAGCTCCGGCCCGGGCGTGTGCCGGAAGTTGATGATGCCAACGAACAATCTCTTCTCGTTCAGTAGGCAGCAGCACTGCCCGCTCGTCGCCTGGTCTGGTCCGGCCCTGCGGCCGGCAGGACGCTACTTCTTGTCGTTTGAGTCCGAGTCAGCGTCGCGAGCCGAATCGGCGTTGCGAGGCGACTCGACGGTACCGTCCACCGGACGGTTCGTCTTGGCAGCGTCATCGCTTTCAACGACGTCGCCTTCGACAACCAGGTCGTCACGGACGTCGACATCGTCCTGAACAGCGTTATCCCTGGCGTCGACACCATTAGTCGTGTCCGCACGCTTGCCGAACTCCGGTTCGGTTTCGCTCAGGCCCGAAGCGTCGTTCGGAACCTGGACATCGATTTCGTCCACTGCCGCGTCGTCATGTGTCGAGTGGACCGAGGCAGCCTCGGTGATCTTGCCGATCGCCTGCTTGTGAATGCGAAGGGTGGTGCTTGGACCGGATTCGAGTAAGACTTCGTTTGTCTCTTCATTCACCGAAATGACGGTGCCGAAAACGCCGAACGTGGTCATGACTTCGGCGCCCGGACCTAGCTTGGTGGCCATTTCCTGCTGCTGCGCCTTCTGCTTGCGGCGGGAGTTGTACATCATGAAGATGAGCAGACCGCCCAGAACGACGACAAGTAGAATTTCCACGGTGGGACTTCACAGCCTTTCGATGTGCGGCGTTCTCTACGCCGCGAATGTCTGATTTAACGTCGGTTCGCACACAACGTCACCGACCGAGTCTAAGTGAGCCCGGCCTCAGATGCATACTTTCACGGCGAACTGGTACTTCGCTGAGAGTGAAGTCAAGGAATAACCGCGGGACGGACAGCCGATCACAGTGGCAGCGGGTTGTCCCCGCGCTCCGGATTCAGCCCGAGGTGCTTCCAGGCGGCCGCCGTCGCGATCCGGCCGCGCGGAGTGCGGGAAATGAAGCCCTCGCGGACCAGAAACGGCTCCGCCACAGTCTCCACGGTTTCCGGCTCTTCGCCGACGGAGACCGCCAGGGTGTTCAAACCTACCGGTCCCCCGCCGAAACGGGTGCACAGAATCTCCAGAACTCCGCGGTCCAGGCGGTCCAGGCCACGCATATCCACCTCGTACACAGCGAGGGCGGCCTTGGCTGCTTTCTGGTCGACGATGCCCTCGCCGCGCACCTGGGCCCAGTCACGAACCCGTCGCAGCAGGCGATTGGCGATACGGGGTGTTCCGCGGGATCGGGTGGCAATTTCTTCGGTGCCTCGAGCCGTGGCCTCGATACCCAACAGTTTCGCGGAGCGATGCAGCACATGAACCAGGTCATCCGAACTGTAGAAGTCAAGATGTCCGGTGAAGCCGAACCTGTCGCGCAACGGCGCCGGCAGCAGGCCGGAGCGCGTGGTGGCTCCAACCAGGGTGAATGCCGGGATCTCCAACGGAATCGCGGTAGCTCCCGGCCCTTTTCCGACGACCACATCGACCCTGAAGTCTTCCATCGCGACGTACAGCATCTCCTCGGCTGCGCGGGCCATCCGGTGGATTTCGTCGACGAAAAGCACCTCGCCCTCTTCGAGCGAGGAGAGAATTGCGGCCAGGTCGCCCGCATGCTGCACGGCCGGACCCGAGGTCAAACGCAACGGCGAACCCAGTTCGCTTGCAATGATCATTGCAAGCGTCGTCTTGCCCAGCCCGGGCGGACCCGATAACAGGACGTGGTCCGGGACCCGGCCACGGCCTTGCGCCGCCTCGAGCACGAGAGACAGCTGGTCGCAGACGCTCGCCTGGCCGACGAACTCCCCCAGGCCCTTCGGACGGAGCGCAGCTTCGGCTGCCCGCTCCACGGAATCCGCGTTGACCGAGGTGAGCCGTTGCGATTCGGCACCGGTCAACTCGGAGCCCCCGAGGCTGACTTCGAATGATCCGTCAGTTTCCATCAGCGGCGGCCAAGTTCCTTGAGCGCTTCCTTGAGCAGCACGGCGACGGACTCCTCGCCGGCACCGTCCACGACCGTCTTGGTGGCCTCTGCCGCCTGTTTCTGATTCCAGCCGAGGCCGATCAGCGCATCGATTATCTGCTCCTCCTTGGCGCTCGGCATCGCCGTCTGAACTCCGGGCAGACCGATGCCACGCGGAATACCAAGTTTGTCCCCGAGTTCGAGCACAATTCGCTGCGCACCCTTCTTGCCGACGCCGGGTACCTTCATCAGTTCAGTGAGGTTGCCGTCGATCACCGCTCTGCGCAGCCCGTCCGGGGCGTGCACGGCGAGCATCGCCAGGGCGAGCCGGGGCCCGACGCCAGATATCGTCTGCAACGTCTCGAACACGTCCCGAGCATCGTCGTCGGAAAAGCCGTAAAGGGTAAGTGAGTCCTCACGGACCACAAGGGAGGTCGACAGTGTCGCCTCGCTGCCCAGCCGCAGCTCGGCCAGGGTTCCCGGCGCGGCGTAAACCAGCATTCCGATGCCGTTCACCGAAATCACCGCGGCGTCCAGCCGCAGGCTTGCTACTACTCCGGTCACAGAAGCAATCACGCGCGCAATCCCATCCCTACTTAGATCCGTCAGCGCTGTCGGCAGGCTTTCCGAACGAACACTTGTACTAATACCCTAGCGCGGGACTCCGACATTTCCGGTACCGACCCGCGGCCGGCACCGATGGCGTGGCGGCACCGATGCGCGGTGTGGCGGCTATTTGCGCGTCTGTTTCAGCGCCTGCGCCCACTGCTGCTGTGCGCGGGTCAGCCCGGAGCCTTCCCGTCGGAGCCCGAGCCGGTCGGGCAGATCCTTCGCCGCTCCAGGCGTCGACGATCCGACCGCCGCGCCCCGCCACAAGTGGCAGATCGCCAGGGCGAGCGCGTCCGCAGCGTCGGCCGGCTTCGGTGGGGCGTCCAGCTTGAGAATCCGGGTGACCATCGCGGTTACCTGCGCCTTGTCGGCGCGCCCCGAACCGGTGATCGCCGCCTTCATCTCGCTCGGCGTGTGCATACCAACCGGGATACCGCGTCGTGCGGCCAGGCCGATGGCGAGGCCGGACGCCTGTGCCGTGCCCATGATGGTGGAGACATCGTGCCGAGCGAAGACGCGCTCTACTGCGACGACATCCGGACGATAGTCGTCAAGCCACTGGTCGAACTGCTCGGCCAGTTCACCGAGCCGAACGTCCACGGACGAATTCTTGTCCGTGCGGAGCACACCGACCGCAACCATGGTTGCGCGCCGGCTTGGCAGTGAGTCGATCACGCCGAGTCCGCATCGGGTCAGGCCGGGATCGACGCCGAGTACCCGCATCGCCGCCGGCTACTCGTCGTCTTCCAGTGCGGCGAGGACCTCGTCGGAGATGTCGGCGTTGGTGTAGACGTTCTGCACGTCATCGCTGTCCTCGAGCGCGTCGATCAGCCGAAAGACCTTGGCGGCGCCATCGGCGTCCAGCGGCACCTCGACGGATGGCACGAACGATGCCTCGGCCGAGTCGTAGTCGATGCCGGCATCCTGCAACGCCGTGCGCACGGCGACCAGGTCGGTGGCCTCGCTGAGCACTTCGAACTGGGCGCCGTCGTCATTGACTTCCTCTGCTCCGGCCTCCAACGTGGCCTCCAGGACCTCGTCCTCGGAGGTGCCGTCCTTCGGCACCACGACGACTCCCTTGCGGCTGAAGTTGTATGCCACCGATCCCGGATCGGCCATGTTGCCGCCGTTGCGAGTGACAGCTAGGCGAACGTCGGAGGCCGCGCGGTTGCGGTTGTCGGTAAGGCACTCGATCAACAGCGCCACTCCTTGCGGGCCGTAGCCTTCGTACATGATGGTCTGATAGTCGGCGCCACCGCCATCCTCGCCGGACCCGCGCTTGACCGCACGGTCAATATTGTCGTTCGGGACAGACGACTTCTTGGCCTTCTGAATCGCGTCGTACAGCGTCGGGTTGCCGCTAATATCGCCGCCGCCGACCCGGGCCGCCACCTCGACGTTCTTGATCAGTTTGGCGAAAAGCTTGGCGCGTTTGGCATCGATGGCCGCCTTCTTATGCTTGGTTGTTGCCCATTTTGAGTGGCCCGACATTGTCCGCCCGTCTCCTCTAGCTTCTAGTTGATGTGCCTGGTATTCCCGTCCCAGCCGCCGGCGAGCAGCGGTTCGAGAATCGCGCAGAGTTCGGAGGGATAGATAGTTTCCTCCGATGCGGCGATTGCCGGAAGCGACCACCAGCGAAATTCTCCGAGCGTCCGGCGTTCGATATCCGTCCAGCCTTCAGCACTGAAATCATAGTCGCCGTCAACCCGTGCAAGAAAAAACTCCTCGCGCTGGCGCACTGTCTTGCTGATGAACCTGAACTCCGCGCTGCGCCGGCATACCGGCCCCACGAGCTCGGCCGGGTCCAGTCGCAATCCGGTTTCCTCGGCGACTTCACGCGCCGCACCCTCGGCGGGCGTTTCGTGCGGTTCCAGCCCGCCACCCACGGTGAACCACCAGTGGTGTGCCGAATCGTCAGTGTCATAGCCGTGAATCAACAGCACCTCGTCGTGCTGGTTCACCAGCAAAACCCGCGCAGCCTCCCGCGCCGGCACGCCGTCCGGGTCCGGGGTCCATTCGTGCAGCGGGTCGGCATCGGCATCGGGTGCAATCTCCGGTTGCTCCGTCGCAACGAGAAGCTGACGACGCACCGCCACGATCCGCTGACAGATGGTGACCAGACACAGGACGGCCAACACGCCGAGAACAACTGTAAGCACCATCCGCGGCAGCCCGAGTCCAACCAGGCCAGTCACCACGAGGGTCAGCAGCAGCCGGTCTGCCCGTTCGGCGATTCCACCGGCGGCCTGGACGCCGAGTCCTTCCGCCCGAGCTCGCACATAGGAGACGATGCTTCCCATCACGAGGCACGCCATCGACAGCATCGCGGTGAGGTGATGATCGCCGTCCAGGAAGTACCACGCCGCCAGACCGGTGAACACCGCTGAGTCGCCGAACCGGTCGAGGCTGGAGTCCAGAAACGCTCCCCAGGTCGACTTTCGTCCCTGCAGCCGGGCCATGATTCCGTCCAACATGTCTCCGAACACGAAGACAGTGATGACAACGGTGCCCCAGAAGAGCTGGCCAAGTGGATAGAACACCAGGGCGCCAAGACATACCCCGACCGTGCCGATCACAGTGACGGCATCGGGCCCCAGCCCGATACGCAGCAGGAACCTGGCCACAGGCGTCAGCAGGCGGGTGAACAGTGCGCGGGCAAATTTGTTCAGCATCTCAAACGTCAGCCTAATCAGCCTGGCTGGCTTCGCGGCCCACCGACCCGCCGAATACGGCCCTGGCCACCGAGCCATGTAAAAATGGTAGCCATGGCCGAAACTCGCTTCCTGTCCCGCTCTGGGCTTGTCTGGCGGCTGATCAGCTTCGGACTCTTGTTCGCTTTGACTGTGCTGGGTACCGCTGTCCTACATGACCCCTGGTGGCCGATCGGGCCCCAGAAACAATATGCCACCGGCGCTAACCTTAACGGCATGATCCGGTCAGCCTATGCTGTCGCCACCCTGGACGACGGCCGTCAGGTCCGGGTTCCCTTCGGTGTCAACGGCATCGGCATCGGGCGAGCGGAGATCGAAGGGCAGCTGCAGCGCTTCATCGACGATCCATCGCTGCTGCAGGCGCTTGCCGTGGCGCATGCCCGCAAGATGCCGGATGAGCCGGACTACGTCCAGGTCACCCTGATGCAGAAGCACACTCCGCTGATCAACGGCGTCGAGCAGGCGCCTCAGGATGTCACCTTGGCAGAGTGGACAGTCATCGATCCGGAGAATCTGGGATGACTGCACAGGACAGAGTCGCGGCCACCGGCACACAACCCGATACCCGCTCCGCGTTCCGGCGATGGGCCGCTCCCCTGGTCCCGCTGGAACGGATTGCGATCTTTCGCACCTTCATTTACCTGTTCCTGATTGCGAACACGTTTTTCATCCTGAACGATCCACCCGCCCTTGCCAATGTCCCGGCCGATCTGTATCAGCCGATCATTCTGCGCCAGGTGCTTCACCTGCCGGCGCCGAATGTGCCTTATGTGACGGTGCTGCACATCGTGCTCGTGGTCAGTGCGCTGATCGCCGCCAGCGGCAGGCTGCCCCGGATCGCCGGAACGGTCGCGCTGCTCGCATTCGTGGACTGGGCGACCATCGGGTACAGCTTCACCAAGGTCGACCACGACCAGTACGCCTTCTTCGTCACACTGCTGGTGCTCCCGCTGGCCGGCCAGGCCAAGTGGGGCGACCGGACATTGAGCGAGGCCGCCGGCTTCACGCTGCGCGCCGTCCATGTCGGCGTCGTGCTGTGCTACTTCCTCTCCGCCTGGGCAAAAATGCGCTACGGCGGCTGGGGCTGGGCCAACAAGGTCGTGATCGGCTGGGCATTTGCCCGCCGCGGCACCGACTTCGCCCAGTGGCTGCTGACATTTCCATGGTTCCCGCGATTCGGCCAATGGCTGATGCTGATCGCGGAATTCGGTTCACCGATCCTGTTGTTCCTGCGCAAGCGGTGGCTGGCCGTCGCGGTGCTGTTCTTCTGCGGATTCCACCTGTTCACCTTCCTCACCCTGGAAATCCATTTCCTGCCGCTGGTCATCTGCCTGCTGTCGTTCGCCCCGCTGGAAAAGGTGTTCGGCATCGATTCGCGGCTCGGACAGGCGATCACTTCCCGGCGGCCCACCTAGCCGGAACCAAGGCGGGCCCCGCACCCGCACGGGCGCAGACCGCGAGCTTCAGGCGAGACCGCGCGCGAATACGCGCGCGGTCCTGCCTGACGTCCGCGTCCTGCCGCCAGGGTTGACACAGAGTTCGCGGTCTTGCCCGGCTAGCCGACCGGCAGGTGCTTGTTCCACCAGCGCAGGATGTGCTCGAAGCGGGCAACTCGGTGTTGCGGTTGACCGGAGCGGGAGAGTTCGTGAGTTTCTCCCGGGAAGATCAACAGTTCGGTGTCGATACCGCGCAGTTTGAGCGCCATATAGTATCGCTGGCCCTGTTCCAGAGGGCAGCGGAAGTCGCGCTCCGAGTGAATAACGAAGGTCGGGGTGCGGACCTGGTCGATCATGTCGTAGGACGACTGCGACCGCATCTGTTCCGGATCGGCGCCGACGTACTCCTGACCGAAGAACGTGCCGATGTCCGATGTGCCAATAAAGGACTCCGGATCGATGTATCCCCGCTCGACTATCGCACCGGCAAAACGGTGATCGTGGGCAACGATCCACGAGGTCAGGTAGCCGCCGTACGAACCGCCTTGCACTCCGAGCCGGCCTGAATCCAGCGCCGGAAACTCCTTGAGCGCCGCGTCCAGAAACGACAGCACGTCGTCCATCGCCAGATTGCCGAAATTGCCTTTCACCGCAAGCCCATGCTCGCGGCCGTAACCCGCCGAACCTCGTGGATTCGGCAACAGGACGGCGTAACCGGCCCGGGCGTAAACCTGGGCCTCGTCGAACAATGCCCAGCTGTGCTGCGAGAACGGGCCGCCGTGCACTGTAAGCAGCACCGGATGCGGCCCTTCGCCTTCGGGCAGCACGACCCAGCCGTGCACCGGGTAGCCGTCGGACGCCTTCGCCTCGAACTCTTCCGGGATGCGCAACGGCACGTTCTTCCGCAGCGACGCGGAGAAGTCGGTGACTGCTGTCAGTTCCCCGTCGACGACGGTGCCAATCTCCCCCGCTGAACTCTCGTTGCTGAACGACGCGACGATGATTCCGCTCTCTTCATCCACGTCGAGGCCGCCGAGCACCGTTCCGGGCTCCGAGAGATACGTCAGGCCTGCTGAGCCGAAACTGGCGAGCCGGACCGACCCGCGCTCGGTCAGCCCGACCAGGACCGTGCCGTCCCGCAATTCCGCAATTCCCGTGCCTGGGTCCAGGTCGCTCGCCTCGGTGTCGGTCAGCCGCTCGGGCACCGTCCCCGCATTCAGGTCCAGCCGGTACAGTCCGGTCAGTTGAGCGACGAAGTCTGAGCCACTTTCGCCCAGGTCCTGCGCCAGCAGGAAGAGGCTGGTGCCATCGGTAGCGGGTTCGAAGGCGGAGATGCCGAGCGTGGTGTTTGTCAGCAGGGACGGCTTCTCCCGCGATTCGAAAGTGCTTACGTCGGAGTGTGCGCCGACGGTGTACACATCCGAGAAGCGGTCCTCATCCCGCCCGTCGTGGGCAGCCGCGAGGAATGCGATCCGCTGCCCATCGGCGAGGAAGCGCGGAGACGAGGCGTCGTAATCACCGGCGGTCAGCTGACGCGACTCCGGCAACTGAGCCGGAGCAGTAGGCAGACTGTCGTCTCGCAACGGGACATCGACCACGAAGACCTGCTGGCGCTGGTCGATCACATATCCGGCATCGTTCGACAGATAGCTACGCGTGGTCACGTGCCGAGGCGGCTCCGCACCGGGCGAGACGTCCGGATCTGTTCCGTATCGGCCTTCTTCGGGCACCCGGGCCGTGTAGGCGATTGAGCCGGAGTCCGGCGCGAAGGTGGGCTCGCCGGCTCCGAGCGGGGCATCAGTCAGCCGTAGTGGTTCACCGCCGTGCACCGGCATCGCGTACAACTGAGGCTTGCCGCCCTTGTCAGCCCGCAGGAATGCCAATGTCGAGCCGTCCGGGGAAACCACCGGGTTGGCATCGCGGTAGCCGCGAGTCAGTTGGCGAACCGTCCCCGCTCCATCGAGATCGAGACTGAACAGCTGACCGACATAGGCATTGTCCGGCGAGTGCGCCCGGGAGGCTGCATAGACCGCGGTTTTACCCCCGGGCAGCACCGCGGGCGCGGAAACTGTGACCAGCTGGTCGATGTCGTTCGGTCGCATTCGATCTCCTTTGATTCGTGGTGAACGTGACGTCTTCGGGTTGCGCTCAGTCGAGCGAAGCCCAGGCGGCGGCTAATGCGGATCGCACCTCGCCGTGCACCTGCGGCAGTGCCTTGGTCTGCGCGATAATCGGCAAGAAGTTGGCGTCGCCGCTCCAGCGCGGCACTATGTGCTGGTGCAGATGGGCCGCGATGCCCGCGCCGGCCGCCTCGCCCTGGTTGAGGCCGATATTGAAGCCCTGCGGGCTGGACACCGCACGGATGACGCTCATCGCCTGCGAGGTGAGTTCTGAGATCTCGTCCCGCTCGGCGATGGTGATCTCGGTGTAGTCCGCAACGTGACGATATGGACACACCAGGACGTGCCCGGGGTTGTATGGGTAGAGATTCAAGACGACGTAAGCACTATCGCCTCGCTTGACGATCAGTCCCTCGGGATCGCTCCTGGCCGGGGCGGCACAGAACGGACATGCCTTTTCGGTGTTGTCGCTCGGCTTGTCCGCACCGCCGATATATGCCATCCGGTGCGGGGTCCATAGCCGCTGGAATCCGTCCGGAACGCGGGCGAAGTCTTCGGCGCTCTCCGCACCATCCAGCTGTCCCTCCGGCGTGGCCTCCGGCATGCTTAAACCTGCGCCCTGGTGCGGACTGCTTCCACGATCCGCTCAACTGCTTCATCGACCGGCACGGCATTGTCCTGTGAACCGTCGCGGAACCGGAACGACACCGCGCCGGCTTCCTGGTCGTCGCCGCCGACGATAAGCAGGTACGGGATCTTCCGTTTGGTGTGGGTTCGGATCTTCTTCTGCATCCGGTCGTCCGAGTCATCGATCTCCACCCGGATGCCGCGGTTACGCAGTTTCGCCGCGACCTCATGCAGGTAGGGAGCGAAGTCCGCCGCAACCGGGATGCCGACCACCTGGACCGGCGCGAGCCAGACCGGGAAGGCGCCCGCGTAGTGCTCGGTCAGCACGCCGAAGAAACGTTCGATTGAGCCGAACAGCGCCCGGTGGATCATGATGGGCTGCTTGCGACTGCCGTCGGCCGCCGTGTATTCCAGGTCGAAGCGAGCCGGGGTGTTGAAGTCAAGCTGGATCGTCGACATCTGCCAGGTACGGCCGATCGCGTCCTTTGCCTGCACCGAGATCTTCGGGCCGTAAAACGCCGCGCCGCCCGGATCAGGCACCAGTTCGAGGCCCGACCCGCGGGCGGCTTCTTCCAGTGCCGCAGTAGCGGAAGCCCAGATATCGTCCGAGCCGACATATTTGTCCTCGTTGCGGGTCGACAGCTCAAGGTAGAAATCGTCGAGGCCGAAATCACGCAGCAGGTCGAGCACGAAGCCGAGCAGCGACTTCAGCTCATCCTGGACCTGGTCCTCGGTTACGTAGATGTGCGCGTCATCCTGGGTCATGCCCCGCACGCGGGTGAGACCATGGATAACTCCCGATTTCTCGTAACGGTAGACCGAACCGAACTCGAAGAGACGCATCGGCAGCTCGCGGTACGAACGTCCGCGAGCATCGAAGACCAGGCAGTGCATCGGGCAGTTCATCGGCTTCAGGTAGTAGTCCTGGCCGGGCTTGCGCACGTTCCCCTCGGCGTCGCGTTCCTCGTCGATGTGCATGGGTGGGAACATTCCGTCGGCGTACCAGTCGAGGTGACCCGAGACCTCGTACAGGTGGCCCTTCGTGATGTGCGGGGTGTAGGCGAACTGATAGCCGGCGGCGATATGGCGCTCACGCGAATAGTTCTCCATCTCCTGGCGGATGATCGCGCCGTTGGGATGGAAGACCGGCAGGCCGGATCCCAGCTCATCCGGGAAGGAGAACAAGTCGAGTTCCGCCCCAAGCTTGCGGTGGTCGCGACGTTCGGCCTCCGCCAGTCGATCCTGGTAGGCCTTCAGCTCCTCCTTGCTCGGCCAGGCGGTCCCGTACACCCGCTGCAACTGCTCATTGGCCTGGTCGCCGCGCCAGTATGCCGCTGACGAACGGGTGACCGCGAAACCATTGCCGATCAGCTTGGTCGATGGCAGGTGCGGTCCGCGGCAGAGGTCCTTCCAGACCGTCTCGCCGGACCGATCCACATTGTCGTAAATCGTGAGTTCTCCGCCGCCGACCTCAACCGACGATCCGTCATCCGCACTTGCGCTGCCCTTGTCGGCGATCAGTTCGAGCTTGAACGGCTCCGCGGCGAGTTCCGCGCGGGCCTCCTCATCGGAAACGACCCGGCGGACGAAACGCTGACCGCGCTTGACGATCTCCTGGGCCTTCTTTTCGATCTTCTTCAGGTCTTCGGGAGTCAGCGGTTCCGGCACCTGAAAGTCGTAGTAGAAACCATCCTTGATCGGCGGGCCGATTCCGAGGTTGGTGTCCGGGATAACCGCCTGGGTGGCTTGCGCAATCACGTGCGCGGCGGAGTGCCTGAGGATGTTCAGGCCGTCGTCGGAACCTATCTCCACACCTTCCACGACATCGCCATCCTCGATCACGCGATCGAGATCGACCAGTTCGCCCGAGATCCGCAGCGCTATAACGTCCCGCCGGCCGGAAAACAGCGCAGTCCCCGTGGTGCCCGCTTCACCTACGGATGATTCTCCGTCGAGGGTGAACTTGATATCAGCGGGCACAGGTACTCCTTGTTTCGTATGATCATTTACTGCTCGTTGGCCGAACGAGTATCGCGAAGACCATCGTATCGGTTCAGATTTTCTGCACCGTGTCGCCCAGCCGGGCCGTGCCTGGCACCGCAACCCGGCCGTAAATCCCGGCACAATGGCGCGGTGTCGACGTCAGCTCAATCTCGACCTCGGCGCCAAGCCGAAGCCGGTCGCCGATATCCCACGGCACGGCAACGGAGTCCCCCGAGGCGGGCGGCCACTCGACCACGACATTCGCCCGTGGTTCCTGGTTTCCGCTACTCACCAGATGCACCGGAGCGACCTTGGTAAGGCTCGTCGTCTGTTCCTCCGGCTCGACCCCGACGATTCGCGCGGCGGTGCCCAGCAGCTTACTCAGAACAGGGTCGATAACGGCCACTTCTCGCTCCGCCTGGGCTCTGCACAGTCCTTGCCCCCCAGGCAGCTCGAAGCCGACTTCGACCGGAGTGATTTCGGCGATCGCCGGATACTGTTTGGCCTTCAGCGGATTGCCCTCCGGATCGACCACGGAGTAGCTTCGGTCGCCCACCGGGCCATATGCCGCGAACGCCACGGCCGCAGGTTCGACTCCGCGGGCGGACTTCAACGGGAAAATCCTCAGGGCGGCGATCTTTCCAGCCATAGCGCTCATGTTTCCAGCTTAGCCAGCCAACCCGGGCGCGCGCCGGTGATTTAACCCTGGTTCACCAGAGCTTCCACCACGGCCGCGCGGTCACTGCCGCTCGTTCAAGCTCGCGCTCTGCCGGCAGGTCACCGGCCGCGGTGATGCTTTCGCCGAGCTCGGCTGCGAGCTCCGTTATCCGGGGCACCCTGTCCACCGAAGCCACTGCGACCGGGTAACCGTCCCAATCGGCGCCTAAGAAGACGATGGCCAGGCCGTGTTCGTTCAGTGCTTCCTCAGCGACGGGTAGCAGCTTCAGGAAGTGGGCTCCGGAATCCGAAAGCAGCGACAGATCGACCGGACGTTCCCGGACGCTGACCAGCTGCGAAAGGCTCCACTCCAGATCGTCGGCACCGGCCCGACGGTCCAATTCCGTCATCAGGCGGTTGGCCTCCAACCAGTCGAGGAAAGCCAGCCACGGCGAGACCTCGGACGCCGAATCAATGCCGCGATCGGCAAGCCGATCCTCGTTGTCGGCCAGGTAACTGGCCGGCGACTCCAGTGCGGCGAGCACCGCTCGAAAGAGAGACGGATCATCGCTGAAATCCGCGCAAAGTTCCTGCCAGATCGGATAAGTCGACATCGCCGCGCTTCTTTTAGTGTGGACTGGGCCCAGCTACGAATCTACCGCGAGAATAGCGTCTGCCGAAACAAAAAAACCCCCGGAATTACCGGGGGGTTAAGTTAAAGTTCCTGTGCGCGATACTGGGATCGAACCAGTGACCTCTTCCGTGTCAGGGAAGCGCGCTACCGCTGCGCCAATCGCGCCTTCGTGTTCCAGACTTAAGAACATCAAGGCCGTACCGAGGTGGAGACGGGATTCGAACCCGTGTAGACGGCTTTGCAGGCCGCTGCCTCGCCTCTCGGCCACTCCACCGCGAGGCGACTCACAATAAGTGTGCCTCCGAGCGGACGACGGGATTCGAACCCGCGACCCCAACCTTGGCAAGGTTGTGCTCTACCAACTGAGCCACGTCCGCATGCTTTACGACTTTCACCACTTAACCGCCTGTCGTGCCGGTGTTCTGCGCTGTCGTCGTTGCGAGATAGAACTTTACCCACATCTTTCACCGGATGCCAAATCGCCGGTGTTGCTGCGGGCAACCTTGGGGTTTGCTCACGATTTCTGCCATATCGCCGATTCGGCGCTGGCCAGTCTTCTAGTGCCTCTTATGATGAGAGTGCCGTGAAATTCGACGGCGCAGAAGGAGGAATTGATGACGACGCGTCCGCGCCTCGGAATGCGTAACCGGTGACAACCCACGTGGCGAAAACCGAGGGCGCGCAGCAGGTACGCCGGCACCGGCACGCCCCGGTCTGGATGCGAAAGCTGCGGCTCGGATTTCATCGTTGGCGGTTCGTCATCCGTTCGAACCCGCATAGCCGGTTCTGGTACCGGTTCATTCTCGGCGCCCTGGCAACCCTCATCGTCATCATCGGCCTGCTGCTCGTGCCACTCCCCGGCCCCGGTTGGCTGATCGTCTTCATTGGCATCACCATCCTGTCCACCGAGTTCGGTTGGGCCAAGCGAATTCTGCATCGCGGCAGGGCACTGGTCACCAAGTGGTCACACTGGTTGATGCGCCGGCATATGGCCGTCCGGCTCGCCCTGTCGTTATCCACATTCCTGTTCGTCTGCGCCATTGTCTACGGCGTCCTGCGGCTAACGGGCCTACCGGATTGGGTGCCGGCCGACCTGGTACCCACCTGGTTAGGGCTCGAGCTGAGCGGGCGTGTAAAGTAATTTTCGTTGCTTGGGCGATTGGCGTAGTGGTAGCGCGCTTCCTTCACACGGAAGAGGTCACTGGTTCGATCCCAGTATCGCCCACAAGCCCCTGACCTGCACGTTTAGCAGGTTTGGGGCTTTTTTGTTTCTGTCTTAGTGCAGTTTTTAGTGCAGTTGAGACTGTTTCTCGACGACCTTCTCTCCGCAGACACTTTGATCGTGAACGCCTTCATCCGCAGACACCTCCAGCGGCGCGATCCGTTTCCATCCAACTCGCGACCCCTCTCGGCGCACTCGACCGCCGAAAACTCCCCCAGTCTCACCCTCACAGCTCACCCGCCCGCGCTACGGCAGGCAACACCGCGATCCCTTGGGGGCTAACCGCCAAGGCGTGCACAGATGTCAACTAGTGCATTAAAAGTGCACTATGCTGCATTTATGACTGTGGATACAGAGTCGCTTGCGCGAGCGATCGGTGCGCGTGTGAAGCAAGAACGACAATCCAGGCGATGGACGCTCGATCAGCTCGCCGCCGCGGCTGGCGTGAGCCGTCGGATGGTAGTCAACGTCGAGCAGGGGTCGGTCAACCCGAGTGTCGGCACGCTGCTGCGACTGAGCGATGCGCTCGGCGTCGGTTTGCCGGCTCTGGTGGAGCCACCCGCTCCGAAACCGGTCAGGGTAACCCGTCGTGGTGAGGGCGCCACACTGTGGACTGGTGAGTCCGGCGGGCGCGGGGTACTTGTCGCAGGTACGACTTCGCCTGATGTTGTCGAGCTGTGGGACTGGACCCTGGAACCGGGTGAGAGCCACGCCAGCGAACCCCATTCGGAAGGCACCAGGGAATTGTTGCAAGTTCTCGATGGCGGCATCGTCGTCGAAGTCGCCGGACAGTCGTACTCGCTCGATACCGGTGACGCGCTCACGTTCCCAGGTGATGTCGCGCATGCCTACATCAACCCGGATGATCAGCCTGCCCGGTTCTCGCTCACGGTCTTCGAGCCCGGAGTGGGAACGGCACACCGAACGGAGCCCCCGAATGCCTGAAAAGCCGAGCAGTGCTGAACAGTTCCTCGTCGACGCTCAGGTCGATGAGGCTGTATTTCAGTTGTGCCCGACCTATCGGACCATGCTGATCGTGGCGGAGGGGCTCACGCCTGCGCCGAGCAACGAGGTCAGTGACGAATTGGTCGACGCCGCCGAGGCCCACGCCAAGAAATTGCTTGCCGAGAGGCCCGTAGAGGAAATCGCGCATGTTGCCGCGTGGAGGGATGCCTACCGCGCCTTCGGGGCGAAACCGCAGCGCACCCGGAACAGCCTCGAGTCCCTGCTGCGTCGCGCGGAGACCGGGCTGCCGCGGGTGAACGCGCTCACCGACATCTATAACGCCATTTCGGTGCTGCACCAGGTGCCGTTGGGTGGCGAAGACCTCGCCTACTACCAGGGCCCTGCCCGGCTGGTACGGGCGGCAGGCAATGAGGACTTCGATGTTGTGGCGAACGGCGTGGAGATGCTTGAACACCCGGATGCCGGCGAGGTGGTGTGGCGGGACGACCTCGGCGTAACGTGCCGCCGGTGGAACTGGCGGCAGGGTCGCCGCACCGGTCTGTCGGACGCCACTGAGTCAGCATTCTTCATCTTCGACGCACTCGATCCGATGACCGACGACGCGGTGCACACAGCGGCCGGCGAACTTGCCGATGCGTTCAGGCAGCTCGGTCCTCACGTGAGAGTGACAGGACGGATGGTCGCCGCATCATGAACCTGGAGGGTACAAAGACTCCGCTGCCCCCGTGGGCCATGGCCGTGACGGCGATGCTCATGATTCAGTTGAGTTCGGCGCTGTCGGTTGGGCTTATCGAGGAGGTAGGAGCGGCAGGCACAGCATGGCTGCGACTGTGCATGGGTGCGCTGATCTTCCTGCTCCTCGCCCGGCCGCCAATTCGGTTCATCCGCCGCCGCGACCTACCGGCGCTGCTCGGTCTCGGCGCAGCGACCGGCCTCATGTCCGTAGCGTTTCTTGCGGCGATCGATCGTATTCCCTTGGGTACCGCCGTGGCGATCGAGTTCCTTGGCCCGTTAACGGTCGCAGCGATCCGCAGCCACAGCCGGCGCATGCTCGCCTGGCCAGGGCTCGCATTGGCCGGCGTGATCCTGCTGACCGAACCGTGGCACGGCGAGGTCGATCTTGCTGGTATCGGATTCGCCGTACTTGCGGGCACCGGGTGGGGCGTCTACATTCTGCTCACCCAGCGGGTCGGCGACCGCTTTTCCGGTATCAGCGCGCTCTCGCTGACGATTCCAATAGCGGCAGCAATGGCCGCATTCGTCGGGGTGCCGCAGGTCGTCGGGCATCTCGACTGGCGCGTGCTCCTCATCGCGGCCGGGCTCGCACTACTCGCACCCGTGCTCCCGTTCGGTCTGGAGATGCTGGCCCTGCGCCGGATGACCCATACCGCGTTCGGCACACTGATGGCTCTCGAACCGGCCTTCGGTGTTGTGCTCGGACTCATCGTGCTGCATCAGATCCCCTCGCTCGTTCAAGTCGCCGGGATTATGCTCGTTGTCCTCGCCGGGGCTGGCGCGCAACGTGGCGGCACCCGGACCGGCGAAAACGGTAACCCAACTCTCGTTCTGAAGGAGCAACCATGAAGTCAGCGATGAAGTACAGCTCGACGTTCATCTTCGAGGTCAAGGACCTCGATGACGAATTCCACCGCATCGACAGTGAAATTGCGGAACGCGCCCGCCAAATCCCCGGGTTTCTCGGCGAGGAGGCCTGGCATAACGAGGAGACCGGCTTGCATGCCGAGGTCTACTACTGGTCGAGCATGGACGCACTGAAGCAGCTCGTCGGCATGGACACCCACGGCATCGCAAAGCGCCGTCATGGGGAGTGGCTCGGCGAGTACCGGGTTGTGATCTCCGAAGTGCGATCCGTGTACGGAAACCGGGCCCTCGGCCTTGAGCACATCCCGACAAACCTTGAACACACCACGACAAAGGAGTAACCCGTATGTTCACCGGACTCAGTGCCTTCCCGCTCACCCCGTTCACGGCCGATGCCATCGATGAGCGGGCATTCACCGGTCTGATCGAGCGGCTCGCGGGTTCGGGTGCGGACTCGATCACCGCGCTCGGGTCCACCGGCTGCTACTCCTACCTCACCACCGAGGAGCGAGCCCGCGTTGCTCGCCTCACCGTACGGCACGCCGGGAGAACGCCCGTGTTCATCGGCGTCGGCGCGCTGCGCACCTCGCAGGTGCTCGCAAACGTCCGCAGCGCCGAGGTTGCCGGAGCCCAAGGGGTGCTGCTCGCCCCGATGACGTATCAGCCGCTCACAGCGGACGACGTGTTCGAGCTGTTCCGCACCGTGACCGAGCAGACGTCGCTGCCGGTGATCGTTTACGACAACCCTCGGACTACGCACTTCACGTTCACGACCGAACTGCACGGTCGGATCGCGGCGCTGCCGAGGATCGCATCGATCAAGATTCCTGGCGTGCCCAGCGACCCAGAACAGGCCCGCGGGCGAGTCCAGGAGATCCGCGGGGTGATTCCGGAGCACGTCACTGTTGGAGTGTCGGGTGACGCGCTCGCGGCAGCTGGACTCAACGCTGGATGCGATGCGTGGTACTCGGTTATCGGCGGAACGCTCCCGGAGCCAGCGCTCAGGATCACCAGAGCGGCCCAGGAAGGGCGTAGGGCCGACGCGGTCGCGGAGTCAGAGCATCTCGCCCCACTGTGGGCACTGTTCAGCGAATTTGGCGGAAGCCTCCGCGTTGTCGCGGCAATCGCTGAGCATCTCGACCTGGCCCCGCACCGATCCCTGCCGCTGCCGATCCAGGGATTGAACGACGAGCAACGACGCCGCGTCGCAGAGGTAATCCGGGAACTCGGCTTAGACGGCTAGCAGCGTCACCGACGCAAGGAACGCCGGCATGACGCAAGGAATGCCAGCGCGCCGCACCGGCGCACCGAAGCGCCAACCGGCTTCATTCCGGCTTCCGGGGCCACTCGACGCTGACCGCCACGTTGAATGCGGCGCCGACCAGGACCGCGAGAGCGATGATGTAGAGCCACAGCATAACGACGATCGGCGCGGCGAGCGGCCCGTAGATCGAGGTCCCACCGATCGAGTAGGACAGAATCAGTCGCATCAGCAGGCTCGCCAGCAGCCAGATGGCAAGTGCGAGGAACGCACCGGGAAGGTCACGCCACCAGGAGCGCCGCAACGGCGTCGCCACGTGGTAGAGCACGGCGAGCATGACAACCGACAGCACCGTAACCACGGGCCAGTACAGGGCGACCAGGAACTCCAGCGGCAGTGGCAGCCAGGAAGCAATCAGATCGGGGCCAAGGGCAACCAGTGGCACCGCGATCGCGCCGACGAGCATCGCGGCGATATAGAGCGTGAATGACAGCGCCCGCTGCTTCAGCGCGCTCCGGTGACCCCCGTAGCCGTACATGATCGACACGGTGTCGAGGTAGGTATTCACCGCCCGCGATCCGGACCACAGCGAGATCAGAAACCCGAGGGACAGCACGCCGTATCCCGGGCCGACGATGGCGTCCCGAAATGTCGGCAGCACAACCGTGTTCACAACCTCGTCGGTCAGGAAGGGCTGGGTCAGGTCGATGATGTTCTGTTCGAGATCGAACTGCCCGGCAGCGCCTATGCTCCGGGTGATCCAGGCAACAACGGCGGCAAGCCCTAGAACCAGTGGCGGCAACGAGAGCAGGGTGAAGAACCCCGCCTCCGCGGCGAGATTGGACACCCGGTACTTGAAGACGTACCGCACCGTGGTCAGCAGAAGCCTTCCCACCGCGGTCCGGGTGAACGCCGACCACAGCGACGCGAGAGCGTCGCGCACTGTGCTCATGGTCGTGACGCCGAAGCCTTAACCGCCATTCTCGTTTCCCTCTCGGGCAAGGGCGGTCATCCTCGAGATGGCCCGCAGGTACTTCTTTTTATACCCCCCACCGAGCATTTCTTCGGTGACCACCTTGTCCAGGGCGATTCCGGATGCGGCAATCGGCACCTCGCGATCGTAAAGCCGATCAACCAGGACGACGAGCCGAAGCGCCACGCTTTCGTCCTGGATCGTTTCGACGTCCGTCCAGTACACCGCGCGCACATCGGCGAGCAGCGCCCGGTAACGACTGGGGTGCACCTGTGCAAGGTGCTCCAGCAGGGATGGGAAACTGTCCAGCGCAACGCCTGGCGAGACATCGGCGTCCCGTTGCGCGGCCTCGACGACGGCGGCGCTGCTTTCCGGCTCCGGCGGCTTCGGCAGACCACGATGCCGGTAGTCCTCGCCGTCGACCTTCAGAACCTTGAACTGCGATGACAACACCTGGATCTCACGCAGGAAGTCCTGCGCGGCGAACCGGCCCTGGCCAAGAGCGTCGGGCAGTGTGTTGGACGTCGCCGCGATCTTCACACCGGCGTCGGCGAGCTCGCGCATCAGCCGGGACATCAGCACAGTGTCACCCGGATCGTCGAGCTCGAACTCGTCGACGCAGACCAGCTTCATTTCCTTCAGAGCGGCTAGCGCCGGATGGAAACCGAGCGCACCGACCAGGTTGGTGTACTCGACGAACGTGCCGAAGGCGGCGGGCTTGTCGAAGGAGTGCCAGAGTGAGGCCAGCAAGTGTGTCTTGCCGACGCCATATCCCCCATCGAGATAGACCCCTGCAGGCGCGTCCGACTTGCCCGCACCGAACAGCTTGCCGAACAGGCTGGTCGGCGCAGTCGAGTCTTTGGAAAAGCCGCGCAGCGCCTCGACGGCAGCGCTCTGGCTTGGCTGATTCGGATCGGGACGATAACTATCGAATGACACGTCCTCGAAGTGTGGCGGCGGAACAAGTGCGGAGATCATCTGGCTCGGATCGACCTGCGGACGGCGATCGACGAGGTGTACGAGGGCGCTTGATTCGGTTCCTATCACGAGTACGAACTTTACGTCGTTAGGCACCCGCAGCGCTAAACGGGCTAGAACCCGAGGCGGCCAAGCTCCTTGGGATCGCGTTGCCAGTCCTTTGCGATCTTCACGTGCAGGTCGAGATAGACCCGCGTGCCGAGCAGTGCCTCGATGCCGGCACGCGCCCTGGTGCCGATATCCTTCAGCCGCGATCCGCCACGGCCAATGATAATTGCCTTCTGGCTGGAACGTTCGACGAACAGGTTGACCCGGACGTCGAGCAGCGGCGAACCCTCCGGGCGCCCTTCACGTGGCACCATCTCCTCGACCACGGCCGCCAGGGAATGCGGCAGTTCGTCCCTGACCCCTTCCAGCGCGGCTTCCCGCACCAGCTCGGCGACCATGATCCGTTCCGGCTCGTCCGTCAGTTCACCCTCCGGATACAACGGCGGGGACTTCGGCAGGTGCGAGGTGAGCACGTCGGCCACCGTATCGACCTGGAAGTCGGTGGTCGAGGACACCGGAACGACGTCAGCCCACTCCATCAGCTTCGATACGCTCAACAACGCCTCACCCAGCGCGTCCTTTGAGACCCGGTCCGATTTCGTCACGATGGCGACCTTGGGGGTTCTCGGCACGGCCTCGAGCTGCGCCGCGATATAGCGGTCACCTGGGCCGATTTTTTCGTCCGCCGGCAGGCACATCCCGATCACGTCCACCTCGGCGAGGGTCGCGGCGACGAGCTCATTGAGTCGTTGCCCGAGCAGGGTGCGCGGCCGGTGCAGCCCCGGGGTGTCTACCAGGATCAGCTGGGAGTCCTCCCGGTGCACTATCCCGCGGATCGTGTGCCGGGTGGTCTGCGGTTTCGATGAGGTTATTGCGACCTTGGAGCCGACTAGGGCGTTGGTCAGGGTCGACTTTCCTGCGTTCGGCCGACCGACAAGGCAGGCAAAGCCCGCACGGTAGTTGTCAGAGTGTTCCGTGAAGCCGGTCATTACTTCTCCGTTGCGTCGTTGTGCATCGAGTCATCCCTGCTGAGTTTCCCGCCAGCGGTTTCATCGAGGGATACGAGTAGGTGAGTTATCTGATGCCGACGGCCGACGCCGGGCTCGGCCTCGATCCTCAGACCATGGATAGTAGCGGTCGATCCGGCGATTGGCACCTTGCCGAGTGCTTTCTGCAGCAATCCGCCGATCGAGGTTACGTCCTCGTCGGTGATGGTGAGGTCGAACAGCTCGCCGACGTCCTCGACCGTCTGCCGGGAACTCACCCGGCGGACGCCACCACCCACGTCCTCGACGTCGTCGTCATTCTTGTCGTACTCGTCGTCGATCTCGCCAACGATTTCCTCGACGATGTCCTCGATCGTGACAAGACCGGCCGTGCCGCCGTATTCGTCAACGACCACGGCGACGTGCCGCGCATCCTGCTGCATCTCACGCATCAGGCTGTCGATCGGCTTGGTCTCGGGCACGAACATGGCCGGCCGGGCGATCGCCTCCACCGTCATGGCATGAGCGACCGAGGGATCGCCGTGCACGCGCCGCGCGACGTCCTTCAGATAGACGATGCCGAGCACGTCGTCATCGGTATCGCCGACGACTGGCGCCCGGGAAAAGCCCGACCGAAGAAACAGCGTCATCGCCTTATGCAGCACGGTGTCCCGGTCGATCGTGACCAGATCGGTCCGGGGCACCATCACCGACCGGGTCAGAGTGTCGCCGAGGTTGAAAACGGACTGAATCATCTCGCGTTCTTCGTCCTCGATCACGTCGGACTCCCCTGCCCGATCCACCAGGTCCCGAAGCTGATCCTCGGTGACGAACGGGCCTTCCCGATACACCCGCGCCGGCGTGACCACGTTTCCGAACCAGACCAGCAGTTTGGCCAATGGACCGAGTACCCGGCGAAGGCCGTGGATGAGCCAGCCGGTGCCCAGGGCGATATTGGCCGCCTGACGGCGTCCCACGGTGCGGGGGCTGACACCGACCAGGATGAAGGTGAACACGGCTAGCACCAGCACAGCGACCAGCAACAGCTGCCACCACGAGTCGAAATAGCGCGCCAGCACGAGAGTCACGCACACCGCGGCGCCCGATTCGGAGATGGTTCGGACGAACGTTGCGACATTGATGTGCGTCGGCAGATCGGAGATGATCCGGTCCAGACGACGTGCGCCGCGCTTTCCGTCGGCCACCATTGCGGCGACTTGCCCGCGCGGCAGTGCGATCAGGGCGGCCTCGGCGGCCGCAATCAGGCCAGCAATTGCAAGGAGTACGACCGCGACGAATAGAAGGCCGATTACCGGAACGTCTATGAGTCTCGACCCCGATTTGCCAGGAACGTCAGCAGAAGCTGTCGTTGCAGCGCGAACATCTCCCGCTCCTCATCTGGTTCGGCGTGATCGTAGCCCAGCAGGTGCAGGATGCCGTGCGTTGTGAGCAGCAGGATCTCCTCCATGGCGGAATGGCCGGCAGCCATCGCCTGCTTCTCGGCCACTTCGGGGCACAGCACGATGTCGCCGAGCAGACCCGCGGGCGTAATGCTGTCCTCGGTGCCCGGCCGCAGTTCGTCCATCGGGAACGACAGCACATCGGTGGGGCCCGGTTCGTCCATCCAGTCGATGTGCAGCTTTTCCATCTCCGCGGACCCGACCATGATGATCGAAAGTTCGACCTGCGGATGCACATGCATCTGGTCAAGCACGTAACGCGCCAGCTCGGAGACCTCGCGCTCCTCGCAGGGTCGGCCCGATTCGTTGTTTACCTCAATACTCACGTCTTAACCCTCTGACCCATCCCAGCGACCGTACGCCCGCACAATGTCCGACACGAGACGGTGCCGGACAACATCGGCGCTGTCAAGTTCGGCGAAGAACACGTCATCGATATCCAGCAGGATGTCCCGGACGACCCGGAGTCCGCTCGGCGCGCGACCAGGCAGATCGATCTGAGTGACGTCGCCGGTAATCACCATCTTCGAGCCGAAGCCGAGCCGGGTCAGGAACATCTTCATCTGTTCCGGCGTCGTGTTCTGTGCCTCGTCCAGGATGATGAACGCGTCGTTGAGAGTGCGTCCGCGCATGTAAGCGAGCGGCGCGACTTCCAGGGTTCCAGCCTCGAGCAGCCTTGGGATGCTGTCCGGATCGAGCATGTCATGCAGCGCGTCGTAGAGCGGACGAAGGTACGGGTCGATCTTGTCGTTCAGCGTGCCGGGCAGGAAGCCGAGCCGCTCCCCGGCCTCCACCGCCGGCCGGGTCAGGATGATCCTGCTGACCTCCTTGCGCTGCAGGGCCTGGACCGCCATCGCCATCGCCAGATAGGTCTTACCGGTGCCCGCGGGGCCAATGCCGAACACGATCGTGTTCGCGGCGATTGCGTCGGCGTAATCGCGCTGTCCGACTGTCTTTGGCCGGATCGAGCGTCCGCGGGAGGACAGGATGTTCATGCTGAGAACATCGCTCGGACTCGCGGGCTGCGGTGCGCTGAGCATTGCGGCTGCGCGCTGCACGAGTTCGGCGCTGAGCTCCTGGCCGGCCTCGACAATCCCGCGCATTTCGCCAAGCAGGTGCTGAACTGTCTCTATCTGATTCTGCGGACCAGTGAGGGTGATCTCATTACCTCGCGCGAAAACCTGGACGCTCGAGTATGTCGTTTCGATGACTTTCAGGAACTCATCGTTTGGACCGAGCAGCGCCACCATCGAGGTGTCATTCGGAATCTCGAGTCGAACCGTGATCTGGGCCGGAGTTGAGGCATACGACGATGTCATGTGAACCGTGGATCGTGGCGATCCCGGAGTCTCCTTATGGTTGAGAGCGACGAAATGATTGAGGATGAAACTACTCAGCTGAATCAGAACCATTCTAGACGTTGTCTGCCGCATCGCTCCATCGGATTGTCTACCGGGATTGCGCACCGCGAAGTAGATGACGCTTCAACAACCTTGCGGGCGAATGGCGATTTGATTAAGACAAGGTCACAGTGGCCCATCCAGGACGACGCGGGCAGCTGCGTTATGCCACACTCGAATGCGTTGTGTCCGGACATCTCCCGCCGGGCCGAATGCCCACCGATCGAGAGCGAGAGTTCTTCACCCGTGAACTCCACAGCACAGTCCCAGCCGGGACGCCTCCACTGGGGCGCGATCCTGCTGGCTGCCCTCGTGCTGTGTTCGGTGGTTCTCACCGCCTGTACCGGACCACTCGACGTCGGCCCGGACGTCGCTGAGGACGCGGCACCGCAATCTTCGTCGATGCCGTCGAGGCACACAGTCCCGGTGTACTACATCGGCGCCGAAGCCAATGACGAACTGCTGTACCGGGAGTTCCGCTCCGCATCGTCAAGCGCCGACCCGATCGCCGACGCGGTCTCCGCCATGACGCGGTTACGGCCGAGGGATTCGACGTACAAGAACTTCTGGACACCGGCGAGTTCGGTGACCACCAGCCTGCAGAATCAGAGCATCACCGTGGACATCTCGTCCGATGCATTCGATACGAAGCTCAAGCTGACCGACCGCCAGGCCCAGCAATCGATCCAGCAACTGATCTATACCGCAACGGCCGCCGCATCCCAGTTCCAGCTCGCCGACGGCATCACGTCGGTCGCGGTACTGGTGGACGGAATGCCGAGCTACCGTGCCTGGGACTCAATCGAACTGGGTCGTCCGGAGGGACGCTCTACTGCGGCCCGCTCACCGATCTGGCTGATCGACCCTGCGGAAGGCGGCCGGTTCTCCTCGCCGAAGGTCACAATCGCCGGCAGTGCCTGCTCGGACAACGGCAGGATCGGCTGGGAGGTGAGGTCCGGCAACGGCGATGTGATCGAAGCCGGCACCCTCCCGGTGTCGACCGACGTGAACAATCCCGCAAGTTTCGAATTCACCGTCGACCTGAAACCCGGTGCTTACACAGTCGCGGTATACGGCGTGCCCAAGGGCGAGGACCTATCCAGCTCAGCCAGCCGACGCGAATACATCGACCGGAAGTCGTTGACCGTAACCGGCGATGCCCTGCGCTGATCTGCTGCAGCTAGGTCCAGCGGCCGAGCGCTGACCTGCTGCAGCTAGATCCCAGCGGCCGAGCGCGCCGCTAGATCCCAGCGACCCGCTGCAACTAGTCCCAGCGGCCGATCGCGGCCAGCAGAACCGACAGCGCGACCGGGCCGGCCGTCGATGATCGGAGCACATGGGGGCCGAGCTTCGCTGTGGTGGCACCCGCCGCGGTGAACAGTTCAAGCTCCTCGTCGCCGAAGCCACCTTCGGGTCCGACGATCAATAGAGTCTGGCCGGACTGCCTGGCTTTCAGCTCTCGGCCAAAGGTGGCGAACGGCAAGGTCGCGTCTTCATGCAGCACGACTGCGCCGACATCCGGCTGATCGGCGATCAATGCGGCAAGCTGTTTCGGAGTGTGCAGCGCCAGCACCTTCGGCAGCCAGAGCCGGCGCGACTGCTGAGCGGCGGCCCGAACGGTTGACTTCCACTTCGCTTGGGACTTCGCTGCGCGTTTCGCCGGCCAGCTCACGATACTGCGCTGAGCGGCCAGCGGGATGATCGCATCAGCACCGATTTCGGTAGCCGACTCGATGGCCTGCAGGTCGCGGTCTGCCTTCGCCAGCGACTGCACCAGAACGAACTGCTGGTCCGCCGGGGTCTCGCGGACCACCGCATCGACACTCAGCGACATCCGGTCAGGATCGGCGCGCAGGACTGAGCACGAAGCACCGAGGCCGGCGCCATCGGAAAGGATGATGGACTCGCCGGGTGCGATCCGTCGCACGCGCACGGCATGGTGCGCTACCTCGCCGCCTACTCCAATGCTGTCGCCCCTCTCGACGCCGGACGGCAGCTCATCGGAGTAGAACAGCGGCGCGGTCACCTGCCGGCAAACCGATCGCGCAGTTTCGAGAACATCTTGTTGCCGGACGAGGACAGTTTTGCTTCCGGAGCCGTTTCACCGCGAAGCGCGGCCAGTTGCCGCAGCAAGTCGGCTTGCTCCTCGCTCAGGCTGGTAGGCGTCACAACGTGCAGCTCCACCTTCAGGTCGCCGCGGCCGCCTGCCCGCAACCTGCCGACGCCGAGGTCGCGCAGGGTGATGACGTCCCCGTTCTGGCTCCCCGGCTGCAGGTCGAGCTTCTGCTCGCCGTCCAGGGTCTCCAGCGGCAGGTTCACGCCAAGCGCGGCAGCCGTCACAGGAACTTCGAGCGTGCAGTGCAGATCGTCGCCCTTCCGGGTGAATGTCTCGTGCCGCTGCACGTCGATCTCAACGTAGATGTCGCCAGGAGGGCCTCCGGCCGGGCCGACCTCGCCCTGGCCGCCCAGCTGAATCCGGGTTCCGGTGTCGACGCCTGCCGGTACCTTGATGGTCAGCGTGCGGCGCTGCCGAACGCGTCCTTCGCCCTGGCAATCGACACACGGGCTTGGGATGGTGGTTCCGAAGCCGCGGCAGACATTACAGGGAGCGGTAGTCATGACCTGCCCGAGCAGGGTGCGCGCTACCCGCTGCACATGCCCTGAGCCGTGGCAGATCTCACAGGTTTTCGGGCTGGTTCCTGGCTGAGTGCAGG